>JANMVX010000091.1:0-48416 GCA_031393505.1 Hyphomicrobiaceae bacterium | reverse complement strand
GGGCGGGGGGTGGGGCTGGGGGGGGCGGCGGGGTGTGTCGGCATATTCCAACTTCTTCACTGCCCGGGGGGGGGCGCGGCTCGCCCCTACGCGGTGGACGGCGGTGCGCCCCACAAAGCGCCGGATCTAATACGCCGACGCGGTCTTGCTCACACCGAACTGCGCGTCCTTGCCATAGAGGTCGCGGCGGAAATGCACGGCGCCATCCTCGGTCGCCCAGGCGGTGATATAGACCCAATGCAGCGGCACGGACTTCTTGATGTGCACGATCTTGCTCTCGCCCGACTCCTTGATGGCAGCGACCGCGCTTCTCGACCAACCGTCGGTTTCCTTCAGCAGCCACGTCACCAACTTGTCCATGTGCTCGACACGAATGCAGCCCGAACTGGCGGCGCGATAGCTCTTGTCGAACAATTTGTTCGACGGCGTGTCATGCATGTAGACCGCCTCGGGGCTGGCGAAGTCCAGCTTGGCGAAACCGAGCGGGTTGTCTTTGCTGGGCGGCTGCGAATAGCGGTAGGTCTCCGGGTTGACCCTGTTCCAGTCGATCTTGGAACTGTCGACTTTCTTGCCATTGCCGTCGTAGGCGTCGATCCCGAACTTTGCCAGCACGTCCACGCCCTTGGCTTGCAGCGCCTTGGCCTTGGGCAGCAGGTCTTCTTTCAAGACGGTCGGCGGCATGTTCCAGATCGGATTGAATTTGATGTCGCCGATGTTCGACGTGAGCAACGGGCTGGGCCGTTCGGGCCGCCCTACGACGCCGTTCAGGCGCAGAATGACTTTGTTGTTCTCGATCGCCTCGATCTGCTCGCCGGGGATGTTCACCAGGACGTAGCGACCCTTGCCAACCTGCTTCTGCTGCAACCGTGTGAGATTGGCCTTCAGCTGCGCCAGCCGCGCCTCGGCCGTGACATTCAGCGCAATGACGGTCCGGGTGCCGTTCTTCAGCTTGTCGGGGTCGAGCAGATCGCCGGTCTCGCCGAGGCCATAGCGGCCCTGCCAGCGTTTCAGCGCCTCGGAGACCTCCTGGTCGAAATACTCCGGGCCGCTGAACCCCGAAGGCTCGCTCTTCAGGTCGCCCTCGCTCTGCAGCCGCTTGCGCAGCGCGGCAACGGCGGGGTTGGTCGTGCCGACCTGCATCTGCAGGGGATCGACCGAGGGCCAGCCGCCGGACGCGACAATATCAGCGTACCGCTTGATGGCGGCCTTCATGGGCTCGATGTTGCCTGGCGACATGAGCGGGTAGCCAAGGTCGGCTGAGGCGAAGGGCGCGTCCTCGGCGCTGTCGAAGAAGCCGCCGTCCGGGACGACGGTCGTTGTCGGCGCGTTGGGATCGCTTGCCTTGGCGGTCTTCGGGCCCTTGCCTTTACCCTTGGATTTTCCGCCGTTCAAGGGATCGGTCGCCGCCGTCGATGTCGGATCGGTTGCCGCGGCAACCGCAGCGGACGCCTCGCCTTGGGGCTGACCGAAGAGGGCGCTGAACACATTCGGCTCGGGCGCTGGCTCGGGTGCATTGGCAACGATGGCGTCGGCGTTCTTGCGCTTGGAGTACTTCTTTTTCTTGGCTGAATCGAACGCCGCAACTGAGGGTGCCGCGGCTTGAATTTTGCTCGAATCTACAGCATTTTTTGTTGGATTTACTGCAGATTCACTCTCTGTTTTTGCACTTTCCGGCAGCTTTTCGGAGGCCGAAACCGAGGTCGTAGACGCCGCTGCAGCCGGGGCGGACGTCGTTGCCGTCGAGGCCGGTTTGGAGACTGCCGCCGGCGCAGCCGCCCCCGCGCCCTTGCAGGCCGACAGGGCCGCCGAGGTCGCCGCTTTAGAAAGACAATCTGAGGTTGTGTCGGCATAGGTTGGCGATGCAAGCACGAGCGCCAACCCCGTGAACACGGTTCGCAGCAGGCTGGCCCGCCCAAGCTTAAGTGCTGTCGTCATTCCAGGTTGCCCCGCCCCTCGCCCAACATCCGAATCGCGAAAGTCTATCAAGACGTTAGTACCCCGCCAGCACGTTCACGGCTGGTTCCAAAAATTTCTGTGCAAACCGGCAGCCGGGACACAAGCACGCGCCATGCCGCCGTGCAAGCGGCCGCCGCCCGCAGTGCTTTCGCGTGCTCCGGCGGGATGCAACGGAGCCACAAATTGGGGCGAAGCGGTGGCCAAAACGCCAACAGGCCCGGATTGCTCCGGGCCTGCGGCAGAGACAGCGCAATGAGAGAGAAACTTACAGCCGATAACGGATCTGATCCGACCAGAACCGCTCCAAACGCATCAGGCTGAGGTTGAGCATGCGAATGTCGCGCTCATTAACCTCGCCAACCGTCTCCAGCGACTTGAGCTGGCGGTGATACAGCTCGCTGACCACATCGCAGGCTTCTTGCCCACGCTCCGTCAGGCTGACCCGCACCGAACGCCGATCGGTCTCGGAGCGCTTGTGGTGGATGTAGCCCATATCCACCAGCTTCTTCAGGTTGTAGCTGACGTTCGAACCCAGATAATAACCGCGGGTGCGCAGCTCCCCGGCCGTCAGTTCCGCCGTGCCAATATTGTAGATCAACAGCGCCTGCACGCTGTTCAGCTCGGATTGCCCGAGCCGGTCGAACTCATCCTTGATGACATCGAGCAGAAGGCGGTGAAGCCGCTCCACCAGGCGCAAAGCCTGCAGATATTCGATCTTCAGCCCGCCCTCCGCTTCGTTGACGGAGTGCGCGTACTCTTTCAATAACGCCGACATCTGTGTCTCGCCCTGAACTCTGTTTGACGCCCGAAGTGTTCTTCGTGGTTGAGCCTCAAGGTAAGCGAAGTCGGCTAAGGGCGGCTTAAGGGGCGTGGTGAAGATTTGGTGTTTTCGTGTCCCGGAGTGAAGGTGCTGATTTTGCTCAGGAAATGCTTGGCGCGCGGGGGGGCTGGGGCAAGTCGAGGGTGGCGCCAGGGTGGCCCTGGCGGGCCATGGCGATCCGGTATTCCAGGGCGAGCGCGGAGCGCAGATCCGGGGCCGGAACGTCCGTCAGCATCCGATGCGTGGCGTCGAGCGCCGAGGCGGAAAACCCGCTGATGTGGTGGGCCAGGTCGTGCGCCCAGGCGGCCTCGGGGCCGGCGACGGTCAGCAACCGCGCGACAATGTCTTCGGGCGAGGGGGCGGCGAAGCAGGCATCGATTATGGGGAGATACGGATCGAGCGGGGAGGGGCCGGGGGTTTGGTGCAGGCCGTCCAGAATGTCATCCACAGGGTCGGCTTGGGCCAGGCGTTCGCGGATCTCGGGGAAGTGCGTAGCGTCGATGCAATGTGTTATCAAACCCGCACGATAGGCCAGGGAGCGGTCGATCAGGCGGCCGCTCAAGGAGAGATAGAGCCCGAGATGGCCGGGCAGGCGGGGCAGGATGAGGCTGAGGCCGCCGCTGGGCGTGTCGCCGGTCGTGATGGAGGAGGCGCACAGGCGCGCCGTTTCCGTCGCGACGCACTGGGTGCCATGCAGCGCCAGGCCCAGGGCGTCGCCAGCCGCGTCGTCGGATAAGAGCGCCACGAAGGGCTTGGGATGGCGGTCGATGGTCCAGACGGCCAGCTGGTGTGAACTGAGTTCATAGCCCTGCGGCATCTGGATGCCCGCAACCTCCAAGAGCGTTGCATAGATCTCGCGGTCCTTGGCGTCGCCCCGAAGGGTTTGAACGAGAGCGGCGCTAGCGAAAAAACTTTTTTCCGCTCCCGTCGCCCAAATCAAACTTAACCGGCGATCCCTGGTCGCCAAAAATTGGTCTCCCGGCAGCGCCGAAACGGCACGCACGGCCGTTGCATCCCGTTGCGTCAGCGTTGCATCCTGCTGCGTCCCGTCACGCCCGGGTTGCGTTCGGGATGCATCCTGTTGCACCACCGTAGCGTCCTGTTGCATTCGCGTGTCATCGGGTTCCACTGACTGCCTTTCGGGCTCGGATTGTTGACGCTTCAATCCAATTTGCCTTCTGTTCGCAATTTTGCCATCCCATCTGCCGAAAAGCCGCAGCTGAGAGCAGCAGGATAGGACGACGCGATGACATCGGCTCGGCGCCAGAGATGGATAGCCTACGGAGCAACCGCCGTTGTCGCCATGGTCGCCGCTGGCCCCGGCGCCATCGACGCCTCGGGCCGCAAGGCTCAGCCATCGAAACCCAAGCCCGCTCCCGCCCTTGCCCTACGCGGGACGTCCCCGTCCCCCGAACAGCCCTCGGTCAAACCTCCGGCGTCGCCACCGACCTCGGTCGCCATCACCCCACTCCCAAAGCCCCCGGCCAAAACTGCGGCGGACTGGACCACCGTCGAGATCGCCGCCGCCAAATCCGAATGCGAAACCCTGCTGAAGACTTTGAAACTCGACTATTCCTATGCCCCCTCGGTCCGCCATGGCTCCTGCGGCAGCGCCCAGCCGATTGAGGTGCGCGCATTCGGCGTCAAACCGGCCATCGCCGTCCAGCCGCCCGCCACCATGAACTGCCGGCTCGCCGCCAAACTCGCGACTTGGCTCGCCACCGACGTGCAGCCCCTCGCCCGAGCCGAACTGCATTCCGACGTGGTCGCCGTGAAAAACGAGGCCGCCTACGATTGCCGCAACCGCTATGGCGACCCGAACCAGAAACTGAGCGAGCACGCCACCGCCAACGCGCTGGATGTCGGCGCCTTTACGCTCGCCAATGGCTCCGTCCAATCGGTCGCAGGCGCCTGGGGGCCGGTGCTCCGTGATCTGATCAAATCGGCCAGGGACGCCAAGGCGCCCAAACCCGCGAACGGTTTTGCGGCCAAAGTCACGCGCGCCGACGGCTCCAACCCGTCAACCGCCACGCTTCCCGCACTCACAGCCGAACTGACCGCGAAAAAGCATCTCGGCTCCACCGCCATCCGTGCGGCGATGCACGATGAAGCCGTCGCGCTCGGCGTGGCGCCGCCCGCCCCGCAATCGGCCGGCGCGCGCTTCATCCACGGCGTGCACGCCAGCGCCTGCAAGGCGTTCGGCACCGTGCTCGGCCCCGAAGCCAACGATGCGCACCGCGAACATTTCCACATCGATCTGGCGCCCCGGCCGGGGTCGTCTTATTGTGAGTGATGACTCCGCTAGAGCTGCGCGCGAGGCGGGCAATTGGTGTCTGACCCCTAGGCGCTAGGATAAGGGCGGCGCCGACTTTTTTCCTCTCCCCCTTCTTAGGGGGAGAGGAGACCGCGTCTCGCAGCCGACCTCTTGGGAGGCAAGAGCCACGCGGTCGGTGAGGGGCAGCGGCTGGCTCGGACCCTCTTGCCACAGTCACGGAGCAAGCGGCTGCCCCTCATCCGGCCCTGAATCCTCGCGCTTTGCGCTCGGGAGCCACCTTCTCCCCCTAAAAAGGGGGAGAAGGAAAGTAGCGCGCCCTTATCTTAGCGCCTATGGGGTCTGACCCCTTTCCCTCCACTCGCACCTTAGATTGTCCATTTCGAAAAGAATTGCCAATGACATCGAACAACACATTGCCCCCCGGCTTTCCCGCCACGCGGCTGCGCCGCAACCGCGCCACCGACTGGTCGCGCCGCCTGGTGCGCGAAAACGCGCTGACCACGGATGATCTGATCTGGCCGCTGTTCCTGGTGGATGGAAAAGACAAACGCGTCGCCGTGCCCTCGATGCCGGGCGTAGAACGGCTCAGCGTGGACCACGCCGTCAGGGCCGCCGAAGAAGCGCGCGCCCTGAACATCCCGGTGCTGGCCCTGTTCCCCGCCACCGATCCCGCGCTCAAAACCGAGGACGGCCGCGAAGCCCTCAACCCGGAAAATCTGGTCTGTCGGGCCGTCCGCGCCATAAAAAAGGCCGTCCCCGAAGTTGGCATTCTGTGCGACGTGGCGCTCGATCCCTATACGTCCCACGGCCAGGACGGTCTGATGGAGGGCGACACGATCGTCAACGACGCCAGCCTCGCCGTGCTGGTGCAACAGGCCCTCCTGCAGCGCGCCGCCGGCTGCGATATCCTCGCCCCTTCCGACATGATGGACGGCCGCATCGGCGCCATCCGCCAGGCCCTCGAAGCCAAGGGTGACCACCACGCGCAGATCATGGCGTATGCGGCAAAATACGCTTCCGCCTTCTACGGCCCATTCCGCGACGCCGTCGGCTCCAAGGCGGCCCTCAAGGGCGACAAACGCACCTACCAGATGGACCCCGGCAACGGCGACGAGGCGATCCGCGAAGTCGGCCTGGACTTGGCCGAAGGCGCCGATTTCGTCATGGTCAAACCCGGCATGCCGTATCTCGACATCGTGCGCCGCGTGCACGAAACTTTCCGTGTACCAACGTTCGCCTATCAGGTGTCGGGCGAATACGCCATGCTGATGGCCGCCGCCGCCAACGGCTGGCTGGACCGCGACAAGGTCATGTTGGAGAGCCTGCTGGCGTTCAAGCGGGCGGGGGCCAGCGGTGTGCTGACGTATTTCGCCCGGGATGTGGCGAAACTGTTGAGGGGTGGCTGATGCCTCTCGTGATTTGGGTGCGGATGGTTATGGCGTAGGGGCGAGACTTGTCTCGCCCTTTAACCTCACGGCGCGCTGCACGCGGGCGAGACACGTCTTGCCCCTACGCTTTGGCCGGCCGAGGCGAGGTGGCCAAAAACCGATCCAGCACATTGCGCGTGATGCGCTCGACGAACGGATCGCGGTCGATGAGGCCGGCGACCCATTCGCAGGTTCCAGCCGTGAAGACCTCGCCTTGGCCCTTGCGGAACGTGACGATCATGCCAGAGCCACGGCGCATGGTCTCCATGGCTTCGGGCGACGCTGCTCCGTGCACCGCCTCTGCGGCGAAGCGCAGATCGTCGTCGCCGAGGAACGCGACCGTGCCGCGATCGCCGTGATTTTCCTCGGCCAGGACGGCGAGGCCCATGGCGAGGATCTCGATGCCGTCGGGCGCGCCGTCCGTGCCCAGAGCGATAGGGAGCCCATTGCGGAAAGTGTAGTCGAGGCCGTCAACCTCATAGCCAAAGATGCGCGACGCAGCCCCAAACACGTCGCCGTAGTAGAGATCGGTACCTGCAATTGCCCAGTGCTCGGGCCGGTAGACCGTAAAGCCGCCCACCCCGCGCGGAGCCGCGCCCGCCCAGCCGGCGTACATGCCGCGCAGCGCGTTGACGCCGAAGGTGCTGGCGCCAGGGCGTCCGACTTCGAGGGACTCCCAGGCGGTGGTCGTCAGCTTACGGTCTTTCGAGGCGTAGGTCGGGTCTTCCGTGCGCGCCCGGTATTTGTAGCAGACCTGTGTCGCGCCATCCTCCTCCAGCCGGGTCTGCCAGAGGAAATTTCCGGCGAAGCGGGCCACCTTCCCGCCGTCGCCGACATAGGCATCGACGGCGTCGCGCATCTCGGCGGTCCAATATTCGTCATGACCGACGAACACGGCGAGGCGGTAGCGTTTCAACAGGTCTGAATCGGTATGCAGATCGTGCAGCGCGCAAACGTCAACGCGGTATCCGGCGCTTTCCGCCCAGCGCAGAAAATGCCGCTCGTAGCTGGCCCAGCCTGCGGAGGCGTATTTTTTGGAATATCCATTCGCATACGCCCAGTCCACATGAGGATGGCGCAGCGCAGCGCCCAGCGCGGGAGGGGTGCGGAACGGTACCCGCGGCGCCCCCTCGGGCAGCACGACGAAGCCGCGCGAGAACGGACGATGGATCGAAACGCGTGGGGAAAACTGATTGCGCTCCGGGCCGGTGATGCCCTCGTAGTGGTTTGATCCGCCCCAGTCGTTGTAGGCCGCCCAGGTGCCGGTGGCGGCCACCAGGAGCATCGCTCCCTCGTGTCCGGGAGCGGCGCGGACGAGGATCAGGTGGTGGTAGACGAGCGCGTCGCCGCGCTCCGTCTTGCCGCTGAGGCGAACGATGTATCCGCCGGATCGCCAGTCCTGCGCAACCTTCAGTTCGACCGCCACCGGCCAGCCGCAACCCTTGACGGAGCAATCCTCCGGCGTCTGATGGAACCGTCCCTGCAGCCCGTTGCGCACGTGGACGGACTGCCGCTCCGCTCCATCGCGAACAAGCGCCAGATCAAACGTGGCCAGCGTCGTCGACACATGCAGCCGCACCGTGTCGCCCGGCGCATAGCTCCAACGATCCGTATAGGCCCAGAGCTGCGGCACGGCGGGATCGGTGCTGGCGCGCTCGTAGAAATTCTCGCCGATCGCGCTCGGCCACGGCCCCCGCGTGGTCGAGCCGCGCAACGGGTGCTCCGCCATCAGATCGATTCCAGCGCCTGCTCCAGATCGGCGATCAGATCGGAGACGTGTTCGATGCCCACGGACACGCGCAACAGGTTGGCCGGCACCAGCGAGTCCGGCCCCTCGACGGATTTGCGATGCTCGATCAGGCTCTCGACGCCGCCGAGGGACGTCGCGGGATAAAACACTTTTACAGACGTCGCGACGCGTTTCGCCTCCGCCGCCCCGCCCTTGACGAGGATCGACAGCATACCGCCGAAGCCGCCGGTCATCTGCTTTTTGGCGATGGCGTGCTGCGCGTGGCTGGGCAGGCCTGGATAGATCACGCGCGCAATTTTTGCGTGGCCCTCGAAGTGCCTGGCGATCACCATGGCGTTGTTCGATTGGCGCTCGAACCGCACAAACAGCGTCCGCATGCCGCGCACCAGCAGCCAGGCCTCGAAGGCGCCCAGCACCGCGCCCTGCTGCTTGCGGATGTAGTGGATTTCTTCGTAGAGGGCGTCTTTGCGGGCGCAGGTCACGACGCCGCCGGTGATGTCGGAATGGCCGTTCAGGAACTTGGTCGCCGAATGCGTGACCACGTCCGCGCCGTGCTCGATGGGACGCGTGGTGCAGGGCGGCGCGTTGGTGCCGTCGATGCCGAGCAGCGCGCCCGCGTCATGGCTTATGCGCGCGGCCTCAGAAATATCCACCACCTCGAAGGTGGGATTGGCGGGCGATTCCAGCCACACCAGCTTGGTGCGCCCCGGTTTTACGGCGGCGCGCAACGACGCGATATCGTTCTGGTCGAACTGATCAATCGTGAGGCCCTTATGTTCGGCCATGCGGCGCAACCAGAGCAGCGCGCCAAAGTACATGATTTTCGGCACCACCACATGCGAGCCTGGCTTCACGGTTTCGAACACGGCCTGGATCGCGGCCAGCCCGGAGCCGAACAGCTGCGAGGCCGCCCCGCGCTCCAGCTCGCAGATGATCTTCTCGGCCAGGTCAATGGTCGGGCTTTCGTAGCGCGAATAGTTGTAGCCGCCGGTGAGCTCGTAGTTTTCATCGCGCGCAAAGGTGGACGTCGGATGGATCGGCGGGGCGACCGCGCCGGTCTCCTTGTCCAGGTAGTGGAGCGCCTGCGCGGCGGCGGTTTCGGGGGCGTGGGGGCGGTTGTCGGTCATGGCGCGAGTGTGCTGTGTGCGGGACAGTGGGTCAATGGGGGGTGCAATCATTGGAGCACATTCGCAGCGTCATTTCGGAGTCAAAAGTCCTGCGATGACTTTGAGCGGGAGAACCAACGTCAGCGGCGCGTGCTCGAGACGGAGGCCGCCCAAACCCACGTACCAAATTGCTGTGCGCTCAGATTTAGCGTCGATCAGCAAAGCGACGCCGCCAACCTCGGAAGCCACCGCAACACATCGCTTGCCGGCTGCATAGAACAGCGCTGCCCCAAGCCCACGGCCCTGTTGAGCCAGGCCAACCGCAAGCCGACCAACTCGAAACATCGGGACATCATATTTGCCGAGTCCACGGCGCAAGGCTTGCGGCGTTCGATCAATCTCTACCGTTGCCAGCGAAAGCGTGTAGTAGCCCAGGATTGTCGCGGGCTTGCCGACTTCGCATGCGACAAAGCACTTGGCCCCTCCGCTGTCGTGATTCTGACGAGCGTATTTCTTCAAGTGCTCATCGAGCGCCGGCTCGCCGCAGCTGAACGATGCACGATCATGGGCGCGGCTGAGCGCAGCCTCAAACCACGCAAGCGTCATCGAAGGATCTGCCCTGCCTTGGCCGCCCGCTTCAGCTTTGCCGTCGGTTTTGGCGGGTTTTCGAGCAGATCAAGCACCATAAGGCTGTCGCGCTCCGACAAGACGATGCGTTCGGATTTTTCGACTGCGGCCTTGGCCAACGGCAGAGTCTGCTCCAAAATGAACCCCGTAAGGTTCATGTTCTTGAGCGCCGCAGCCCGCATGAGCGTAATCTTGTCCTCAGGCCTGATCCGGAGTTCGATGCGGCTGCTTCCGGCGGATGTTCTGGGCATGGCGGTTGATCTCCTGACGTTGCCGGTCAGGATAGCGTACGGACTGCTTCCGTACAATCAATACCTCCCACCACGAAACGCCGACAAGTCCTGATACCCGCCAATGCGCATCACCATGGGCTTGGGTCCTCCAGCATGGCACGCCCGCAAAAACCGCCGCGCCGGCTCGAACACTGGTTCGCCCGACAGCGGGAACGTGCCCCAATGCATGCCGATGGCGACCTTTGCGCCAAGATCGCCGGCCACCCGCATGGCCTCCTCGGGCGAGGCATGGACATAGCGCGTCGCCTCGTGCGGCTCATACGCGCCGATCGGCACCAGGGCGACGTCGGGCGCTCCGTAGGCGGCGCGGATTTGCTTGAACACCGGGCCATAGGCCGTGTCGCCCGCGAAATAGACCGAGCCGGCCCGTCCCGCCCGCAGATAATAGCCCAGCGCGCGCGTCTGATCGGCGTCGATGCCGAAGCGGCTGGTCTCGTGATAGGCCGGCAGCGCCAGGATTTTTACACCCGCAACAGTCACCGTCTGGCCCGGCTCAGCCCCCACCGTCTCCCGAAACCCGGCCATTGCGCCGTGCATCTCGTTGCCCTTGGGCAGCACCAGCGACGCCATCGGAAAGCGGCGGGCCAGGCGCGCCAGAGACGTGTCGTCGAGGTGATCGTAGTGATTGTGCGAAACGACAATGGCGTCGACCGGCGGCAGCTCGTCGATATCGAGCGCAGGCGGAGCGTAGCGCTGCGGCCCGCCCAGCTGCAGCGGAGCGGCGGCGTTGGAGAACACCGGATCGGTGAGGATCGTGACGCCGCCGATCCGGATCAGGAAGGTCGAGTGCCCGATCCAGAGCACGGACAGCTCCGAATGCTCAAAGCGCTTCCGCTCGGCCAGCACCTCGGCCTTTGGCGTCACGTAGCGGGCCGTCACCACGTCCTGGGCGTAGCCGTTGACCGAGGCCTTGAGCAGGAACCCGAGCCAGGCCGCGCTGTTGCCTTCGGAGTAGTCGCCCTGCTGCAGAGGCGCATCCAGGATGCCGCCGTGATCGCCGGCGATGAGGTGTGGCGCCCGGGCGGCGCAGCCGGCCAGCAGCAGCGCAAGCAGGCACGCGACCAGGCAGGCACGCGCGCGGCACTGAACACTCGTTGTCACAACCGCTCCAGCCCACCGCCGCTATCACGCGTCACAGTAGGGGCGCCGGCTTAAGATCCGGTTGATGCGCGTGTCAAAATGAGACAGTGCGGCGGGAGAGCTATTCGAACGGAAACGCATCCTGAATATGCTGCGGCCATTTCCCCGGCACGATCACCACCACATCGAACACCGGACGCCACCGCCCCGCCCGGTCATGGCGACCCATCCACAGTTCGGCGGCGCGCCGGACGCGGCCGCGCAGTTTTGGCGTGATGGCCTCCATGGCGTCATCCAGCGACGCGCGCCGTTTCACTTCGACGAACGCCAACCGTTTGCCGCGGCGCGCAATCAAATCAATCTCTCCGGAGTGCGTGCGAAAGCGGCGCTCCAGGATGCGGTAGCCCTTCAAGCGCAGCAGGATTTCGGCGATGCGCTCGGCCCATAAGCCTTGCCGTTCGGCCTGGCGCCGACGATCGGTTGAGGGGTGCCGCGCGCGCTCCATCAGGGCTCCCGCCGCGTTTTCAGCGCCAGCGCATACACCCGCTTCCGGTTGGCCCCGAGACTTGCGGCCACGGCATCGACACGGTCGCGCAACGAGCCAGTACCGCTGAGAGTCAAGGCGGCCTCAACCTCCGCGTCCGTCGCCTCGCGCACCGCCGCCCGCATCGGCGCGGCCAAAATCACCACTTCGCCGCGCAGGTCGTCCGCTCCCGCCCAATCGGCGAGTTCTGCGAGCGTGCCGGTGCGCATCTCTTCGTGCAGCTTGGTCAGCTCGCGGCCGACCGCAGCGGGTGTGCTGGCGCCGAAAGCCTCAACCATTGCCAAAAGCGTCGCGGCGACGCGGCCGGGGGCTTCGAACAGCACCAGCGTGCCGGGGGCGTCGCGCAATTCGGCCAGCCGTTCGGACCGCGCGCCAGCTTTCACGGGCAAAAACCCGACAAACGTAAAACAGTCGGTGGGAAGGCCGCTGGCCACCAACGCCGTCAGCGTCGCGGACGCGCCGGGAATGCTGACGACCTTATGGCCAGCCTCGATCGCGGCTCGCACGAGTTTGAAACCGGGATCCGAAATCAGCGGCGTGCCAGCGTCCGAAATCAGGGCGACGCGCGCGCCTCGCGCCAGTTCCGCCAGGATCGCCGGGCGCGCTTCATCCGCATTGTGCTCGTGATAGGCGCGCAGGCTCGGGCGCAGACTGTAGCGGTCGAGCAGCTTGCGGCTGTGGCGGGTGTCCTCGCAATAGAGCCGATCCGCTGCTGCCAGCACGGCCAGCGCGCGCAGCGTGATGTCGCCCAGATGGCCTATCGGCGTCGCGACCAGATAGAGCCCGGGCGCGAGGGGCTTGGCCAGCAGCTGCGCCAGCTCGTCATTAACGGCGCGCAGCACCGGAGCGTCTGGAGGTGGCGTGTTGTCCACGGAAATTCGCCTATCGCAGCGGTCTCTTGGTGTCGCGCTACGTCCATTTGCTTACATGCGTGGCCGCTATGCGCTTGCACGGCCACGCGAATCCGAGTGATAAGTCTGTCAATGGCGATCTTGTTGTCGACAAACTCGGCGGCTACCGCTTCAGACGTTCCGTTGGGGCCGGACGATCCCGCCCAAACCTTGCACACTTGATTTCCCGGATGGGCATGACACGCCGCTCGCATCTCGACAACGCCAACCTGCCGCTGCTCCTCAGCCGGCGGGCGTTTGTCTTGAGCGCGGCCGGGTCGCTGCTGGCGGGATGCGCCATCTCCGGAGGCGGCGGGGGCGGCGATACACAAACCTCGCTGATACAGACCCAAGTGGCTGTCCCAACCGGCAGCACCTTGTCGGGCGCTGGCGTAAAAGTTGCGCTGCTGCTGCCGTTCGGCAAGGGCGGGGACGCGGCCAATGTCGCGACCGCCCTGAAACAAGCGGCCGAACTGGCCCTGTTTGACGTGCCCGGCGCCAACATTGCGCTGATACCAAAAGACACCTTTGGCACCGCGCAGGGCGCAGCGGCCGCCGCGCAAGCGGCGCTGGCCGAGGGCGCCGAACTCATTCTCGGCCCGCTTTACGCAGCCGAAGTCATGGCCGTGGCGCCGGTGGCGCGGGCCGCCAACATCCCGGTTATTGCCTTCTCCAGCGATCGCAAAGTGGCTGGCAACGGCGTCTATTTGCTCAGCTTTCTTGCCGGCGATGACATCGCCCGCGTGGTCGCTTATGCGTCCGCCAACGGCAAGACGGGCTTTGCCGCCATCGTGCCGCAGACGCCCTATGGAACGGTGGTCGAGGCGTCCTTCCGGGCTGCAGTGGCGAAAGCCGGCGCGCGGGTCGCGGCGGTGGAACGCTTCCCGGTGGACGCCAGCTTGGTCGCGGATCCGGTCAACCGGCTGGCGGCCGATTTCATCGCCAATCAAAAGGCCGGCGCGCCCATTGATGCGCTCCTCATTCCCGGCGGACAGGATGTGCTGCCAGTGGTCGCGCCCATGCTGCCCTACAAGGCCATCGATACCAAATCGGTGCGCTTGCTCGGCAGCGGTGGTTGGAACTATCCGGCCATCGGCCAGGAAGCGGGCCTGGTGGGCGGCTGGTTCGCCGGCCCCGATCCCGCCGCATGGAACGATTTTGCCGGCCGCTACGCCAAGAGTTATGGCGCGCAGCCGGTGCGCTTGGCGTCGCTGTCGTACGATGCCGTAACCTTGGCCGTGTCCCTGGCCGCCAATCCCGCCGGCCAACGCTTCACGCCCGACAGACTGGCGCGCCCCAGCGGCTTCGCCGGCATCGATGGCCTGTTCCGCTTGCGCCCGGATGGCACGCCTGAGCGCGGCCTGGCCATCCTGGAAGTCACCAAGGTCGGCCCGCATGTGATCGACCCGGCGCCCAGCGCCTTTACGGTCGCGCAGTTTTAGTCCTGCGATTTCATCCAGAACTGTCATCCCGGATGCCCTGCAGCGTTCTTCACGGTGCAGGGCATCCGGGATGACAAATTGTAGTCCGGCGCGAAAAGAAATGCCTCTAGGCCGCCATCCGCCCCAGACGCTTATGCTTGGCGACATGACGCCCCAGGACCTCGCAATAGGCTTTTTGCGCCGCGCGCCAGATCAGCAATCCGCCGGTGCGGTCGCGTTGGGCCGCATTGAGGTTTGACGCGGCAGTTGGCTCGAACTCCGTCAGGACTTGTTGTTGGACAAAAGTATCGTTCCAGCTGTCGTGCTGGGCGATAATCTCGTAAAAGCCTGGCACGGCGTCAGCGTCCCAGAACTGCGGCAAGCCGGTTGCGTTGAGCCGGACTTCGGACTCGTCCCGAGGCATCTGATGCGAGAACGGCGCTTCCAGCAGGAACGGCGCCGCCGCCCCGATCAGGCCGATCGGAAACGTGTTCGCGACCCGCTGTTCGGCCGTGAGTTTGTAGCTTTCGGTGAGCAGCTGCGGCAGCGCCAGGGGGCTGATCAGCTTCAGCATCTTGGGCACTTCGACCCGGCGCGATTGCTGGGCGACGACATTGACGTAGTCGAAGATCAGGAAACTGCCGATGCCGCCGTCCCGCGCCTCGTCCAGATACTGGCCCCAGGCGGCATGCGCGGCGTCGTGCACCTCGTAGAGATAGGGGCGCGCCTGCTGCGTCCGTCCCGGCTTGGCCCGGCGCAACCCCAGCTGAAAGCGTTCGTGGGCGACGTTCGCCCGGTGTTTGTCAGGCCCCGCCGCCAGCTGCTCGGCGCCATAGCCAACGCCGCGCAAGGTTTCCCCGGACATGCCGGCAAGCATCGGGGTTTCGGCCCCCCGTCCGGGCGGCTTGGGCGAGGCGTAGTACTTCGACGGCATGGCCTGGCCGTCCATATCGTGAAAATGCAACGTCATCCGGTCCAGCAGCGGATTGTCGCTGAACGCGTAAGGTCGTGCGGTCGGTTGCCGCCGCAGCCAGCGCGTCAGGTTCTTCGCCTGTCCCGCCAGTCCGGCGTCGGGCGCAGCCAATTCGCGCGCAGCCGGAAACGCGGCCCAGGCCGCAGGATTGTTGCTGGCGGAATAGGCGCTCGGCGGCCGCTCGCGCATCTGCCACGCCAGCGGCTTGCCCTCGCGCCGGCAGAGCTCAACCAGCTGGGGCACAACCTCATAGTCCTGCCGCATCATCTTCTTGGTCGAGAATTTGACGTCTTTCCACTGACCGCTCGCAATCAGGCCCGACAGGATGGTTCGGGAGTCGCGCCCGCCGGTCAGGCCGCAGCCCAGCTTCGCCCTGGCGTCGGAGCTCCAGAACAGCCCGATTTCACTCAACATCCCGGCGATCGCCTGCTGGCATTCGGCGTAATCGATCGGCGCCCCCTGCTGGCCATAGGCCGTGCCTAGCATCTCCAGCAGATGGTTGCGGCGGTTGCTGATCGGCTCGGCCGGCCAATCGCCGGCATAAACGGACGCGCCGCCAAGCAGCCGCGTCACATTCTCGAACGGTGTATGGTGATGCGGGTAGAAGGTGAAAACCGCGCGCAGCTGGGCCGCGATCCGGCTTTCCGCCGGCGGCTCCAGCGCGAACACCAGCGGCATCGCCAGCCGGCTCGACCAGACCTGCAGCCCATTACTGCCACGGTGATGATACAGCTCGGCGAACCCGCGGATGTCCGCGTGAATGTGCAGCCCGCCGTCACCGGCCAATTGCGCCAAGGCCAGCGGCGGAACCAGTGTGCGGATGGTGTCCGGCTGCGCCCGCACCTTGTCGTGCAGCTGGCGCACGTGACCGGGCGCGCAGGGGCCGGCGATCTCGACATGCTGGCTGATGCCGAACGGGCAATGCGACGCGAACACCAGCGCGTCTTGCGACGGGCCGCACCATTGCGACAGCCCCTCGGCCTGCGGCGCCCAGACGATCAGGCCGGTGTGGCCAGCCGCGCCGGTTTTGATGAAACGCTTTTCGGTTGTGTGCGGATAGAACGCCTCGACGGCGGCCAACCGATGCTCGATCTCCGCCGCGGACAACGGGCGCACGCTATGCCAAGCCACGAATTCGAATCGGATCGGCATCGAGGTCTCCGTCCAATGGCCAGCCAGAGGCCCTTGAACGAAGATTGATGGCTGATTCGCGCCTGACCCGCCACGCTTCGATCGAGCCCTCGCGCAGGTCTGCGAACTGCAGGCCGCCTCAGGATCGCTGCGACGGCCCATCGGTCAACGTCTAACCTAGCTGCGATAGGCCTTAAAACTCTGCCAGCCCCAGCCGGCGACGGCCGGACGATAGCTGCACGACAGGGCGTATCCGGCTGGACCCTGTGTCGGCACGGCGACTTTCGGCGCAACGGCATAATCGTCGCCTGCCGGCGCGCTGACGCCAAAGGCAGACCGTTCCAGCGAGCATTTGAAGGTGTCGCCGGACCAGTCCGTACCATTGCCGCAGCTGCTGCGGTCCATGACGAACTTGTAGCCGCCGAGCCAAGCCTTGCGCCAGGAGACGTCAGCCTGGCAGTGCAGCCCGCCGCCGGTGACATAATAGCTGCCGGCCCCATGATCGAGGCAGAAACTGAGCTGATAGGCGCCGTAGAGCGAGCGGTCGGCGGTCCAACAGCCGTTGATGTCGTTGGACGCGGTCGGGACGGCGACCTGCGGCTTGAAATCATAAGCGAGCGTTGGGGCGGCGGTAGCGCAGGCGATGACCATCGGCAACACCAACAGACCTGCTTTAAGTGCGAGAGCGTTCATAGCACAATCTCCGTTACCTTGAGTTGGCCCGTGAAGGCCTTGGTGACGGTTTACGCGTAAGCAGTTGAACGCACTCTGAGCAGGAGGTTCATCTGGCGTTTAGGGTGTTTCAGGCCTGTTTCAAGGGTATTTCCGGTCCCTCGCCGGACGCCTGACGAGCGAAGCATAGGAACCTTCGTCGATGCGGACTGATTGGTGATCGGGGCGCGCAGCAGCGCGCCCGGCGTGCGACATCGATGGTCCGTCGGTTTCGGTAAGCCGGGCGCACTGCTGTGCGTCCTACTCTGCTGGCGTCTGGTCTCATGCAAGACGATGGGTCTATAGCAACGCAGGTCGGTGTAAAACCAGCAGAACTGACTGCGTCCTTGCGCTGGCTCAGCAGTTCGGGCACTGACCGAACCCAAGCACCACAGGATCCAGTCCCATGACCGACACGCCACCCGACCGCCTCTGCGCCACCGAAGGCCGCCCCTATTACGACGCCGCCGTGCTCGCCCGCGAAGTCGGCATCCGCTTCAACGGCGTCGAGAAAATCAACGTCGAGGAATATTGCGTTTCCGAAGGCTGGATCCGGGTGACGGCCGGCAACGCCAAGGACCGCGCGGGCAACCCGCTGACGATCAAGATGAAGGGGACGGTGGAGCCGTATTTTAAGGGGTAGGGGTCGGGGGTCGATCCGCCCTTTGGTTATCCCAACCGCGCTCGCGTCCGCTGCGTCGCTCCGGCGCCCGGACGTATGGCAATGTCGGCTCGTGCAATTGCCTGCCCACGCTCCGTGCGCAGCGTGACGCGCGGGATAGGCTCGCCGGTTTTTCGATCCACCAAAACGACGGGTGGGCCGGCGCCCGCGTCGATCCAGCGGTCCCCCCAGTGCATCAGGGCGGCGACTACCGGATAGAGATCCCAGCCTTTCTCCGTGAGCTGATAGATGAAGATGCGGGCATTGTGTTCGGAGGCCAGCCGCTGCAATACCCCGGCCGCCACCAGCGTTTCCAGCCGCCTTGTCAAAATGTTGCGCGCCACCCCCAGCCGCTGATGAAACTCGTCAAACCGGGTCGATCCCATGATGGCCTCGCGCACAATCAGCAGGCTCCAGCGCTCCCCGACCTCGCCAAGGGCGCGGGCGACGGAGCAATTCATGTCGCCGAAATCGGTTGGGGTCACGAGGAGCTCAGTTTTTAAGTTGCATTTTGCTACTTCATGGCGGAAGTTGTATTTTGCTACTTGGTGCGCACCTACGCAAGCGCAATACCTCTCATGGAGTCGCGATATGTATCACGCTATCGTCCGTGGACGTGTGAAGCGCCTTTTCGATGAAGCCAATCGCGGCAATTGGCGCGCCATCGTCGACGGGCTGGACGACCAGTTCACCTATCGCTTTGCCGGCGACACACCGCTTGGCGGCGAGCGCCGGACTAAGGCTGCAATGACCGCGTGGTTCGAACGGCTCTATCGCCTGTTTCCCGGCGCCAAGTTCGTCCCGCAAGCGATCATTTCGAGCGGCCCGCCGTGGAACACGCGCGTCATGACCTATGTGAAAATTCGCGGCACTGTTCCGTCTTCGGCCGGCGTCCAGGCGCCCTATGAAAATGAGTTCATGCAGCTGTTGGGGTTGCGCTGGGGGCGGATCACCTCGGTCGTGACCTTGGAAGATACGCAGCGTTTTGAGCGCATCTTACCGGTGCTGGCAGCGGCAGGCTTTGCCGATGCGACGGCGGCGAAGATTGAAGACGTTCTGTAGCGACCCAATAAAAAACTTGCCGCGCGTTTCCCCGTAGCGGTCACTATTGCTTCGCCCGGCACAATCGGGAGCCGGCCGCCGGGCACGGAAGGCCGGAGCTACATATCCGTGCCGCCTTTGCCGCCGCCGTGCTTGTGGCTTGAGACGCCCTGCTTGGGGGCTTCGGCGATGCCGGCTTCGGTGATGATCAGTATGGGTGCGACCGAGGCTGCGTTCTGCAGCGCCGTGCGCAGCCTTGGCCGGATCGATGATGCCCGCATTCTGGGCAATCTGGCGGATCGGGTTGAAGGCGCGTTGGGCGCGGAGCGAGGTCAGCATGGCTGGCCTCGTTGAGGGCAATGAGAGCGGTTCCAATGTCTAGTCGCCCGTCAGAATATCCTGCAGGCAATCGATGACCTCTTGAACGACCGGCTCGGGGGCGCGCTCGATTTTGCGTCCCTTTCGGGCCCTTACGTCGAGCACCCTGATTTGCGAGCAAAGGACCACGCCGACAGTAGATGTTCCCGCTCCTTGCAGATTGATGGTCAGTCCCGCCAGTCGCTTACCCAGCCCGCCCGTCGTTATCGGTCAAACCAGCGGCGGGTTGTGTTTGTTGAAGGCGTCCGCCGATACAATCATGACGAACAGTCGCCCCTGCTGTTCCTGCCCAATGGTCGGCTCCAGATCGACGTTGTAGATGTCGCCCCTATCCATCGATCCGCTCTCTGCCAACGCTCGGCTCATCAAGCCAGGCCGCATCGTCCGCACTCGCCGGTTCGCTGAAATCGCATTGGGCGAGGCGCGCCTTGAGGCCGATCCGCTTGCGCTTTTGCGGCGCAATCACGATCGACTCGCCCTGCAACGTGATGTCGATCGGCGCGTTCGGGCCGAGCCCGAGCTGCTCGACAAAGGTTTTGGGCAGCGACACGATGATGGAGCCTCCGGATTGCCGCAGGGTGGTGGTTCGCATTGTGCAGGTCCTCAGGCAAAAATTGTACTTTTATATAACATGAAGCTTCCGTCCCCGCAATTGAGTTGGAATGGAGAGTTTGGACACAACAAAACACCCCGGAGTTGCCCCCAGGGTGTCTGAAGTCTCTCTGCTTGCCCCTGGCCCAACCCTTAGCCGGGCCTTCGCCGCGCCGAAGCGGCTTCGGCCGCGCATGCGGGAGCTGGCCGCCAGGGGCGGGCTAGACTACATATCCATGCCGCCCATGCCGCCCATACCACCCATGCCGCCGCCATGGCCGTGGCCGCCTGAGTCGCCCCTCTTGGGCGCTTCGGCGATGCCGGCTTCGGTGGTGATCAGCATGCTGGCCACCGAGGCCGCGTCACGGAGCGCCGTGCGCACAACCTTGGCCGGGTCGATGATGCCCTTTTCGATCATGTCGACGTACTCGTCGAGCTGAGCGTCGTAGCCAAACGTGTCCGACGTGTTCTCGAGCACCTTGCCGACCACGATCGATCCCTCGACGCCTGCGTTCGAAGAAATCTGACGGATCGGGGACTGCAGGGCGCGGCGCACGATGTTGATGCCGGCCTCTTCGTCCTCGTTCAGGCCCTTGACGGTGATGGCCTTGGTGGCGCGCAGCAGGGCGACGCCGTCGCCCCTCTTGCGCAAATGGGCCACGATGCCTTCTTCAACGGCAGCGCGGGTTGCGTTGAGCGCGTCATCGACGCGATCCTTCTTTTCCTTCACTTCGATCTCGGTGGCGCCGCCGACCTTGATCACCGCAACGCCGCCGGCGAGGCTCCATAACGTACTGTTACACCTACATTAAGATGCCGAGTACCGGCGCTTAGGGTACAATCTTTGCGAGCGCATGCTCTCGGCGCGCTTGAGAGTCTTCTTGTTGCCGCCGAAGCCTGATTGCTTTCATTATGTCATTCTTCGTTTTGTATGATCGCACGGCACCTAGAAATCTGTCCGCTACCTCCTTCAAATCCGCTTTACTAAATCTATCTTTTGAAATCAATTCAGCAACTACTGAATCGAATCCGTGCTGATCAAAAAGCGCGTCTGTTAAACGATCCGCGTATCTCCGTAGGATCAACGGATTCACGTCAAAACGAAGCGACTTTTTGATTTGTATTTGAGGTCCAGTTCTGACTTTTTTTGCTAAGGCTGCGCTTGCAACTTCAAAGAAACCGAGAGTTGCATCAGGGCTAGATTGACCTAACAGCCCCAACACGAGGTCGCCATCTGATGCTGCCTTTTCGCAACCGATTTGCAAAAGAAGGACGCGAATCTGTTTGAGTCGACTTTGCTGCGATTCACTCGAACCGAGCGCGATATCATTTTTTTCTAGATATTTTTGGACCCGGTCAACAAATGCCTTGACCGTTAGCATACCACCAAGATCAATCACCCTTGCCAAATCGCGCAGACCAAAGCTTGTGGATTCGCTGGCTAAGCCTTCGATGAACGTGGCGAAGTAATTCAAAGTAGCAGCAAATTGACCGCACTTCATCGTCGTTTCCTTGGGGCAATTTCACCGATTCGTCGCCCGAGATTGTCAAACATTGGTCGCGTAGTTTCTTCCCTAAAGTAGGGAATTCCCTGTCCCGTTGCAGACGCCAGGCTTGGGTAATTGCGAATTACAGCATCTCTGATAAAATAAGATTTGTCAGTCCCAAGAGCACGACGAGCAGCGACATCTGCGCTGTCCGCGCGCGCCTGCATCGTTTGAGGCAAGGCATTATCTTGAACATTAGTCGTCCGCATTCCGATGATTCCGGCAAGTTGCAACCCAGGATTTACAACCTTCGACAAATGCGCAAACTGCGTTACGAAATTACCGACGGCATTGAGGGCCACGTCGTCAACAATCGTTGGGACAAATAAGTGAGTCGCGACACAGAATCCATTGACAAAACCAGCGGTGAATCGAGGCGGCGCGTCTATAATAATGCGGTCGAAGTCGCGCTGAATTTCTGGAGACAAAAGTACTCGGGCCAACCGAAAGCGCATATCATCGTCGTCGTCACCCAGCAGCCAACTGTATTCTAAACTCCGTTCGACTTTTTCAAAGGAATAGTAACACGGCATATAGTATAGTTTGTTGTTCAGAGGCACGATAGAGAGTTTGCGCCAATTTTCTGGAAGTGCCCGCTGAAATACGAGATCGACCGTGGACCGAAATGTATCTTGCTCAGACCCTGCTTGCCGCTCCATCATCATTGTCATCGATCCCTGATAGTCCAGATCGACAGCGAGAACTCGTTCGCCAGCTTTGTGTTGAAAATATGCAGCTAGATTAGCAGCTAATGTCGTTTTTCCAACACCTCCTTTTTGATTTCCCAACAAAATGATCGGGATGCTATCTTTGATCAGTTCCGCCAAAGGCCCCATGCCCGAGCGGATCGGCCGAGACCAGAATGCGTCAACTTCTATATTGTAGGCGTCGCGGACCGATGCCAACTTTCCGTCGAGACTCCGAATTCGATCTTCTGCCGCCTTTAGAGCCTTCAGCGCTTCAGAATTGTCGACAGCCGAAGATTTGTATGCTTCAAACCGAGATCGTACCTCGTTATAATCCTTTTCAAGTTGATCTGCACGTCGACCAGAATCTTGGGTCTCGACAACTAATTCTTGATACTTCGTTAACGGTCCCGATACTATTCCCGCTAATTCTTGAAACCTCTGTTCAGCATCGTTGGCCCTCCTATCGGCATCATCCTTTTCTTTCTCGTGACGCTTGGCAGTCCGAAGAAAATACGCAACGATGCCCGTCGAACCCAAGTTAAATAGGACCACAACAAGCCCCAGAAGTCCCAATAGCATACTCGCCCAGGGAAACACAACATCGACGCATGCTTTCACGCCTTCTGGCGAGCCAAACGAGCAAACCATCCCGCCCCCACATTGTCCGACCAAGAAAACTTCTCTTCGGAATGAGCATAGTGCGCCTCTTGGGTCGCCGCAAATAAAAAAAGCCGCCGCGAGCTCCCCCGCGGCGGTCTTTCTTTCTTGCGCCCGGCTCACCGCGCAACCGCGAGCCGGCCGCCGCGCACTACATATCCATACCGCCCATACCGCCCATACCACCCATGCCGCCGCCATGGCCGTGGCCGCCCGAGTCGCCCTTCTTGGGCGCTTCGGCGATGCCGGCTTCGGTGGTGATCAGCATGCTGGCAACCGAGGCTGCGTCACGCAAGGCGGTGCGCACAACCTTGGCCGGGTCGATGATGCCCTTCTCGATCATGTCGACGTACTCGTCGAGCTGAGCGTCGTAGCCAAACGTGTCCGACGTGTTCTCGATCACCTTGCCGACCACGATCGATCCCTCGACGCCTGCGTTGGACGAGATCTGACGGATCGGGGACTGCAGGTCTTGCCAAATTGACTTTCTGGAATTGTAGTTCCTCAATCCCCTGATTGCTTGGTATCGTTCTGCGATTCGTTAGGGGGACACATGAACAAACAAGCGGTCGATAGTACGAAATTCAACAAACACATAAATCTACCTTATCAACTGCGCATCCAGGACTTCCAGGCGGCCATGCAGGACGTTTACGATTTTTTCTACGACGTAAACGAATTGCTTCTCCGCAAAGGGTTGCATCGATTTGACGACATGCTTAGGCCAGCTGCGATGTCTGGCATCATCTCAGATATGATGACAGCAAGCCTCGCAGCACATGCACGTTCACTTGTCGAAAACAGGCACTTCAACGGTCATCCGGACCTCGTTGTCCAGGGCCTATGCCCCAACAACGCCGTCCAGTCGGGCGCCGACGGTATCGAAGTCAAGAGTACGCGCAACCGAGGCGGCGCCGTTGATACGCATGGCGCCCGCGAACAATGGATGTGTGTGTTCGTCTATAGCACCGATCATGAAACCGAACCGGCAGTAAATCGTTTGCCCATGCGGTTCACCGAGGTCTATCTTGGCCAGGTCACAATTGATGATTTTCGTAGCAATGCAAGGAGCGCGCTCGGCACCCGGACGGCGACCCTTCACGCTGACGGAATTGCTAAACTGCGGACAAGTTTGGTCTACTTAGCGACGTAAACGCACCACATCCCATGTTGAAATAGTTGGCATCACGCTCTGTGCCAATTGCGGTATAACCTAAGGCCTCGGCCGCAGCTAATGTGGAGCCGCTGCCGGCAAATGGATCGTACACGATCCCGTCACCAAGCGGCAGAGCGGCGCGCACGATCTGCCGCATGAACCGCTGCGGCTTTAGCGACGGATGCGGGGCAATCTTCCGTTCCGCACTGCGGGTCGGCGAACAGACAATGACATCCTTGAACGGCTCCACATCAGAAATGCGACGCAGGCCTCCGGTACCCCACTTTCGAAGATTTGCCGCAACCGTGCCCTCACAAGGTTTTCGAAAAACTCCCCACGGCTCCCAGCATGACCGCGCCATCACCGACACGTCGGGAAATTCCTTATCGGCGTTCTTCGGGCGGTCGCCGCCACGAAGAGTCTGCACAAGGCGAATAATCTCGCCTCGCTTTTCCAATCCCGCAGCCTCGAAGGCAACAAAAGCCTGCGAAGACAACAACGGGTTTGACGCAATCAAGATATGGCCCCCTGGCACCAGCACGCGGGCGAGATCCCTTGCCAGGCTTGCGAAAAACACCACCAGCGCAAGTCGGTCCTCGGCCGACAGAACCGTAAAGCGCGGCAGCGGACTACGCTTGGCGCCATCGAAGCTTGGAGGAATGCGCCATACGCCACCTTTGCCAGCCCGGAGCTTTTCCTGGTTCACGCCATTGTACTCTATTACGCCATAAGGTGGATCGGTGACCACGGCATGGAGAGAATTTTCTGGCAACTCAGCCAACCAACCTGCAGCATCAGCTTGGATGTACGTGACCCGATCTGACAGGTGCGTCCGCGCCGGTGCGCCCAGCGCACGAATCGTCGCCCAATCCAGCTGCTTGTGTGGGGTTGCGTCTTGCTTTCTGGAAGCATTCGATACTGAGTTTATGGCGCCACTTTTCGGAGACGCAAGCGCTGACTTGCCTGATTTTGCTTTGCGCAGTCGCCGTCCCGCTTCCGGTCGGACAAGCGTCGTGGCGCTCTCTAGCTGGTTATCAGCACGACTCTCTAATTTCATGCGCCAGTGTCCATGTGACGTTTCGCATTCGTGGCGAGCCAAAATACCGTGAACAAAACGAGAATGCAAGGCTAGAATCGCTACCGCCACGACGTTAAATGATAGCTTGTAGAAGAGCGCAGCTTCCGCAAGCGCGGACTACAAATTACAAACAAAAAAACCGCCGCGAGGTTTCCCCCGCAGCGGTTGTCTTTTTGCTTGCGCCCGGCGGCTCGCATAACCGCGAGCCGCCGGGCGCGTGGGGCAAGCCCCCTACATATCCATGCCGCCCATACCGCCCATTCCACCCATGCCACCGCCGTGGCCGTGGCCGCCGCCGTCGCCCTTCTTGGGGGCTTCGGCGATGCCGGCTTCGGTGGTGATCAGCATGCTGGCAACCGAGGCTGCGTCACGCAATGCCGTGCGCACAACCTTGGCCGGGTCGATGATGCCCTTTTCGATCATGTCGACGTACTCGTCGAGCTGAGCGTCGTAGCCAAACGTGTCCGACTTGTTCTCGAGCACTTTGCCGACCACGATCGATCCTTCGACGCCCGCGTTGGACGAAATCTGACGGATCGGAGACTGCAGGGCGCGGCGCACGATGTTGATGCCGGCCTCTTCGTCCTCGTTCAGGCCCTTCACGGTGATGGCCTTGGTGGCGCGCAGAAGAGCGACGCCGCCGCCCGGCACGATGCCCTCTTCGACGGCAGCGCGCGTGGCGTTGAGCGCGTCATCGACGCGATCCTTCTTCTCTTTCACTTCGATCTCGGTGGCGCCGCCAACCTTGATCACCGCAACGCCGCCAGCCAGCTTGGCCAGACGTTCCTGCAGCTTCTCTTTGTCATAATCGGACGTCGTCTCTTCGATCTGAGCCTTGATCTGAGCGACGCGGTCTTCGATGTCCTTCTTCTTGCCCGAGCCGTCGACAATGGTCGTGTTGTCCTTGTCGATGGTGACCTTCTTGGCGCGGCCGAGCATGCCGATGGTGACATTCTCGAGCTTGATGCCCAGGTCCTCGGCGATCATTTCGCCCGATGTCAGGATGGCGATGTCCTGCAGCATGGCCTTGCGGCGGTCGCCAAAGCCCGGGGCCTTGACGGCAGCGACCTTCAGGCCGCCACGCAGCTTGTTGACGACGAGCGTGGCCAGCGCCTCGCCTTCGACATCTTCAGCGATGATCAGCAAGGGCTTGCCGGTCTGCACCACGGCTTCCAGCAACGGCAGCATCGGCTGCAGGCCCGACAGCTTCTTCTCGTGGATGAGGATGTAGGGCTCCTCAAGCTCGACCATCATCTTCTCGGCATTGGTGATGAAGTAGGGCGAGAGATAGCCGCGGTCGAACTGCATGCCTTCGACGACGTCGAGTTCCGACTCAAGGCTCTTGGCCTCTTCGACGGTGATGACGCCCTCGTTGCCGACCTTCTGCATGGCCTTGGCGATCATCTCGCCGATGGCGCGGTCGCCGTTGGCCGAAATGGTGCCGACCTGCGAGATTTCCTCGGACTTGCCAACCTTGCGTGACTTCTTCTTGATGTCGTCCATGACCTGCGTCACGGCCTTGTCGATGCCGCGCTTGAGGTCCATCGGGTTCATGCCGGCGGCAACCGCCTTCATGCCCTCGCGCACGATCGCCTGCGTCAGCACGCACGCCGTCGTGGTGCCGTCGCCGGCCGCGTCGTTGGTCTTGCTGGCGGCTTCACGCACCATCTGCGCGCCCATGTTCTCGAACTTGTCTTCGAGCTCGATCTCCTTGGCGACGGTGACGCCGTCCTTGGTGGAACGGGGGGCGCCGAACGACTTCTCGATCACGACGTTACGGCCCTTGGGACCGAGCGTGACCTTGACGGCGTTGGCCAGGGTGTCGACGCCGCGCAAGATGCGCTCGCGGGCTTCGGCGGAGAAACGGACTTCTTTGGCTGCCATGTGAGTGGCTCCTTGTTACTTTGGGGATAGGGAAAAAAAGACGTGAAATCGGGAAATCGCCAATTCGCCAAATCGGGAAGCAGAGTCGCTATTCACGACTTGGCGACTTCACGATTTGACGACGTCACGTCTTCCTTATGCTGCCTTCTTCGCAGCAACCTTGCCTTCGATCACGCCCATGATGTCGCTTTCTTTCATGATCAGGAGCTCTTCGCCCTCGATCTTGACTTCCGTGCCCGACCATTTGCCGAACAGAATAATGTCGCCGGCCTTGACGTCGGCGGGGATGCGCTCGCCGTCTTCGTCGCGGGCGCCGGGGCCGACGGAGATGACTTCGCCCTGCATCGGCTTCTCGGTGGCGCTATCGGGGATGATGATGCCGCCAGCGGTCTTGGTGTCTTCGGCGAGGCGCTTGACGACGACGCGGTCGTGCAACGGACGGAATTTTACGGCCATTTTCGGATCTCCTATTTTTCAGCAAGGACGGATGGCAGGCAGTGCGGGCGCCTGAGAGGCCGCGCGGGGAAACTGCGGGGCGACGGTCACGGAACCAACGAGCATGTGCCTGCGATCAAAGCGTTTGGGGAGCTGTTGGCACTCGATTTTTTGAGTGCCAACAGGTGGGGAGTAGATAGGGGGAGGTGTGGCAGTCTGTCAAGGGGGCGGGTGGCACTCTTTTTTGCGAGTGCTAAACGGCGGGTCTGTTGCGTAGGGACGACCCGCGGGTCGCCCTCGTGCGGCACGGCAAGCGGCGAGAGGGCGACCCACGGGTCGCCCCTACGACTACCGACGTTGCCCATCTTGCTTGCGGAATTCGTAAACCACTTCTGCTAGACTGGTGGGCCGTTCACCTTGGACACCGACATTATGGCGAATTCCGCGACCTGTGACCGCACCCGAAAACCCGGCTGCGGCTGCTTCGACCACGTCCAGACCTGGGTGTTCGACCTCGACAACACGCTCTACCCGTCGCGCTGCAATCTGTTCGCGCAGATCGATGAGCGCATGACCGGGTTTGTGGCGCGGCGCCTGGGGATGGAGCGCGGCGCGGCGCGAAAAGTGCAAAAGCAGCTTTATCATCAGCACGGCACAACGCTGGCCGGCCTGATGGTGGAGCACCAGATCGATCCCGCGAGCTTCCTCAGCGAAGTGCATGACATCGACTATTCGCCCGTCCCTGCCGCCCCGGAGCTGGTGAGCGCGCTGGAAAAACTCCCCGGCCGCCGCATCATCTTCACCAACGGCTCGCGGACCCACGCCGAGCGCGTGCTGGAGCGCCAGGGGACAGGGCACCTGTTCGACGGCATTTTCGACATCACGGACTGTAAGTTCGTGCCCAAGCCGAAGGCCGAGCCCTATGCGGCGTTCATGGACAAATTCGGCATCGACGGGGCGCGCGCGGCCATGTTCGAGGACCTGCCGCAAAACCTCGGCCCAGCGTTCGCGCACGGCATGACGACCGTGCTGGTGCATTCGGAGATGGACGACCATCCCATTTACAAGGAGATCGCCGGCTGGGGCGACGCGCCGCCGCCGCACATCCATCACCGCACGGACGATCTGCCGGGGTTTTTGGCGGGGCTGGGGACATGATGTTCAGCTTCGGCGAACATGACGCTTGTGGTATACGCCGGGAAAGCGCGCCGAAGCTGAACTTCGTGTCCCCGGTCTTCACCGCAGCTGAAGACCGGGGACACGAAGCTCATCTTGCGCTCTCGCTGTCTTCGTTCCATTGCCGATTATGCCGGCGCAAGATGACCATCATGTCCCCAACCATCGCCTCCATCGCCTCCGACTTCGAGCTGCTCGACGACTGGGAGGACCGCTACCGCTACGTCATGGAGCTGGGCCGCGAGCTGCCGGCTCTCAGCGACGCCGAGCGCACCGAGGTCAACAAGGTGCGCGGCTGCGCCAGCCAGGTCTGGCTGGTGACGGAGATCGATCCGGTGTCGAAAGTGATGCGATTCCGCGGCGACAGCGACGCCCACATTGTGAAGGGGTTGGTGGCGATCCTGCTGACGGTCATGAACGGCAAAACGGCTGATGAAATCGCGGTGGTCGATCCTCTGGCGGTGTTCGCCGGCCTGGGCCTGAAAGAGCACCTGACGCCGCAACGCTCGAACGGGCTGGCGAGTATGGTGGCGCGGATCAAGGCGGATGCGCGGGCAGCGGCGTAGGGCGCCCAATGCGCTATACACGGTTTTGCATTTCGGTGTATAGTCCGCCGAACTTGACGTTGGGACTGTAACAACAACCTTATTACTTTTCACGCCGCGTAACTCATAGTGACGCCGGGACCATGCGTAAAGTCTGGGTAGCAATTCTTGGGGGCATAATCCTCCTGTGCATTCGTGCCGCGCTTGCAGCTACGATAGACACGGCGCAATCACCCGCCTCAATTGAAGGTGGTCAAGGGAAAGAGATACCGCCGCCTATTTTCCAACTTCCGGCATGCCCGGTAGTAACCCCCGAACTTCAACGACAAGTTCTCGCGGCAACAAGTGGTGCAGAACGTTGCAAAATTAAGTGTACCGGTTGCGGATGCAAAGGCGGTCCTGGATACCGGGGACCGGGAAATCCGCCTGGCACGAGAGGACAATGTGTTGGCTACAAGAATATCCTGACTATCTGTGGGCCTCCGCCACATGCGCTATGTAGTCGGGAATGCGCGAAAACTGAGACTGTGTGCAAGTCCGTTCAGACGGTCAGGAAGTCGAAAAAAAGAACGAAACCAACCGTAGAACTTAGTTCCGGACCTTCATCTGCGATCACGCAAAGCCAACAAGGTGGCGTCCAGACCACACCACGACTCACAACACCGCCGTGATCCCGCCGTCCACGTACAGCATGTGCCCGTTGACGAAACTCGCCGCATCGCTGGCCAGGAACACCGCAGCGCCCACCAGTTCGCCCGTCTCGCCCCAGCGCCCTGCCGGGGTGCGCTTCTGCAGCCAGCCCGAGAACTCCGCGTTCTCCACCAGCGCCTTGTTCAGCGGCGTGTTGAAATAGCCGGGACCGATGGCGTTGATCTGTAACCCGTGACGAGCCCAGTCGGCGCACATGCCGCGCGTCAGCTGCTTCACCGCGCCTTTGGTGGCCGTGTACGGAGCGATGGTCGCGCGCCCCAGCTCGCTCTGCACCGAGCCGATGTTGATGATGCGGCCCCGTCCACGCGGGATCATATGGCGCGCCACCGCTTGGGCGACCAGAAACACGCTCTCGACGTTGACGCGCATCAACTCGCGGAATTTTTCGGGCGGGAAATCCTCCAGCGTGGTGCGGAACTGCATGCCGGCGTTGTTGATCAGGATGTCGATGGGGCCGCGGTCCCGCTCGATGGCGTCGACGGCGGATTTGATCTCCGTCTCGTCAGTCACATCGAAGGCGCTTCCGGAGGCCTTGAAACCTTTGCCTTTCAGCTCGGCCGCCGCTACCGCGAGTTTGCCTTCGTCGCGCCCGTTCAAGACCACTTCGGCCCCGGCGGCTGCCAAACCGCCAGCGAGCGCCAGGCCGATGCCCTGCGACGAGCCGGTGATGAGCGCGCGCCGGCCGGTGAGATCGAACAGTTTCAAGGACATGGGGGGAGCCTATCGGTTGGCGGCGCGAGCGCCTTGACGAGGGATTGGTGGCATGGACTATTGGTCGACGCCATCACTGACCGCAACACTCTTTCTTCAATCAACGCCCACGGAACGCGCGGTTCCATCGCCTTCTCCCGTCGGGAGAAGGTGCCCGAAGGGCGGATGAGGGGATTGCGGCCGGAGGTTGGCGCACCGGCCGTGCCACGCCCGCACCGCCAATCCCCTCATCCGGCGCAGTGCGCCACCTTCTCCCAATGGGAGAAGGAAGACTACGGAGCCCGCCTTGACCTCGTCCCAAAGCAGCCGTCCCGCCATCCTCGTCATCGGCCCCTATCCGCCCGGCGATATCGAACTGCTCGAAGCCCACTACGACGTGCACCGCCTGTGGGAGGCGGACGACAAACCCGCGTTCCTGAAACAGTACGGGCCTAACATCCGCGCCATCGCCACGCGCGGCGATCTGGGCGCCTCGGCCGACGTGATCGCAGCGTTGCCCAAGTTGGAGATGATTGGCATCTACGGCGTCGGCGTCGACGGGATCGATTTCGCCTCCACCCGCCCGCGCGGCATCAAGGTGGCCAACACGCCTGATGTGCTCACCGAGGACGTCGCCGACCTGGCGCTGGCCCTCATGCTCGCCATCACGCGCTATATTCCGCAGTCGGATCGCTTTTTCCGCCAGGGCGGCTGGACGGCGGCGGCGAACATGCCGCTGATGCCCTGCATGCACGGCAAGCGCGTCGGCATCGTCGGGCTGGGGCGCATTGGCAAGGCGGTGGCGCGCCGCTGCGAGGCATTCCGTATGCCGATTTCCTACTTTGGGCGGACAAAACAAGTTGATGTGTCCTACCCGTTCGTTGGCTCACTGACGGATTTGGCGGCGAATTCGGACTATCTGGTAGCGACCGTCGCGGGCGGGGCGGGATCGGCCAAGCTGATCAGCGCGGAGGTGCTGAAAGCGCTTGGTCCCAAGGGTTTCTTCGTCAACATCGCGCGCGGAACAGTGGCCGATGAGGCGGCGTTGCTGGACGCGCTGGAAAGCAAAAGTATCGCCGGCGCGGCGCTCGACGTTTATCTCAACGAGCCCACCATCGACCCGCGTTTCGCCAAGCTCGACAACGTCGTTTTGCTCCCGCACATCGGCAGCGCCACCATCGAGACGCGCCGCGCCATGTGTCAGCTGATGCGCGACAACATCTCAGCGCATTTCGCCGGCAAACCGCTCCTCACGCCGGTGGCTTAGTACAGACTACATCTCGACCCATGGTCTTCTTGGAGATCGGATGCTAGTTGCGTAGGGGCGCACAGCTGTGCGCCCGGCGTGCCGCAACCGATGGTCCGTCGATGTTGCACGCCGGGCGCGCTGCTGCGCGCCCCTACCAATCACTGATGGTATAACCCATGAAAACCGTCGTCATCCATGCCGCCAAGGATCTGCGCATCGAGGAGCGCAACCCGGAAAAACCCGGCCCTGGCGAGGTCGCCGTCGCGATCAAGCGCGGCGGCATTTGCGGCTCGGATTTGCATTACTACAACCACGGCGGTTTTGGCGTGGTGCGGCTGAAGGAGCCGATGATTCTTGGCCATGAGGTGGCGGGCGAAATTTCCGCACTCGGGACGGGCGTCTCCACTCTGGCCGTGGGCGACCGCGTGGCCGTCAGCCCCAGCCGGCCCTGTACGACGTGCACATACTGCCAGCAGGGCGCACAGAACCATTGCCTCCACATGCGCTTCTACGGCAGCGCCATGCCGTTCCCGCACATCCAGGGCGCGTTCCGCGAGCACCTCGTGGCCGACGCCATGCAGTGCCATAAAATCGCACCGGACGTTCCGGTCGAGATAGCCGCCTTCGCCGAGCCCTTCGCCGTCACGCTGCACGCGATCAATCGCGCCGGACCGTTGACTGGGCGGCGTGTACTGATCACCGGCTGCGGCCCCATTGGCGCTCTCGCCATCATCGCAGCCCGGGCGCACGGCGCGCGCGAGATCGTGGCGACCGACGTCACCGAATTTACTCTAGCTACGGCGCTAAAAGTCGGGGCGGATCGCGCCGTGAACGTCGCAACCAACGCGGCCGACATGGACGCTTACAAGGCCAACAAGGGCGCGTTCGATATCATGATCGAGGCCTCGGGCAACGAGCGGGCGCTGCGGCTGGGCCTGGATGTGCTCCGCCCACGCGGCATTCTGGTGCAGCTCGGCCTCGGCGGCGATATGGCGCTGCCGATGAACCAGGTGACGGCGAAGGAGATCGAGATGCGCGGCTCGTTCCGGTTTCACGAGGAGTTCGCGCTGGCGGTGGATCTCATCAATGCCAAGCGGGTCGATCTCTCGCCGCTTCTCTCGGGCGTCGTGCCGCTGGCCGAGGCCGAGCGCGGTTTTCAGCTGGCCAACGACCGCAGCAAAGCCATGAAGGTGCAGATTGCGTTTTAGGAGTACGGCACGGACTTCCTTCTCCCCCATTTTTGGGGGAGAAGGTGGCCGCCCTGCGCGGAGGCGCAGAACAAAATGGGCCCGCGACAGCGGGGAGGATGACGGCCGGATGAGGGGCAGCCACGTGCTCCGAACTTGGCGCCACCGGTAGGGAGCAAGTGGCTGCCCCTCATCCGGCCCTGAGTCCTCGCGCTTTGCGCTCGGGGGCCACCTTCTCCCCCAAAAAATGGGGGAGAAGGAAGACAACAACACTCTTTGGAGGACACCCCCATGTTTCACGGACAATTGGACGGCACCGGCTTCGAAGCCCTCGACCCGCGCTTCAACGCCCTCTTCATCGGCCATGCACGTGTCGAGCGCCTCTGGACCGGATCGCGCTGGAGCGAGGGGCCGGCCTGGTTCCCGGCGGCGCGGCATCTGATCTGGTCGGACATTCCCAACAACCGCATGATGAAATATGACGAGTGCGGTGGAACGGTGAGCGTCTACCGTCAGGATTCTCATTATTCCAACGGCAACACGGTGGATCGCGAGGGACGGCTGGTCACCTGCGAACACCACGGCCGCCGCGTCAGCCGCACCGAGCACGACGGGCGCGTGGTGACGCTGGCCGACAGTTTTGGTGGCAAGAAGCTGAATTCGCCGAACGACCTGGTGGTAAAGTCGGATGGAAGCATCTGGTTCACCGATCCCGCCTACGGCATCGATATCGACTACGAGGGCGAGCGGCGGCCGATGGAGCAGGACGGCTGCCATGTTTATAGGATCGACGGGCAGTCGCGCGAAGTAACTCGCGTGGCGAATGACTTTGTACGCCCCAATGGCCTCGCATTTTCGCCCGATGAAAAACTGCTCTACATCGTCGATACCGGAGTGACGCACAAGGAGAATGGCCCCAAGCACATCCGCCGTTTTACGGTGTCGGCGGACGGCAAGAGCCTCTCTGGCGGCGAGGTGTGGGCGACCAGCACGGCGGGCCTGTTCGACGGTTTCCGGGTGGATACGGACGGCCGCATCTGGACCAGCGCCATGGACGGCGTGCATTGCTACCTGCCGGATGGCGCGCTGATTGGAAAGATCAGCATACCCGAGATCGTCTCCAACGTCGCCTGGGGCGGCGCGCGCCTGAACCGGCTGTTCATCTGCGGAACCACGTCGCTGTACTCCGCCTATCTGGCGGTGAACGGCGTCGGGCAGGTCCGGACGGCGTAGCCTGCTGCTCTCCGCCCCCCCTTGCCGAAAAGGCGCAGGGGTGTCCGTGGTAGTACTTTGCCGCAGGTGCAGGAACCCGGCGGGACGGGCGAACTGCCCGCTCCGCCGTATCCGCCCGGGCCGGCGCGTGTTTCAACCGCCCCACAACGCACTTTGGAGGGGGGACACAAAACGTCGTTCGGCCCGGAGCGTTCGGGCCTATTTCCGGGGGCCGGGGCCGCATCAAGTCTTGTTTCCCCGGTCTGCCCGCCAACGCCTGTACCTCCGCCGCTCCCTCCTGTAGTCTGCCGCGACGCAACCGACCGCAGGACCGCCGCCGCCTTGACACGCACAGCCAGACGAGCCGAGAGGGTGACAGAAAACGCCGACACGCCGCCTCCGCTGGCGCCCGCTGCGGCCGAGCACCTGCGCGTGCTCGAAGCGCTGCTGTTCGCCGCGTCCGCCCCGCTCGCCACCGAGCAACTCGCGCGCGAGCTGCCGCCGGGCGCCGATACGCCCAGGTTGCTGCTGCAGCTGCAGGCCGACTACGCCCGGCGCGGCGTCAACCTGATGAGAGTTGCCGGCAAGTGGGCGTTCCGGACCGCGGCCGACCTCGGCTACCTGCTGGAGACAACATCCGAGACCGAGAAGCGCCTGTCCCGCGCCGCGCTGGAGACGCTCGCCATCATCGCCTACCATCAGCCGGTGACGCGCGCCGAAGTCGAGGCGATCCGGGGCGTGGCCACCTCCAAGGGCACGCTGGATGTGCTTCTGGAGACCGGCTGGGTGCGCCTGCGCGGACGCCGACGCGCGCCGGGGCGGCCAGTGACCTATGGGACGACCGAGGGGTTTTTGGCGCATTTCGGGCTGGACACGCTGGCCGATCTGCCGGGCACGGCCGAATTGAAGGGGGCGGGGCTGTTGGATTCCAGCCTGCCGCCCGGCTTCAAGGTGCCCGATCCCGAACTGCTCGCTTCGCTGCAAGCCGATGAACTGCCGCTGGAGCCCGAAGATGAGGCGGGGGCGGAGGATAGGGCCGAAGATTCGCCCCCCGAGGACGATGCCGACGTTCGGCAGGGCGATGCCGACGTTCGGCAGGACGATGCCGACGTTCGGCAGAGCGATGCCGACGTTCGGCCCGACGACGAGGCGCCGCGCCAATCGTGACCGTACTGCTCCCGAACCCGACATCTCCGCCCACGGACGACGTGACGGCGGCCGATCTTTCCGCAAGCGGCGCCAGCTGGGGCCGCCGCGGCTCGGCCGGCGCCACCTTCGCGTCCGGCCTGACATTCGAGGACGTGCACAGATGGTACGGCCCCGTGCGCGCGCTGCAGGGCGTCACCCTTGACGTCGCCCCGAGCGAGATCGTCTGCCTGCTCGGCCCGTCCGGTTGCGGCAAGACCACGCTGTTGCGCATCGCGGCCGGCATCGAGAAGCCGTCGAAGGGACGTGTGCTGTTCAACGGTTCCGAGGTGGCCGGCGACGAGCGTTTCGTGCCGCCCGAAAAGCGCAATATCGGCCTGATGTTTCAGGATTTCGCGCTGTTTCCCCATCTCACCGTCTTGGAAAACGTCGCCTTCGGCTTGTGGGCGCTGCCCTCCGATCAGTCTACGCGCGTGGCGCTGGCCGCGCTGGAACGGGTCGGGCTCGCCCGCTACGCGCAAAGCTATCCGCATAGTTTGTCGGGGGGAGAACAACAGCGCGTCGCGCTCGCCCGCGCCATGGCGCCGCGCCCCGGCGTGCTGCTGATGGACGAACCCTTCTCGGGCCTCGACGTACAGCTGCGCCACTCCATGCAGGAGGAAACGCTGCAGGTGCTGCGCGAGACCAAAGCGACCTCCATCATCGTCACGCACGATCCCGACGAGGCGATGCGGTTGGCCGACCGCATCCTGGTGTTGCGCGGTGGACGGATCGTTCAGGAGGGCAAGGCCGAAGCTCTGTATGCGGCGCCTGCCGACCTCTACGTCGCGCGTCTGTTCTCCAACATCAACGAGGTGCCCGCCGTGGTGCGCGCCGGCACGGTCGAGACCGCGCTGGGATCGGTGCCGGCGCCGGGACTGGCGAACGGTGCGCGCGCGATGCTCTGTGTCCGCCAGCGCGACGTCGAGCTGCTGCCGTCCGGCCAAGGGCGCGCTGCCCGCGTGCTGGACGTGAAGTTCATGGGCGACATGGTGATCGTGGACCTTGCGGTCGACGGGCTGGAGAGCGTGTTGCGCGCCCGGCTGCGCGGCACCGCGCCGGTGCGGCGCGGCGAGGATGTCGGCGTACGCGTGGACGCCGGCGCGATGCTGGTGTTCGCGGGGGAGGGGTGAGGGGGGGCCGCCGGACCTAGATTTGCGATTTTGAAGATCGGCTCAAGAAGCGCGGCGCTGCTACGAGGTCGTGGGAACGCGAGGCTTTGCGATCCGCTCACATGAACTCCGGAGTGAAGAATGGCGACACCGGGAGAATCCCAAGCTGTGCGAGGGTCCTTTAGTCTCAGGCAAAGGCGAAGTTCAGCTGCACCGGCGCTGCCTTTGAACGCCGTTTCGGCATTCTGGCCACTTTTGGCTCATCCGGCTCGTTGCGCGGCACGCCGGCCATCGCGGTCCAACCCACGATATCAAAACCCAGATCTGTAAGGATTTTTTGGGTGACACTGGCGGCATGGTCGTAGTCGGCCGCCGACCACGCCTTGCGGCCAGACTTGCGCATACGCCGATTCGCGGCGTCCTCACCCGCGCATCGCGCCAATCGCACCGCCTCAGTATAGGATTTGACCCGCACGAGCCACCACCGTCTCCGAATTGCCCCAGCTTGTACCGCTTGCGTTCTTGGCGTCAAGTCGCGATTGTGCGCCCCTCGACAGTTATCTTCAGCGGCGGGATGGCATGGCCAATCACCTGTACTATGGCGACAATCTCGAGGTGCTGCGTAAGGACATCAAGTCCGAGAGCGTGGATCTCGTTTACCTCGACCCACCATTCAATTCCAACGCTACGTACAATGTGCTGTTCCGCGGGCCATCGGGCGATTCGAGCCAGGCGCAGATCGAGGCGTTCGAGGATACGTGGCACTGGAATGATGCTGCCGAGCGCGCCTTCGACGAGGTGATGGTGGGTCCAAACCCCGATGTCGCCGAGATGCTGCGCGCCATGCGACAGTTCTTGAAGGACAACGACATGATGGCCTACTTGACGCACATGGCCGTGCGACTGGTGGAATTGCATCGCGTGCTAAAACCGACAGGGTCAATCTATCTCCACTGCGACCCGACCGCGAGCCATTATCTGAAGCTGCTATTGGATGCGGTGTTTGGTGCTGACAATTATCGCAACGAAGTAATCTGGAAACGGACAACGACCCACAGCGACAGCAAGACGTGGAGTAAAGTTGCTGACGTGATTCTATTTTATTCTAAAAACCGCGAAATTACTTGGACATCGCCGAAAGAACCGCATTCAGACGAATATATTGAGACGAAATACAAGCACAATGATGGAGATGGGCGCGGGCTTTATCGCTTAGATAACATGACGAGCCCCAATCCAAGGCCCAATATGATGTACGAATGGAAGGGATTTCCATTTCCAGCGAAGGGTTGGAGGTACGAACGCGAAACGATGGGTCGCCTGGATTCAGAAGGTCGAATTTGGTACCCAAAACACGACGATGGCTCGTTGGATGCGACTAAACGGCCACAACTGAAACGCTACTTGGAAGAAATGGATGGCGGCGCAATGGGTTCCATCTGGACTGATATTTCGCCCATCAATTCCCAAGCCCAGGAACGCCTCGGCTATCCCACCCAAAAACCTGTCGCACTTCTCGAACGCATCCTGTCTGCCTCGTCCAACCCCGGCGACGTTGTCCTCGATCCGTTTTGCGGTTGCGGCACCACCGTGCACGCCGCCGAAAAACTCGGCCGGCAGTGGATCGGCATCGACATCACGCACCTCTCGATCTCGCTGATCGAGAAACGCCTCAAGGACGCCTTTCCCGGCATCGCTTTCACCGTTCATGGCACACCTAAGGACCTTGAGGGCGCGCGCGACCTTTCCAACCGCGACAAGTATCAGTTCCAGTGGTGGGCGGTGTCGCTGGTCGATGCGGTGCCGTTCGGCGGCAAGAAGAAGGGCGCGGACGGCGGCATCGACGGCCACATTTTCTTCCGCTCCGGCGCCAAGACGACCGAAAAAGCTATCGTCTCGGTCAAGGGCGGCGGCGTGGGAGTCAAGGACATCCGCGAGCTGATCGCGGTCGTGGATCGGGAACGGGCCAAGATTGGCGTTTACATCTCGCTCGAAGCGCACACGGAACCGATGAAAAAGGAAGCTGCTGGCGCCGGCCTCTACGACGGCCCGACCGGCAAGGTGCCGAAAATCCAGATCTTCACGATTGAGGACCTGTTCGCGGGCAAGAAAACCCAGATTCCGCTCATGGAGCGCGGTTTCAAGGTCGCCCCGCGCGAGGAGCGCGACGACCAGTCGGAATTGGACCTGTGACACACAACCAATGGATTGCTAATTCTGGCCCAGTACATTGTCCCGTATACGTCTGTTTCCTGACGGTACCGATCCTGGCGAATCCCCGACCGGCCATCCGCGCCGTCGTGACGACCGCCCGCCCTCTCACCCTAGCTCAACCCCGCCACGATCTGCTCCGAAACAGTCCAGAGTTTCGCGGCCAGCGCGGCATCCTCGGCGTCGGCGCGTGGCTTGGCGAGGTTGCAGTTGGCGAAGTAGGCGCCTGATAGGGATTTCGCCGCTGGGCTTGCGGCGACATAGCATTGCGTTGCGGCGCCTTGCGGGATTGATTTCAGCACCAGCAGATTGGCGGCGCCGAACACCACGGCCGCCAGGGGACGGGGGATGGCCATGTTGCGCGTGAGGTTGGTGTCGAAGATGACGCCGGGGTGCACGGCGTTGGCGGTGCGCGCCGTGCCGCCGAACTTTCGCGCCAATTCCTTGGCGAACAGCAGATTGGCCAGCTTGGATTGTCCGTAGGCAGCCCAAGGCGTGTAGCCCTTGGTCCCGGCGAGATTGTCGAATTCGATGCCGGCCGCGGGCGCTCCGGTGTGGGCCCGGCTGCTCAGCATCACGACGCGGCCGTCAGTGGCCAGAGTATCCAGCAGGCCGGTCACCAGCATGAAATGGCCGACGTGGTTGGTGAAGAACTGCAGCTCAAACCCGTGCGCTTGCTCAAGCCGTGGCAGCGCCATGATGCCGGCGTTGCAGACGATAGCGTCAAGTTCGAAGTTTTTGGCCTTCAGCGCCGCCACGCAGGCGCGCACCGACGCGGGATCGGAGAGTTCGCAGGCCACGCCAAGGGCGCCGCCGCCAAACGAGCGGCAGGCCTGATCGGCCTTGGCCTGGTTGCGAGCCGCGCCGATGATCCGTGCGCCACGTAGCGCCAGCACGCGGGCGGTCTCGAAGCCTAGGCCCGAATTGCAACCGGTGATCAGGATCGTCTTGCCGGTGAGGTTCAAGCCGGCGGTGACGTCCTCGGCGGTCGAGCCATAGCCGAAGCCCGACGGGCCCTTGGGTTTGATCAGGGCAAGGAGGGACATTATGCCGATTTTTCGCTTTCATGTGTTATCAAGTGGCGTCGAGCGCGACACACGCCGCATTGTCCAGGATTGAATGCAACCGAATTTCGTCGAACTCTTGTTGATCCAAAACTGGTCTTGCGGCTCCATGGCCTTCTCCCGTCGGGAGAAGGTGCCCGAAGCGCGGATGAGGGGATTGGCGTCCGAGTTTGACGCACCGTCTCGCCACGCCCTCGCGACCAACCCCCTCATCCGGCGCCCATTTACTTTTGCGCTTCCGCGCAGGGGGCGCCACCTTCTCCCAAAGGGAGAAGGCAGGAAAACGCGCTCTGCATCTGCAAAACCTTTCGCCGGCGCTGTGCATTAGTCCAGCAGCCCCTCCGCCTTCACCTCTTTCCAGGTGAGGTCCAGCGCCGTCCTCGCCTTGGCGACCAGTTCGTCCACCTCGGTTTCGTTGATGACAAACGGCGGGGCGACCACCATGCGGTCCCAGCAGGCGCGCATGACGAGGCCCGATTTCACGCTGTTGTTGCGGCACATGGTGCCCACTTTGCCTTCGTCGGCGAAGCGTTTGCGGCTCTTTTTGTTAGGCACCAGCTCCAGCGCGCCGATCATGCCGGTCATGCGCACTTCGCCCACCATGTCGTGGTCGGCGAGTGTCGCCCAGCCCTTGCGCAGGTAGGCGCCGATCCCGCTGTCGACGGCGGCGACGAGGTTGTCCTCCTCGATGATCCTGATGTTTTCCAGCGCGGCGGCGGCGCAGGCGGGGTGCCCGGCGTAGGTGTAGCCGTGGTAGAATTCCCCGGCTTTCTCGATGAAGGGCAGGGCGATGCGGTCGGAGAGGCCGACGGCGCCGATTGGGAGGTAGCCGGACGATAGACCTTTGGCCATGGCCATGATGTCGGGCTGGAAGCCCAAGGTCTGGCATCCGAACCAACTGCCGGTGCGACCAAAGCCGCAGATGACTTCGTCCGCAACCAGCAGCACATTGCGCGCGCGGCAGATTTTTTCGATCTCAGGCCAATAGTTCGCAGGCGGAATAAGCACGCCCGCCGCACCAAGAATCGGCTCGCCGATGAAGGCGCCGACATTGTCCTCGCCCAGCCAGTCGATCATGTCGTTGAGCTGTTTGGCCCGCTCAGCGCCGAGTTCCTCGGGCGTCATGTCGCCGTCGTGGCCGAACCAGTAGGGCGGATCGATGTGGTGGATGCCCGGGATCGGCATGCCGCCCTGGCGGTGCATCGCCGACATGCCGCCCAGGCTGGCCGCGCCCATGGAGGAGCCATGGTAGCCGAGTTTGCGCGAGATGATATTGGTTTTGCCGGGCTTGCCCATCACAGACCAATAATGGCGTACAAGCCGTATAATGGTCTCGTTGCTTTCAGAGCCCGATCCCGTGAACATGACGTGGTTCATGTCGCCGGGCAGCACTTCAGCCATCTTCTCGGCCAGTTCCGTCACCACGGGGTGCGTACACTGAAAGAACGTGTTGTAGTAGGGCATCACGCTCATCTGCCGGTGCACAGCGTCGTTGATGCGCGGCTGGCTGTAACCCACGTTCACGCACCACAGGCCGGACATGCCGTCGAGCAGCTTGTGGCCGTTGGATTCGTAGACGTAGCAGCCTTCCGCACGCGTGATGACGCGGGTCTTGGCGGCGTGGATCTGCTTGGCGTCCGTGAACGGATGAAGATGGTGCGCCGCGTCGGAGGCTTGGATGTCTTCGGTGGGGGGAAGGTTGAGGAGGGTCATGGGTGGCAACTCGTTTCTTGGAAAAAGAAGACGGGAAATCGTGAAGTCGCCAAGTCGTGAAATCGGGCCAGGAACACCTGTTTTGTCTACGATTTGGCGACTTCACGACTTCACGATTTCACGTTTTGCTTCGCTAGCTCACACACTCAACAACAAATGCTCCCGCTCCCATGGCGAGATCACCCGCATGAATGCCTCGAACTCCGATTGCTTGATTTTACCGTACAAAGAGGAAAAACCCGGCCCGAGCAGCTCTTGAAGCTCCTTACACTCCTCAAACAGCGCGACCGCCTCCAGCAATCCGCGCGGGATCTGATAGTCGCGGGCGTAAGCGCTGCCGGTGACGGCGGGACGCGGTTTCAGGCCCTTTTTCATGCCGAGATAGCCGCAGGCCAGGCTGACCGCGATGGCAAGATAGGGATTGGTATCGGCGCCGGCGATGCGGTTTTCGACCCGGCGCGCTTCGGGCGGCGAGACGGGAACGCGCAAGCCCGTGGTGCGGTTGTCCATGCCCCATTCGACATTGATCGGGGCGGCGGCGTCGGGGATCAGGCGGCGGTAGGAGTTCACGTAAGGCGCCAGGAAACAGGTGGCGGCGGGAAGGTAAGTCTGCAGTCCCGCGATAAAACCGTAAAATAGCTCCGTAGGCTTTCCATCCTTGTCGCTGAACAATGTCTGACCCGTCTTTGCGCTGACGATCGACTGATGAATGTGCATGGCGCTGCCGGGCTCGTTGGCCATCGGCTTGGCCATAAAGGTGGCGTAACAGTCGTGGCGCAGCGCCGCCTCGCGCAGGGTGCGCTTGAAGAAATAGACCTGGTCGGCCAGCGACAGCGGTTCGCCATGCCGGAGATTGATTTCGAGTTGGGATGAGCCGCCTTCCTGGATGATGGTGTCGATCTCCAGACCTTGCGCCTCGGCGAAGTCATAGAGGTCGTCGACAAAGCCGGCGTATTCGTCGACCCCGGCGAGCGCGTAACTTTGGCGCGCATTGCCCGCGCGGCCCGAGCGGCCGACGGGAGCTTCCAGCGGATAGTCCGGGTCCGGATTGGGTTTGGTCAGATAGAACTCAATCTCCGGCGCCACGATCGGCTTCCAGCCCTCTTTGTCATAGAGACGGGTAATGCGCTTTAGGACATTGCGCGGAGCGTATTCGACTTCCGGCCCCGTCTGCCAGTGTACGTCGTGTAAGACGTGGGCCGTCGGCGTCTTGGCCCAGGGAGCAGTGCGGATGGTCGATAGGTCGGGGACGAGCAGCAGGTCGCCTTCCGTGTAATCCTGGTCGCCGTCGAAATCGACATACTCTCCGGTGATGCCCTGAAAGAAGATCGAGACCGGTAGGTAGGTTGGCTTCAGTTCCGCGAACTTTTGCGCCGGCATAGCTTTTCCGCGGGCAACGCCGGCGATGTCGGCGAGGGCGCATTCGACCTCCTCGATGCGGTGCGATTTTAACCAATCGCGCACTTCGGCGGGGGTCGAGGGAGCTTTTGCAACGGATTTGTCGTCTTTGGGCATTGGAAGTCCACTTTGTTGCAACTCTGGGCTACGGGGACGCAACCAGACGCAACGGCACGCAACACGATACGCAACGGAATATTGTGATCACAATATTGGCCGCCGGCACGATTGCGTCAAGCCACGGCGTTGGGATCGGGGGCGTCGGGGGCGACAAGTTGGTTCTGCAAGGCCGCCTCGCCGATGAACCGCATGCCCTGCATAATGTCCTCGCGGATGGCGGCGGCCAGCATGCGCGGATCACCGCGGTGGATGGCCTGACGCGCCAACGCGTGCTGGTCGATAAGCTTGGCGGTGCCGAAGCGACCGTAGACGTAGCGCATGAACGGGGCGAACTGCAGCCACACGCTCTCGGTCAGGGCGAGCAGGGTCTCGGCCCCGGCCTGCTCATAGATGGCGAAGTGAAACCCCAGGTTGCCGCGCATATATCCCTCGATGTCGCCCGAGGCCATGGCCTTGTCGATGCCATCATCCAGGGCTTCGATCTCGGCCAGTTTGGCCCGGTTTATATGGGGAAGCGCGCGGATTGCGAGCTCGGGTTCGAGGCTACGGCGTGCAAAGACGATCTGCTCGAACTTCTCCTTGGTCATAGCCGGCACGCTGACGCGGCGGTTGTCCTGCATGTCGAGCGCGCGCTCAGCGATCAGCCGCCGCACGGCTTCGCGCACCGGCATCGGGCTGACGCCGAGCTGGGTGGCGATGCCGCGCAGGGTGACGGGCCGGCCAGGCAGGAAGCCGCCCGTGAGGATGCGCTGGCGCAAGCAGCGATAGACCCGCTCGTGCGCCGATACCGTAACCACCCTGGCGTCCGTCGTCTCAGCAGTCATCTTCATGCCACAGTGTCCACGACTCAATGCCAGCGGATGTGCTCGTATCGAGCAGGTAAGCGTTCGTAATTGCAGGCAAACCGTTGCAAGGCTAGGATCGCCCCAAAGCGCTCCACCGCGCCGTAGAGTCTGAGAAGAAAGGATCTATCTGTGTCAAGAAGTCTACTTGGAAAACGTTTTGCCGCCCTGGTCGCCGGTTCGGCCGCGCTGCTGGCGGCCAACGTCGCGTCGGCCGAATCGGTCGTGAATGTCTTCAACTGGTCCGACTATATCGACGCCAGCGTGCTGGAGGATTTCACCAAGGAAACCGGCATTAAAGTGCAATACGACGTGTACGACGCCAACGAGGTGCTGGACGCCAAGTTGATGGCCGGCAAGACCGGCTATGACGTCGTGGTGCCCGGCGGCGCGTTCCTGTACCGCCAGATCAAGGCCAAGATCCACAGCGAGCTGGACAAGTCAAAGCTGCCGAACCTGAAGAACATGTGGCCAATGGTGATGGAGCACCTGGCGGCCTATGACGCCGGCAACGCTCATGCCGTCAATTACATGTGGGGCACCACCGGGATCGGCTACAACGTCAACAAGATCAAAGCCATCATGCCGGACGCCCCGATCGGCTCCTGGGACATGCTGTTCAAGCCGGAGATCGCCGCCAAGTTCAAGGACTGCGGGATCATGATGTTGGACAGCGACGAGGACGTCATCACCACGATGCTGCAGTACCTCAAGCTCGATCCGAACACCAAAAACCCGGCGGACTACAAGACGGCCGCCGAAGCCTTGCAGAAGATCCGCCCCTACGTGCGGAAATTCCATTCGTCCGAATACATCAACGCCATCGCCAACGGCGACGTCTGCATCGCGCTCGGCTGGTCGGGCGACTTCTCGATCGCCGCGACGCGCGCCGCCGACAAGAACAAGACGATCACGGATGACGCCAAGAAGATCGAGATTTCCTACTTCATTCCGAAGGAGGGCACCATGATGTGGTTTGATAACCTGGCCATCCCGGCGGACGCCAAGCACAAGGACGAAGCCTACAAATTCATCGACTACATGATGCGCCCCGACGTCATCGCCAAGTGCTCCAAGTTCGTGGGCTACGCCAACGGCAACCTGGAAGCGCAGAAGCTGATGGACAAGTCGATGCTGGAAGACACCACCGTCTATCCGGACAAGGACACGTTGGCGCGCCTCTACGTGCCGCTGCCACTCGACGCCAAGATGCAACGCGCCCGGACCGACGCCTGGCGCTCGGTCAAGACCGGCGGTTGATTTTGTTGCGAGGCCCGGTGATAGTCATCGGGCCTTTTCTTATTCGAGCTAGTTGTGCGGCATAAAAAGACGTGAAATCGTGAAATCGTGAAGTCGCCAAGTCGCCAAGTCGCCAAATCGCCAAATCGCCAAATCGCCAAATCGCCAAATCGCCAAATCGCCAAATCGCCAAATCGCCAAATCGTCAAGTGATCTCCTCTTACCGATTTGGCGACTTCACGATTTCACGATTTCACGCCTTTATTCTTTTCTCTTGAGCAAAGTATCCCATGGCCACCAAGACCCTCGGTCCCGTCCGCCGCTCGTTCGCTCCCTGGACCGATCCGGCCAACAAACCGCTGATTGAATTCAAGAACGTCGTCAAAACCTTCGGCGATTTCACCGCTGTCAACAATGTCTCGCTCGGCATTTACGAGCGCGAGTTCTTCGCGCTGCTCGGCCCGTCGGGCTGCGGCAAGACCACCTTGATGCGCATGATCGCCGGCTTCGAGCGGCCGACCTCGGGGCAGGTGCTGCTGGCCGGCGAGGATATTGCGACGCTCCCGCCCTATCAGCGGCCCGTGAACATGATGTTCCAGTCCTACGCCCTGTTCCCGCACATGACGGTCGAGCAGAACATCGCCTTCGGCCCCAAACAGTCCGGCATGGCCAAGGGCGATATCGAAGAACGCGTGCAGGAAATGCTGAAGCTGGTGAAGCTGGAGCCGTTCGCAAAACGCAAGCCGCATCAGCTGTCGGGCGGCCAACGACAGCGCGTCGCGCTCGCCCGCGCTCTGGCCAAGCGGCCAAAGGTGCTGCTGCTCGACGAGCCGCTGGCCGCGCTGGACAAGAAGCTGCGCGAGGAAACCCAGTTCGAACTCACCGACCTGCAGCAGAAGCTGGGCATGACCTTCCTGATCGTGACGCACGATCAGGAAGAGGCCATGACCGTGGCCGACCGCATCGGCGTCATGAACCACGGCCTGCTCAAGCAGGTCGCGACCCCGTCCGAGATTTACGAGCATCCCAATTCCAAGTACGTGGCCGACTTCATTGGCAACATCAACATCCTGGAGGGCAAGGTCGCCAAGGTCGACGCGGGCAAACATTCTGTGCGGCTGGAAGGTCTGCCGGTGCCCGGCGCGATCGAGATCAACAGCGACACGGCTTGCACCAAGGGCGCCGGGGCCTTTTTCGCCATCCGCCCCGAGAAGGTCCGCATTGCCCATGAGCCGCCGGCGGATCGCTCCGTGAACGCCATCGAGGGTAAGGTCTGGGACATCGGCTATCTCGGCGACACTTCGATCTATCACGTCCGCTTGCCTTCGGGCTCGAACATGCGCGCCGCCGTCGCCAACACATCGCGCGTCGTGGAACGCCCGATCAGCTGGGAGGACAACGTGTGGCTGACCTGGGCGCCGGAAAGCGGGTTGATACTGACGGGGTGAGGACTTCCTTCTCCCCTCAGCTTACGAGGGGAGAAGGTGGCCGCCGACGCGCCAGTTCGGGGACATGATGTTCATTTTCGGCGTTGTGCGAAAGGTATAGTTTGGCGCTGGCTTCTGTCGCCGAAAATGAACTTCGTGTCCCCGCTCTGCCGTGCAAGAGCGGGGACACGAAGGTCATCTGCGGCTCATTCAATCGGGCCAACCGCAACCGATCTTCAGGCCGCAGATGAACATCATGTCCCCAAGCCCACATTTTCTGCCCGATTGAAACTGTTTTGGAACCACCCATGGCTGATACGACCATCGCCGACACTGCAGCCCCCGCGGCCACCCTGCCCGCCACCGAGCGCACCAATTGGACGCGCTGGCTGCCAGTCGCCATCCCCTACGCCTGGTCGTTCTTCTTCTTCCTGCTGCCGTTCGTCATCGTGCTGCGCATTTCATTTTCGAACTACGAGCTGGCCCAGCCGCCGTTCTCGCCCGTGTTCGACATTTTTGGCGAAAGCCTCGGCCAGACCTTCAGCCACATCGCCGAATTCACCACCGCCAGCTACGGCCGGCTGCTGTCTGACAGCCTCTACATCCGCTCCTATCTCTCCAGCGTCTGGATCGCTTTCTTCTCGACCATCTGCACACTCCTCATCGGTTACCCGATCGCCTACGCCATGGCGCGCGCTCCCGACAAATGGCGCCCGACGCTGCTGATGCTGATCATCCTGCCGTTCTGGACCAGTTTTCTCATCCGCATCTACGCCTGGATGGGCATCCTCGCGAACGAGGGTTTTCTCAACAACACCCTGATCTGGCTGGGCGTCATCAAGGAGCCTTTGGTCATCCTGCAGACCAATTGGGCGGTCTACATCGGCATCATCTATTCCTATCTGCCGTTCATGATTCTGCCGCTCTATTCGGCGCTGGAGAAGATGGACAACACCCTTCTGGAGGCCGCCGAAGATCTGGGCTCGCCGCCGATGAAGAGCTTTTGGACCATCACCTTTCCGCTCTCGCTACCGGGCGTCATCGCCGGCTGCTTCCTGGTGTTCATTCCGGTCGTCGGCGAATTCGTCATCCCCGACCTGCTCGGCGGCTCCTCGACGCTCATGATCGGCCACACACTATGGGAAGAGTTCGCCTCCAACCATGACTGGCCGACCGCGTCCGCGCTCGCCATCGTGCTGTTGCTGGTGCTGGTCATCCCGATCGTACTGTTCCAGAACCATCAGGCCAAAAACACCGGGAGCGTCCGCTGATGCGCCGCTTTTCCTCCTTCAACGCCACCTCGCTCGCGCTCGGCTTCGCGTTCCTCTACATCCCGATCCTGCTCTTGGTGATCTACTCGTTCAACGCCGGCCGCAGCGTCGCCATCTGGTCCGGATGGTCGACCAAATGGTACGGCGAACTGCTCAAGGACCAGCAACTGCTCGACGCCGCCTGGGTCACGCTGCGGGTCGGCCTGCTCTCGGCCACAATCGCCACGGTGCTCGGCACGCTCGCCGCCATCGTGCTGGTGCGCTACGGAAAATTCCGCGGCTCGTCGATGTTCGCCGGCATGATCTATGCGCCGCTGGTGATGCCCGAGATCATCACCGGCCTGTCGCTGTTGCTGCTGTTCGTGGCGCTGAACCTTGACCGCGGCTTCTGGACCATCCTGCTGGCCCACATCAGCTTCACGATGTGCTTTGCCGCCGTCGTCGTGCAGTCGCGCCTGGTCACCTTCGACCAGAGCCTTGAGGAGGCCGCGCTCGACCTCGGCTGCTCACCCTTCAAGACCTTCATGGTGATCACGCTCCCGATCATCCTGCCCGCCGTCATCTCGGCCTGGATGCTGGCCTTCACGCTCTCGATCGACGACCTGGTCATCTCCAGCTTCACCACCGGCCCCGGCGCCACCACGCTGCCGATGCGCATCTACTCCGACGTGCGATTGGGCGTCAGCCCGAAGATCAACGCGGTGTCCACGGTGGTCATCTGCGTCGTGACCCTGGCCGTGATCGCCGCCTCGATCGTCACCAAGCTCAGCGAAGAGCGCCAAGCGCGCGAGAAGCGGATGGCGGCGGCTCCCTGACGTTGACACCACCCCACGAAGCGTGTTCAAAGCCCGCATGCCACATCAGAGTGGGCCGGTAGCTCAGTGGTAGAGCACGTGACTTTTAATCATGTGGTCGTCAGTTCGATCCTGACCCGGCTCACCAA
>JANMVX010000237.1:0-1890 GCA_031393505.1 Hyphomicrobiaceae bacterium | reverse complement strand
TTTGCCCCGATGCGCTGTGAGTCATCGCGTCGCATTACATGGGTACAATTTGGTCTCGCCAACAATGATGATCGGCGTCGAACCCATTGGCGCACAAGAGAAATAGACCTTGCGAGACACCCCAGATCGCTGGAACTTCAGTTTAGAGGCGATGAGCAGTGCTTAGGCGATGGTCAACGCCGAGCCTGAGGCATCGAAAATTTTCGTCCATCTGCGACTGTCCATCGCCCCCACCATCAATCAAAGGACCGGGTCTGGTGGCTGCTTCACGCGACGGTTCTAAGCGAGGCGTCGTCGGTGATGGATTTCAATAATGTTTGATAATCTTCGCTCTCCTCCCAAAGGTCCGCAGAGAGCCAAGGACGACGGAGGCCTCAGCCGCCAACCTAACGGTGTTCATCTCCCGATTGGTACGGCGATAGCGGACGACCCGCGTAAAGTTCAGCTGGCACCAGATTGCGAGGGGTATGTTCTCTCAACCAAGCTCTTGACCGTGAGCCCTTGAACGATAATTGAGAACACAACAATGTCATAAGTGGTGGCCAGGATCAGGTCTTTGTAGGAAACTGCGGGCAAGCGCCGTCAGCTCGTTCCCTTCAACAGCTCCTGGATGGTGTTCTCGATCATATCGTACTGGCCTTCGCCGGCGTGCGCATAGACGATCTTGCCGCTCTTATCGACGATGTATTGCGCGGGCCAATACTGATTGCCGTAGGCATTCCAGGTCGTGAAATTATTATCCTGCGCCACCGGATAGGTTATGCCGTGCTTCTTGATCGCCGCCTCGACATTCGCGGTCGACTTCTCATGGGGGAATTCAGGCGTGTGCACACCTATGACTGTGAAGGCGTCCTTGCCGTACTTCTGCTGCAGCGCCTTTACGTAAGGCAGCGTGTTGACGCAGTTATAGCAGCCGTAAGTCCAGAAATCGACCAGCACCACCTTCCCGCGCAACTTGGCCATGGTGAGCGGCTCGGAATTGAGCCAATGGCCGATCCCTGCGAACTCCGGGGCCGTTGGATGCGACGCCGCGATGATCATGGAGCGCGCGCCGGTGTCTTCGGCCAACACAGGCAAGGCCATAACGCCGAACGTTGTGACGGCAATGGCAGCGGCGATGGTCTTGAGGTTAATCTTTAAGCAGATCATTGGTCATACTCCCTGAGTTAAAGGCCAGTTAAAGCGGACGGGTAGAGATCGGACAGCCAGGCGGTTGCGATGGTGTCGTATTGGAAGAACATGGCGGCCGCGAACCCCACCACCAGCACGCCGAACCCCTGTTGCAGGAGGTGCGTGAAAGGCGCGAAAGCGCGGACGCGCTGCACGGCGAACTGCCCGCCATATCCGATCGCCAGCATGGGGATCGCAGCGCCCACGGCATAAGCCAGCAGAAGCGTGGCGGCCCAGGTCGCGTTCGTCTGGGTCGCAAGAAGCGTCAGGATCGAGCCCAGGACCGGTCCCGCGCAAGGTGTCCACACGAGACCGAGCGTGGTGCCGAGCAGGAAGCCACCGAGGGCGTCGTTGCGCGACTGCGGGCCCGGTGAAATCCACCCACCCGTGACGGCAGCCAGGCGCGGTGAGAGACGTTCGTAGAGGCCCGGCCACAGCAGCAGCACGCCGAACCCGGCCAACAGGACGATGGCGGCGTTGCGAAGCTGATCGGCGTCCAGCCCAGCTAGGCTGGTGACGAAATGGAATACGAGCGTGATGAGCGCGAAGGTGGCGATGAAGCCAAGCGCCATGAAGATTGGGCGCGAGCGGCCGTGGTTGCCGAGTGCGCTGCCGAGCAGGATCGGCAGCACCGGCAGCGTGCATGGCGCTGCGATGGTTACGATGCCAGCGAGCAGGGCGAAGAGGAGTGCGATCATGGAAGACGTCCCGATCTGGGGA
>JANMVX010000193.1:0-28287 GCA_031393505.1 Hyphomicrobiaceae bacterium | reverse complement strand
CTATTCGCACCGCTTTGATCCCGATACGCCGCTTGAGGAGACCATGGGTGCGCTGGATCATGCTGTGCGCTCGGGCCGCGCGCTTTACGCCGGCATCTCCAACTATGGCGCCGAGCAGACCCGCGAGGCGGCGCGCATCCTGAGAGCTCTTGGTACGCCCTGCCTCATCCATCAGCCGCGCTACAACATGCTGCAGCGCGAGCCGGAAACCGGCGGTGTGCTGACGGCCTGTCAGGAGGCCGGCATGGGGACCATCGCTTTCTCGCCGCTGGCGCAAGGTCTGCTCACGGAGAAATATCTCACGGACATCCCTGCCGGCAGCCGGGCGACGCAGGGAAAGTTTCTCGATCCAAAAGTGATCGACGCCAAGCTGCGCAAGAAACTGAAGGGGCTCGCTGATATCGCAAAGAAACGTGATCAATCATTGGCGCAACTCGCCATCGCCTGGGTGCTGCGGCCGGGCGGCGTCACGTCCGCGCTGATCGGGGCGAGCAAGCCGGAGCACGTCGAGCAGTGCGTCGGCGCGTTGGCGAACTTGGCGTTTTCGGCTGCGGAGCTTGCCGCCATCGAGGCCGCGCTGAAAGGTTGAACCAACGCTCTGCGCATTGCGACTTCCTCCTTCCTTCTCCATTTGGGAGAAGGTGGCGCCGTAGCGCCGGATGAGGGGGTTGGACGTGCGCGTTTGTTCCGAAGGTACGTCAATCTCCGGCCGCAATCCCCTCATCCGCCCCCATTTCTTTTGCGCCTCCGCGCAGGTGGGCACCTTCTCCCAATGGGAGAAGGCGATGGAGCCGATAGCGCAGAGTGTTTGTATGCAGTGTTGCTGGCCTTTAATTTAGCCTCATTGGAGTACTGAACCATGCCGCACGTTCTCGTCGTCGGTCCGCTCCACGATTCAGGACTGGCGATATTGCGCAATGCGCCGGGCGTGACGCTGGATATTGTCAACCAGCCGACATTGGAGGCCTACGCGCCATTTGCGCCGAAGGCCGATGCGATACTGATCCGCACTCAGCCGATGCCGGCCTCTGTTATTGCCGCTGCCCCGCGCCTGAAAATCGTGTCGCGACATGGCGTGGGCTATGATGCAGTGGACGTGGCGGCGCTGTCCGCGCGCGGCATCCCGCTGGCCATTGTCGGCGACGTCAACTCGATCTCGGTCGCCGAGCACACCATGATGCTGATGCTGGCGCTCTCCAAACAGGCCACCACCTATGACGCCGCGGTGCGCGGGACGGGGTGGGGCACGCGCAACCGTTTCACGGCGTTCGAACTCGCCGGCAAGACGCTGCTGCTGCTCGGCTTCGGGCGAATCGGGCGGTTGGTCGCGGTGCGGGCGATGGCCTTTGGGATGCGTGTGGAGGCTTACGATCCGTTCGTGGCCAAGACGGTCATTGAGGGGGCAGGCGCCATGCCGGCCGCCGAACTCGACGCCGCCTACGCGCGCGCCGATGTGGTGTCGGTTCATATGCCGCGCACGGACGGAAAGGCCATTATGGGCGCGCGCGAACTGGCGCTGCTGAAGCCGTCCGCCGTCGTCATAAACACCGCGCGCGGCGGATTGATCGACGAGGTGGCGCTTGCGGTCGCGCTCGCGTCGGGGAAACTTGCGGGAGCGGGCCTGGATGTGTTCGACGCCGAGCCGCCGCCGCCAGATCATCCCTTGCTGAGGGAGCCGCGCGCGATTCTCAGCCCACATATCGCCGGCCTGAGCATCGAGAGCGCCGAGCGCATGGCGGTGTCGTCGGCGCAGAACATCCTCGATTTTTTCGCCGGCCGGCTTGATCCGTCGCTGATCGTGAATCGCGCCGCTGCCAGGCTTTAGCGGCATCCTGCCACAAACGCGCGTTACGCCCGTCCAACGGCCGCTCGGCATCGTCTCGATGCGCGCGCGAGCCTGCGGCTTGGAGCGCGTTTCAGGATGACATTCGACCCATTGTTGGCCATCTATGCGCTGCCGTTGCTTGTGGTTTGGTACCTGTTCTATCGCGGCCGCCGCAAGGCCAAGGTGCGGCACCTGGCGACGCGGGACGCAGCGCAGGCCGCGGGCCTCACGGAGCCGGCCAGCCTGCACCCCGTCATCGATCCCGCGCTCTGCATGGGCTGCGGCGCGTGCGTCTCGGCCTGCCCGGAAGGCGAGATCATCGGGCTCATCGACGGCAAGGCGGAGCTGATCGAGCCCTCCTCCTGCATCGGCCATGGGGCCTGCCGGGCGGCCTGCCCGTTCGATGCGATTTCACTCGTTTTCGGCACGGCAAAGCGCGGCGTTGAGATCCCCCATGTCGATGCGGAGTTTCAGAGCAATGTGCCGGGAATATACATCGCTGGCGAACTCGGCGGCATGGGCCTTATCCGCAACGCCATCGAGCAAGGCAAACAGGCGGTCAATGCCATCGCGGCGCAGAAGAAGCGCTCGGCCGTCAGCCCGGACATGCTGGATGTGCTGATCGTCGGGGCGGGGCCGGCGGGTCTGTCGGCGACGCTGGGCGCCAAGGCCAAGGCGCTGAAATCGGTCACGGTCGAGCAGGACACGCTTGGCGGTACGGTCGCGCATTTTCCGCGCGGAAAACTGGTTATGACGCGTCCAGCTGTATTGCCACTGGTCGGCAAGGTGAACTTTCGCGAAACCACCAAGGAGGCGCTGCTCGGCTTCTGGCAGGAGGTTGTGGATAAGAGCGGCATCAAGGTCAATTTCCAGGAGCGCGTCGAAGCGATGTCGCCGATCGCCGGGGGCGGTTTCGAAGTGGCGACCAGCCGCGCACGATACCGCACACGCAACGTGCTGCTGGCGATCGGTCGCCGCGGTACGCCGCGCACGCTGGATGTGCCGGGCGAAGAGCAGGAAAAAGTGGTGTATCGCCTGCAGGATCCCGAGCAGTATCGCGGACAACGAGTGGCGGTGGTGGGCGGCGGCGACAGCGCCGTGGAGGCGGCCCTGGCGCTGGCTGATGAGCCGGGAACGCAGGTGCTGCTTTCCTATCGCAGCGCGGCCTTCAGCCGTTTAAAGCCGAAGAACCGGGAGAAGATCGAGGCCTACGCCAAGAGCCGGCGCGTCACCCTGATGTTTCAATCCGTCGTTAAGGAGATTGCCCCACAGTCGATCCGGATCGAGCAGGACGGACGCCGCTTCGACATCGCCAACGACGCCGTCATCGTCTGCGCCGGCGGCATTCTGCCCACGGGCTTTCTGAAGTCGATCGGCGTCGAGGTCGAAACCAAACATGGGACTGCCTAGCACCCACACTGCGGCCATGCGTGTAAAGCCGCTCCATGCGCTGCTAGGCGCCGCTTACGGCCTGACGCTTCTGTTGGCTCACCTGGTCGCGCCGTTGCCGATGGTTGTCGGGGTGATATCGGGCCTGCTGGCCGTGGTGCTCGTTTGCTTGTCAGTCATCGATGCCGAGAGCTTCATCCTTCCCGACATCCTGACCTTGCCGCTATGCGCGGCCGGCCTCATCGTCACGTGGATGCTCCGCACCGATCCCGTGTGGACGCATGTTCTGGCCGGCGCCTTCGGCGGGGTCGCGTTCTGGGCTGTCGATGACCTCTACCTGCGGCTGCGCGGCCGTCATGGACTCGGTGGCGGCGATGCAAAACTGTTTGCCGCCGCGGGCGCGTGGCTCGGCCCCTGGGGATTGCCAAGCGTCCTTTTATGGGCTTGCGGAACCGCCATCCTGGATGTTCTGCGGCAGCGCGCGTTCGCCCAGACCTCGATGGCCGGCCATCGTCTCGCGTTCGGCCCACATTTGGCGTTCGGCTTTTGGCTGGTCTGGCTGTTTGGGCCATTGCAGTAAGCGGGCGGCCCCTATACCCTCCGTCCTCGCATTGAAACGGATCTGGTGTTGGAGTTGTCGCCATGCGCAGCCCTATGGGCCTCGAACGATCCGTCCGCTCAGGCCAAGCTGAAGCGGGTTACACGCTGCTGGAAATCCTGGTGGTGCTGACCATCATTGGCATGCTCGCGGCCATCGTCGCGCCGCGCGTGCTCGGCTATTTGGGCAAGGCGAAGTCCGATACCGCCAAGGTGCAGGTCAAAGAGATCAGCAGCGCGCTGGAACTCTATTTCCTCGACAATGGCAGCTATCCACCCCAGCAGGCCGGCTTGAAGGCGTTGGTGACGGCCACGCCCGAAGCGAAAAAGTGGGCCGGGCCGTACCTGAAGACGGCAGAGGGGCTCACCGATCCCTGGGGACACCCGTATCTGTACAAGGTGCCGGGCGCCCACGGCGACTACGAGATCGGCACGCTCGGCCGCGACGGCGCACCGGGTGGTGAAGGTGAGGACAAGGACCTGACCAGCGCACAATAGTCCGGTGTCAGTGCAGCTGCGGCGATACGATGAGTTCCGGCCATAGGCGCGGATCGCCAGGAGCGAAGGCCAGGTTGATGGCGATCAAGTCCGGCAATCGAAACGCGCCTTGCCAGTTGTCGCGCCAGGAGGGCTGGTCGGTATCCTTCAGCCGGCCAAAATAGCGAAACCGCAGGGCGCCGACGTTCGTCACCAGATCGCGCACCTCGATGGGCTTTGGACGATCCCCTGACTTGGCGGCCGGACGGAACAAGAACATGTTGAGCGCAACCGCTCCATGCTGGTGGTCCGAGAGGGACGACGGCTCACGCCGATCAATCGCGATCTCATGCAATCCCGCGGCGGTGGTGTAGCCTTCCAGATTGGCGACAAAGGTCAGGCTGCTGCTGGTGCCCTGGAACGCCAGCTGCAACCGTCCTTGTGCGTCCGGAATACCGATAGGTTCGGCGCGCGCCAGAGTATCGCGCAGGTAAAGCTGGGCGGCGGCGACCGATGCCGTCTGGTCCAAGCGGTCCGCGACCTCCCAGGCGCGCCGGCCAAAGCGCAGCGAACCCAGCACGAACACGACGATGAGCGAGAGCAGCGACAGCGCGACCAGCAGTTCCAGAAGCGTAAAGCCAGCCTGATTTGAGCGCCGATGACGCTTGGCGGCGGTCATGGCTGGGGCACCAGTTTGAGCGTGGTCAGCGCCACCGTCCGCTGGGCGCCGCTGGTCGCGGGCTGCCAACCCACGGCGGCGGTCACCCACACCGCGCCGGGGGTTTGCGCGGTTGGCCTGCCCGCGCCGCTCGCCAGGGCGGCCAGATCGACCCGCCAGCTGAAGCCGTCCCCGAAGTCGCCGCTGCCGGCCGTCAGCGGCTCGGAGACGCCAACGGCCGCCAATTTGGTCTGTGCCCAGAGCAGAGCGGTGGACTCTTGCTTTGCGATCGCTTCGTTGCGCAACCCGCCGAGATAGATCCGGTAGACGCCGGCGAGGCCGACCACCAGGATGCTGAAGGCGACCAGCACCTCAAGCAGCGTGAACCCGTCCTGATGCGTTCCGCGTGTCATTGACTGGCGACCTTTGGGATGCCGGTCAGCCAGTCAATCGAGACCTTTGAAACCTGCGCTCCCAGATTGAGTGTTATGCTACCGCCGGTCGAACTGCCGTCGGGAAAGAAGCGCACGCGCCCCACGGCGCGGCTGACGCGTTCGGGCGCGGCGGTGACGAGGTCGATGGTCAGGTCGTGGCGCAACGGCTGGCGCGCGGCCTGGCGGTCGTTCCAGAATTCGCGCGCCTCGACGTCGACGGCGACAAACGTTTCCCCGCTGGTATGGATGGCCCGCGCCCGCGCCAGCCGCAGCTCCGCCGACAGCATATTGGCGGCCGATTTGACATCGACGCCAGCTGGCCGGCGGCCTGACAGCATCAGCGCCGCGCTCCCGACCACAGCGAGAATCGCCAAGACGACCAGCATCTCGAGCAGCGTGAAGCCGGCCTGCTCTGCGACGATGCTCCGCTCACGCATCACTTGCTCGCCAGGTCGTTGATCGAGAGGATGGCGTTCATCACGCTCATCATCAGGCCGCCAACCAGCAGACCGATGCCGAGCGTCAGGATTGGTGTCATCAGGCCCATCAGGCGGTCCACTTGGCGCTGTACCTGGGCCTCGAACATTTCGGCCACGCGTAACAGCAACTCGTCCAGCCGGCCGGATTCTTCGCCCACCGAGATCAAACGCAGCGCGACGCTGGGGAAAATCCCGGCATCGGTCATCGCGCGGCGCAGCGGCTCGCCCTCGTTCACCTGTTCGATCATGCCGCCCATGGCCCGCACGAAGACGCGATTGGTGAGAACGCTGCGCCCGATCGTCAGCGCCTGCAGCATCGGCACGCCGCTTTTGAGCAGCGCCGCCATGGTTCGGGTCAGCCGCGCGGTTTGGGTTTTGGCGGCCAAAGCGCCGATCATCGGCAGGCCCAGAACGGCGCGATCCAGGGCGGTCCTGACGCTCTCGGAGCGCCAGGCGTAAATGCTCAGCAGACTGAGCGCAGCCAGTCCCGCCAGACACGCGACCCAATAGGCGGCAAGAAAACTCTGTAGGCCAATTAACACACCAATGAACACCGGCACAGACGCGCCCTGCTCCTTGAACAATGGCACGAGAGTCGGCACCAGGACGGTCAGGATCAGTCCTATGGCGGCCACCGCCATCAACAGGAGAATGGCGGGATAGACCAGAGCCGAGCGGATTTTTCCGCGCACCTCCAGCGCGCGCTCCTGGAACTGCGCCAGTTGCTCGAAAGCGCCGCGCAAAGAACCGCCCGCTTCGCCGGCCCGCACAATACTGGTGAAATAGCCAGGAAACACACCAAGTTGGGCGGCCATTGCATCGGAGAGGCTGGACCCGCCGAGCACCCGATCCCGCAGGCTCTCGGCCAATTTGCGCTGGCGCCGATTGCCAACCTGGCCGGCCAGCGAGGCCAGCGCCACGTCCAGCGGCAGCTCGGCCGAAAGCAGCGTCGCGAACTCGCGCGTGAACAGCGCCATGTCGTCGCCCGACATCGCCGCGCTGAAACTGATGTCGCGCTGCCACCATTTCTCCTCCGCGGCTCCGGCCGGGTTGGTCGCGAACGGGAACAATTTGCGGTCGAACAGCAGCGCACGCGCCGCCTCGGGGCCGGCGGCATCGATATCGCCTTCGACCAGCGCGCCGCGTTCGTCAAAGGCCGAGTAGCGAAATCGTGGCATGGGGCTCTAGCTCACTCGAACCCGGCGCGATTGAGATCGTCGCGCGTCACCGACAGGACTTCCTCCAACGTGGTCTCACCGGCCAGCGCCCGCGCCACGCCATCGTGATACATGGAGCGCATGCCCCCGTCCGTGGCGCGCGCCTCGATCGCCCGCTCCGAGCCGCGCCCGAGCATCAGGTCGCGGATGGGGTCGCTCACCTCCAACAGCTCCATGACGCTGGTTCTGCCGGAATAGCCGGTGTTGCGGCAGGCCGGGCAGCCAACCGGCGACTTGAGCTTTTGCCGATTGACCGTGGCCGGATCAAATTTCAAGCTCTTCAAGAGCGCCGGCGTCGCCTCGCGCGGGCGCGCGCACACCTGGCACAAGCGCCGCACCAGCCGCTGCGCCAACACGCCGGTCAGGGACGAGGCCAGCAGATAGGGTTCCACTCCCATCTCGATCAGGCGCGTGACGCTGGAGGCCGCGCTGTTGGTGTGCAAGGTCGACAGCACGAGGTGCCCGGTCAGGGAGGCCTGGATCGCGATCTGCGCCGTCTCCAGGTCGCGGATTTCGCCGACCATCACGATGTCCGGGTCCTGGCGCAGGATCGAGCGCAGCGCGCCGGCGAAAGTCAGACCGACCTTTGGCTGCACCTGGATCTGATTGATGCCGCCGAGTTGGTATTCAATCGGGTCCTCGACCGTGAAGATCTTGGATTCAATGCGGTTCAGAAGGCTGAGCGCGGCATAGAGCGTGGTCGTCTTGCCGCTGCCGGTCGGCCCCGTGACCAGCAGAATGCCGTTGGGCTGTTTCAGCAGGCGCGTGAACTGCTCGGTCAGATCGTTGCGAAACCCGAGCGCGGGGAACGTCAGTTGCACGCTCGCGCGGTCGAGAATGCGCATGACCACGCCCTCGCCATGCAGCAGCGGCATGGTCGAAACACGGAAATCCACTTCGCGCCCGCGCACGGCCAGCTTTATGCGCCCATCCTGCGGCAGCCGCCGCTCGGCAATGTTGAGCCGCGCCATGATTTTTACGCGCGATGTCACCGCCGCGCGCATGGTGGCCGGCAGCGTTTCCACCAGTTGCAACTCGCCGTCGAGCCGGAAGCGCACGCGCACCGCGTCCTCGGTCGGCTCGAAGTGGATGTCGGATGCGCGCGCCTCGACGGCCTTGGCGATCACGTCGTTGACGAAACGGATGACGGGGGCTTCGCTGGCGATGTCGCGCAAGCGGTCCACATCGTCGCTGCCCGAGCCGTCGCCCTCGCCGGCATAACCGTCCGATCCCGACTTGATGTCGGTCTGCACGTAAAGCCGGTTCAGCGCGGCGTCGAAATCGGCGTGGGTCGCGACGCAGCAGCGCAGGGGCTTTCCGGTGAGGAAGGCGATGGCGTTGACGGCGTCCGTGTTCAGCGGATCGGCCATGGCGAGGGTCAGGTCACGCTCGGTCATGGCGATCGGCATGACTTTGGCGCGCGCCACAAAGGACTGCGGCAGCTGATCCAACAGCAACGGCTCGGCTGGAAAGTCCTTGGCCTCGACGAGCGGCAGCCCGAGCGTCTCCGCGATCACGCGGGCAAGATCGCGCTCAGGGACGAGGCCCAGTTGGCTGAGGATGATATCCAACCGCTCGCCGGTCCTGTCGCGCGCGCGCTGGGCCCGCGTCAGAGCCAGGTCGTCGATCAGCCCGGCCCGCACCAGCGCGGCGCCAAAATCGTCGGACAGGGTTGGACTGTGCGAGGACAAGGGGCGGTGAACTCCGGCTACGGGGACGGACGATGGGGATTGTAGCCGATGGCCCGAGGCTGACAAGGGGCGTTTGCGGCTGCCGGACATCGGGGTGCTGCAATCGGCGGCTATTGGGACGGCGGGGTTCGGATTAGAGTGCTGGTAGGTTGTGAGACTGCCGATAGGAGTGTGTTAGCATGATCGCACGGAACAGAAGAACGCGGGCCGCGTTGGTTTTTGGCGTGATGAGCCTGAGCGTTGCGACTGCCTGGGCGGAGCCTTCCATCGAAAGCGCTGCGCTGTCGCCGATCGCAAAGAGCGGCTTGCTGACGATAACCGGTCGCGGGTTTGGCGCGGACAATATCGTCAGTATTGACGGTAAGGTGGTGCAGCACGCCCATATCGAAAGCGTCGCGGCAATTGCCTGCACCATTTCGCCAAGCTGCAAACCGGGCTTTTTGCAGACGTTGGAAATCAGGCTGCCTCGCGGGTTAAAGCCGGGAACACATTCTCTTGTTGTCGAAAGCGGCGGCGGCGCAAGCAACTCAGTTGTATTCTCCACGGCTCAATGAAAATCGACCGGTGAATTGCACCGGCCGATTTTCTGCGATCATAAAGCGCGCAATACTACTTATGGACCTTCGGTCACGCATCCCTGGCTATGGACACTGTATTCTCTTTGCATAAGGAAGAAATTCCCACCCCACATGTAGTTCGCCAGGTTCACGCCATTGACATTGTCCCAAGTCAGAGGGCCATAGTCGAAGTTGCATTTGTCCGAAGTTTCCTCGCCGGTCAGAGGATCCCACCAGCCGTTGAACAGGGGATCGGTCGTGGCTTCGGAGATTTCGTGACGCGCTGCAGTCACAGCGGAATCTGCAGTGCCGGGGTTAGGAAGCTGGTTCGTCGCCTGGCAGTTTATGTTATCGCCATAAGGTTCGTTGCTATAAATGATTGGCGCCGCAACCGTGCCGAAGGCGCTGTGATAGGCGCAAAAATGTGTGTAGGAACAATCGGTTCCGAAGCATGACCCTTCGCCAGCAGTCGTGAACACCATGAAGATCTTGTCTATCCCGGGTGTCCAGTGTTTCAGCGCCATGACTTTTTTGATTTCCGCCCTGACAGCTTTGTCGGAAATGCAATTTCCTGGCGTCGCGTAATCGACACAATCGGACGCGGGGTAGGCTGCGGTATCGACGTAGCTGCCGGCAAAGGAACCGGCTCCACTATGAAATGTCTTTACGCCAGCTATGGACTGATAATACTGCGTATTTATGTTCGCAATGGAGTGACCAGCGTAATTGCTCAACATCGCCGATACGACGTTTTTGTAGCTTTCTGGCATCGATGTTGCGGCGCCGTTCTGTAGCTTCGATGGCGTCCAGTAGATCGCATAAATGTTCACGGCCGGCATGATCTTTCCGCCATGATACGTGACTTGCGTTGCCGACGATAGGCCCGACTTGCCCTTCAACTGCGAACGAAGTTGGGCTGCCAGTTTTGCGGTTGGAAAGAGGTGAGCGGTTTGTCCGTCTGGCAGCGACAGGGTCAGCCGCGGTCCTAGAGCGGTAGCGGCTCCAGCAAGACTCTCATCAGCGAAAGAGCTGACAGCTGTGAAGAGGCCCAGTACTGATAGTAACCCAACCATTCCGATCATGCGTGTTGTAGAACTCATGCCAATGACCCCACTGATTGTACCAAAAAATCACATGCGCAGCCCGGTTCACCTAGCCAAAAGTCGATCAGCCTGAATTTCGTCCGTGCCCGACACATTTGGAATAGGTTCTGTCCAGATGGCCATTTGTACGACCACCGTCCCTAGCTTATACTCTTGATGGAGCATATTTACGTATTAATCAAGCCACAAAGCCGATCCGCTCAACATCCTGGAAGCGCTTTGTCGGACAATAGGTTAGGCGATTTGGTCGAAGCGCGGCCCTGTCGCCAGGCCCGGATCAGGAACGGCGCGGCGGGCCGGGCGACCAGCTCGAGCACGGCCTCGCGGACAAAGACCGCGCCATTTGGCGACCGCGCCACAACCTGAACCGCGAAGTCGCGCCGGCTCGACGGGGCGACAAATTCGGCTGGAATTTGAATGGCCGCGCGCGCCGGCCCCGTCGCTGCGCCTGCATCGGAGGCGTCGTGCGCTCGCAACCCAGCGGCCGCTTCGAGCAATGTCCTGGAGGCAAACTGCGGATCGATGCCGGCGCGCTGCGAATAGACCGTGATGTAGGGGCGAACGGCGACAAACAGCTGCGGCGGCATGCCCAGCACCTGCTGCAGCTCCTCGGCGGCGTCAAAGCGGGCGTTCTTTGGCCCATAGCTCAAGCCAGCGGCCCGGTAATCGCGCGCCTCGGCGCCGTTGACGCGGCGCAGTTCGTCCGCGTCCCGAAAATCAGCCACCGCGTCGACCAACGCGGCCGCCTTGCTCTGGTCCAGGCCGAACGCGACGAAGAGCTTCGCCAGGAGACTGTCATCGACGGCGTTGATATCGACCTTGCCGCCCTCGTCTTGGGCGCTGATCGACAGGGTTGCGCCATCAGGAGCGCGGCAATCCAATTGCAGAATGCGTCCGTCGGATATCGTCGATCCGGCCCCACCAGCGGCCGCCAGGGTGCTGAGTTTCAGGCCCGCCAAAGCCACCGCTCCGTCGGCCGCCGCTTGAAGTTTCGCCTGTTCGAGGATGTTCGCGGTCGCCTTGGTTTGCGAGTTGACAATGACGGCGAAGTTGAGCGCCAGCAGCGAAATCAGGCCCAGGCCCCAAATCACGACGATCAATGCAAAGCCTGCGGGGGGCCGGCGCCCAAAAATCCTCCGGGCCCGAATGGCCGCAACCGTCGGGAGCCCCATCATCACCCGTCCCTACTGAAACACCCGCTTGATATTCTCGCGAATGTCCGGGCGGCCGTTCTTGTGCTGCTTCATGGTGATGTTGATGTGCTTCTTGAATTCCTCGGTCACGTCGTGCGCCTCGCTGTCGTCGCGCACCACATGGGGCCGGATGATGATGAGCAGCTCAGTGCGGCGGATGCGGTTGTCCTTGGATTTGAACAAATTGCCGAACAGCGGCACGTCGCCCAGCACCGGGATCTGATCCTTGGCCGTGGTGTTGCGTTCCTGGATCAGGCCGCCGAGCGCCAGGGCCGCGCCATCGATCACCGATACCGTGGTCTTGATCTTGCGCTGCTGGATGGTGGGGCTGTCGATATCGGACGTGGTCGTCTTGACCGCGTCGCTCACCTCCTGCTCGATCTCAAGCACCACCCGCCCGCTGTCGTTGACGCGCGGCGTCACCTTCAAGATCACGCCGGTGTCGCGCAACTGGACCGAGTTGACGGTTGGCGCGCCGCCGGCCGTCGTGCTTTGCGACGTCTGCGTCGTGATGGGCACCTGGTCGCCGACCTGCAGGGTAGCGGTCTTGCTGTCCAGCACCATCAGGGTCGGCGTCGAAATGACGTTCACGTCGGTGATTTCGGCCAGCGCATTCAGCGCCACCTGGATGTTGGGCAGCGAGAAGAAATAGTTGAACCCGGGAAAGACCGGGCTGACGGCGCCATTGCTGGCGTCCGAGAGCGTGAACTTGTGGTGGTTGGTTTCAAAGAACCAGCGTACGCCGAATTTGAGATCGTCGTTCAGCGTGACTTCGGCGATGGTGGCTTCCAGCAGCACCTGGGTCGGCACGGCGTCGATGCGCTGCAGCACCTTGATGACGCGGTCGTAGTCTTTCGGCACCGCCATGATGAGCAGAGCGTTGTTGGTCTCGTCGGCCACGATGCGCATGCGCTTGTCGCGCGCCACGCTCTCTTGCACGCCAGCGCCAAAAGCGTTTTCGACCACGGCGGCGGGGTCTTCGATGGCCGGCTGGACCGCCGCCGCATTGGCTCTGGCATCCGCGGGCGCCGCGGCCGCCTGCTCGGCGCCGGCGGTGGTGGCGACTTCGGCCGCTGTGAACTTTGGCGCGATCGCCGTCTTGGTTGCGACGGTCGCCTGCACCTGGCCGGAAAAGACGCTTTGCAGCACGCGCGCCAGCTCGGGGGCCGGTCGGTTCTGGATATGGTAGACATAGAGCTGCGGTTCCGCCCCGGTGGCGGCATGGTCGAGCCGCTTGACCCAGGTCTCGGCGCGGTTGAGATACTGCGCCTGCGACGAGATCACCAGGATGGCGCTGAGGCGGGAATTGGGAATGAACTGAACCACACCCTTGCCGGTCCCTTCCTTGCCATTGGAGAAGATGGTGTCCAGCTCCTTCGACATGCTTTCGGGATCGGATGTGGTGACCGGGATGAGGGCGAACGACATGCCCTTCATGTAATCGACGTCGAAAATGGCCACGGCTTCCTGCATGGCCACCAATTCACGCTGCGTGCCCTGCAACATCAGCATGTTGCGCGCGCTATCGGCCCGCAGCACTGCGCCCTTGGACACCAGCGGCCGCAAGATGCGCTCCATTTCCGAGGCCGAAACATAGCGCAGATTGATCGTTTTGATTTGCACGCCCACCCCGCTCTGGTCGGCTGGCGGAGGCTGGAAACTGGCGGCGCTAGCCGTCGCCTGATCGGCCGGCACAATGCGGTAGAAGCCGTTGTCGACCACGATCACCGCGCCCTTGGACCGCAGCGTCGCCTGGAACATGTCGAGCACGGTGTTTTGCGACACCGGCGTCGGCGTCTGGATGGTGATGGCGGCTCGCACCGCGTCGTCGACGAAATAGTTGACGCCCAGATTGTCGCCGAGAATGACTTTGGCGGCCTGCTGGACACTGACCTCGACCAGGTTGAGGGTGATCGGCGGACCATCCGCCGCCGCAGCAATCGGGGTCACCGGGCGCGGCTTGCCGACGAATTGGCCGGTTCCGGGAAACAGCTGCGACTGCGGCGCCCATCCGGATGAGCCATCGGAAACGATGGCGCCGGACACGCGGGCGCGTGACGGCGTCAATCCGGACGCGGACGGCTCGGCGGATTGGGCAGCGTCAGACGCATCACGCGCGCCCATGGAGCTACAGCCGGCCAGCAGCAGGGCTGCTGTCACGATACATGCCAACCGCTGCCAATACGCGCAGCCCATCAACGCCTCTTACGCAAAACAAGACTGGCACATTAGCGCATACGGTCTACGACCATTGTGGCCAAATGGCCACCTGCGTTCGGATTATTCCATCGGCAGAGTTATCGGTTACCGTCAACTTGCGGCAGCGGCGCCGGCGCATCAAAGAAGAGCTTGAGGTCTTTTTTGGCGCCGCCCGACTGCACCACGATGCCGCCGTCGTAGATTTCCAGCAGCTTCCAACCGTCGAACTCGGCGTTTTCGGCATACCACTTGCCTTCTGGCGCGGCTGGCGATCGCACCAGAGCTTGCCGGCTGTTGGCGTTGATCATGACGCCGATGAGGCGGATCTGGTCCGTGCTGGGCGCCGGCGGGGGCGCGGTCGGCACGGGGGCAGGCTCTTCGGCCACGGCTTGCGGCGGGGCGGCGGGCGGAGGCGGCTCCGGCGGCCTGGGTTTTGGCGGGCGACGGCTGGCGCTAAAGACCGGGCGCTCGACGGTCTGGGCGTAGTCGCCGATAGTAGCGGGGCGGAATTCCGGGGCCTTGTCCTGGTTCAGCGTCGGCTGCCAGGCCGCCACAGGACTGGCTCCCGTCCCCTCGATCATGTCGCTGGGATGAGCGAACAGTTGCCAGTCGAGCCACCCGAGGCTGGCGACCAGGGCCGCCAAGACCGTCAACCCGAGTCCTCTGAGCATGCGGCCTCTCACGGCGCACCTGCCGTTGCAGGCCGCGCTGCGCGCGCGCCATAAATGTCAAGCTGCACATCCAGGATAACGGTCTCGTAGACCGCCGTTTCGGGCGCCACGTCCCGCGCCCTCAGATTGGCCCGCACCACGAACAGGAAGGGCGTTTGGTTCTCGATTTTGTGCAATGTGCGTTGAATAGCGGCCAGTTCCCCCGCCATATCCACGCGCACGCCCACCAGCGAGGCCCGTCCTGCTTCCAGCGCCGTCAAAGCCTGGGCGCTCAGGATCTGAGCCCCATTCGAACTGGCGATGGTCTGCAACAGCGATTGCAAGCCGGCCAGCGCGATCGCATCGCTTTCGCCCGGCAGCGTCTGGCCCATCAACGGCGTGGCGTCTACCAGAGTAGCGGACGCGTCAAGCTTGGCCTCGAACGCCGCCACCGATTGATAGCGCGCCAGTTCCGCGCGCGCGGCCGCAATGGCGGCACGATTGGTCCGGTACGCGGCCATCACTGGCTCCAGCGCCAGCCACCAGACGCCGGTCGCCAGCAGCGCCAACAGCGCCAAGGCCAGCGCGCGGCGCGCAACCAGGGGGAGCTGCTCAATCACGGCGCCGGCCCCGCTGGTCCCGGCTCATGCAGATCGCCGGCCGCTCCCGTGATCGTGCTGACGATGCTGAAATGCTCGGCGTCGTAACGCGGATCCAGCACCACCGGCGAGGACAACGATACCCCCTCGAACAGCGGCGACTGTTCGACCACCTGCACCAGACCCGCCGCCGAGGCCGCAAAGCCGCCGATTTCCAGCTTGCCCTGATCGATCCGGAACTCGCTGATCCATGCCGTGTCCGGCAAACGCCGCGTCACCTCCTCCAGCAGCTGCAGGGTGCTCGGCGTCTCGCTCCGCCGGCGGATCAAGGCATAGCGCCCCGCCAGGGACGCCTCGGAGGCGTCGACGCGCTTGCGTACCTTCAGCGCCTTGACCTGAACCTCGGTGGTCTGCGCTTTGATCCCGGCCAGGGTCTGCTCCTGCGCCGCCAGCAGCTGATAGGCCGCCAGAACGCCCAGCAACAGCGCGGCGAACGCAAGGCCAAGCCCGAATTGGCGGCGCGGCGCCGGACCTGCAGCATCTCCTCTGGCGGCGGCCAAAAGATCCACCGGCAGCGGGGTTTCCGGTTGCTCCCGGTACGCATCGACGAACGTCGCCGTGACGCCCAGGGCCGCCAATGTCTCGACCGCCCGATCCACCGTCTCGCGCTTGAAGATGATGTGGTGGGCGGTCTGCGACGCCCCGCTCCCGGCCGCCTCGTCAAGGTAATGCGCCGTATACACGTGGTCCGCCTTGATCGGCGTCGAACGCTCCAGCTCGTACATCAGAATGTCGCCCGCGCGCGTTTTCGCGGCGCGCGGCAGCACCATGGTGCGCTCCAGCCCCGCCGCCAACGGCAGCCGCACACCGAATTTCGCCCGCCGGGCGGACTTGGCGAGCTGCCGCAGCGCTTTGGTTAGGTCGGCCGTGCCGGCGCCGTCTCCTGTCGCCGTTCGCACCAGCTTTGCCGCCGCTCGAGGCCGCTGGTCGATCAACCGCAGCGTCTCACCCTCGACTACGAGCGCGATGGTGCGTTGCCGCGACCGTCCGCCCCCCGACCGCGCGCCCGGAACCATGCCCACGAGTTCGCGCCCCCACCACTCGAGGAACGCCATCAACGGCTGAAACAAACCCGGGGCGGCAGGCGAACTCATGATGGACATCCGTGGACGGCGCGTGTCGAAAGGGACAGCAGCCGCGCCGTGCGCGCGGAGCATATGCTCAGGTTAGGGCGGAATGCGGGCGCGCGGCAATCGTCAAAGTCATTTGGCGTTATCGTTGACAGGCGCGTGTCGCTCAACACGCGCTATCTATCGCCGCGATGTACGGTTTCACGTCCACCAGCGGCGTCCCGTCGAGACAATCGATCGCCTCCAACTCGATCCGCCCCGCCCCTATGTCGATCCCCATCACCCGCACCACCGCCATGCCGATAGGATTGGGCCGCACCGGCGAGCGCAGGGCGAACACGCCGCTGGTCTTGTCCGACCGGCGCGGGCGCTGCACGATGACGTCGCGGCGTGCACGGTCCAGCCAATAGAGCAGCACCAGATGCGTCGCGCCCTCCAGGCCAGCCAAACCGGCTCGGAACGGAGTGTCCAACACTGCCGTGCCGCCGCCGCCCCGCTCCAGCGCCTCGCGCAGATTGTGCGGGCAGCTCGCGCGGTCGGACCAGGGCGACGAGATCCGGCCAATGAACACCAGCTTGGCGTCGCCCGCCGTCAGTGCCGGATCGAACGGCAAGGCAACCTCGCCGTCGCGGATATCGCCTCTGCTCATGTCGCTCAGCCTTCACTCTGCCGTTATTGCCTCGGTTAGCTCACAACGGCTGCTGGGCTCAGGTCAAGGACGACACGATGGGGATGTTACGCGGCCGCGCCGTGCAGGGCGGAAATCCGGAAACAGTCGAAGCGACGTCGCGCGGCGGCGAGGGCGTGATCACCGCCGTCGCCTCGGCCTTGGCATTGGTGTTCTCGGCCTACAGCCTCTACGAAACGGCGCTGCGCCGTCCGGACCTGCGCGCCTTTGTACCGCCGGTCATCCGCTATTCGCAACCCTACAACTCGAGCTTTGAGGTCTTCGAAGTTCCTGTCACGGTGGTCAACCTGGGCGCGCGCGCCGGCACCGTACTCTCCATGGACCTTGACGTCACCAACCCGCGCACCAAAACCACGCGCAAATTCTACAGCAGCGATTTCGGCCGCTGGACCATGGACAATGCCAACGCACTTGCCTTCCGGCCCTATGCGCCGATCAGCCTGCCCGGAAAAGCCAGTTCGTCCGACAGCGTCCTGTTCTATTCCCGGGACGATCAGAAGGACCAGACGATTGTCGAACAAAAGGGCGGCAACCTCACCTTTAAGCTGACGCTGAATGCGGCGTTCCCGGAGGATCTTGGCGTTCTGGATCGGATCTGGATGGTCACGCCTGATCCCGTCGCGTTTGAGATGGAGGTGCCCGAGATCGACCACCGGTCGTTCAACACCGGCACGCTGCAATTGCATTCCCCGCATTGGCAGCTGAGCGGCCCAACTGGCAAGGATGCCGCAGCTCCAGCAAAGCCTGAGACAAAGGCCAACTGAGATGGTTTCGCGTTGAGCCTGCGGGCCGATTGGCCTAAGCCCTGGGCATGAGCACCATCAAACCCATCCACGTCATCGGCGGCGGGCTCGCAGGCAGCGAGGCCGCTTGGCAAATTTCTCGCGCCGGCGTGCCGGTCGTGCTGCACGAGATGCGCCCGCATGTAAAAACGGATGCGCATCAGACGCAAGGGCTGGCCGAATTGGTCTGCTCCAACTCGTTCCGTTCTGACGATGCGGAAAACAACGCCGTTGGGCTGTTGCATGAGGAGATGCGCCGCGCCGGCTCGCTCATCATGGCGGCCGGCGACAAGCACAAGCTGCCGGCTGGCGGAGCACTCGCTGTGGACCGCGACGCCTTCTCGGCCGAGGTGGAGGCGCGCCTCACCGCCGAGCCGCTGATCACCATTGAGCGTGGAGAAATCGCCGGATTGCCGCCGGACGATTGGGACAATGTCATTGTCGCCACCGGCCCGCTGACATCGCCCGCCCTGGCCAAGGCCGTGCAGGGCCTGACCGGCGAAACCGAACTCGCGTTTTTCGACGCCATCGCCCCCATCGTGCATGCCGAGAGCATCGACATGAGCGTGGCCTGGAAGCAGTCGCGTTACGACAAGGCCGGGCCGGGCGGTACGGGGGCGGACTATATCAACTGCCCGATGAGCAAAGAGCAGTACGAGGCCTTCGTGGCCGCGCTGCTGGCTGGCGACAAGACCAGTTTCAAGGAATGGGAGGCGTCCACCCCCTATTTCGACGGCTGCCTGCCCGTGGAAGTGATGGCCGAGCGCGGGGCCGAGACGCTGCGCTTTGGGCCGATGAAGCCGGTTGGCCTCACCAACGCGCACAATCCGGACGTGCGGTGCTGGGCCGTCGTGCAACTGCGCCAGGACAATGCGCTGGGCACGCTGTGGAACATGGTTGGCTTCCAGACCAAGCTGAAATACGCCGAGCAGTCGCGCGTGTTCCGCATGATCCCGGGACTGGAGACGGCGGAGTTCGCCCGGCTTGGTGGGCTGCACCGCAACACGTTTCTGAACAGTCCCAAGCTGCTGGACGGCAGTTTGCGGCTGAAAGCCATGCCGCGCCTGCGCTTCGCGGGACAGATCACGGGCGTGGAAGGCTATGTGGAGTCGGCTTCTATCGGCCTGTTGGCTGGGCGCTTCGCCGCCGCCGAACGCCTCGGCCGCTCGATAACTCCGCCCCCGCCCGAAACGGCGCTTGGCGCCCTGATCAACCACATAACCGGTGGCCACATCGCGACCATCGAGGCCGGCGTGCGCTCGTTTCAGCCGATGAACGTGAACTTTGGCCTGTTCCCGGTGATCGAGACGCCGACCATGGAAAACGGCAAGAAGCTGAAGGGCGCCGACAAGGGGTTTGCGCGCAAGCGGGCGCTGTCGCGGCGGGCGCTGGAGCGGGCGGACGGGTGGTTGGCCGTTGGCTGCATGACCGGCTGAGCTAACAGTCCGGGGACGGAGTAGGAACACACTTAGCGTTGTGGTAGACTGCCCCCCATGAACGATTTTGGACCACGTTATCGCGAGACCACCCAGGCGGCGGAGGGCCTGCCACGCATGCGTTGGAGCGTTGCTGACTTCGACCGGCTGATGCAGGCCGGTGTCATTGGCGAGGATGATCGCATCGAGCTGCTGGGCGGGGAGTTTGTGCCGATGTCTGCCAAAGGGCCATTGCACGAAGACTTGCGCATGGCGCTGAACTCCTGGTTCCGGCGCCATCTTCCCGATCACGCGGATTATGCGCCGGAGCTCGGCTGGCGGCCCGATGAGCACAACTATTGTGAACCGGACTTCGCAATCCACGAGCCGGTAAGGTCGCCGAGCCAGATGGCGCCGTCAAAAGTGTTCTTGGTTATCGAAATCGCCGACTCGAGCGAGAAAAAGGACCTCGACATCAAGGCGGCGCTCTATGCTGGCCTCGGTGTACGGGAATACTGGACGATCCGCGCCGGCACGCTGGAGACACGTGTCCACCGCCAGCCGGGGCCTAATGGCTATGCTGACGTCGTCGAGCAGGCGGGGACGGATTGGTTGCGACCGGTTCTTCTGCCCACCGTCAACATCCGGCTCGCGGATTTCGACCTGGCTTGAAGCGTACAAGCCGCCGAAAAATCACCGCCCCCGTCCCGCTCCCGCAGCCTCGCGCTGCGCCCGCCGCCTGTCATACTTCCCCAGCACCGCGCGCGCCTTTTCCAACACGGCGTCGGCAATCACCGCCTGGCCCTCCGAGGACGGATGGAACGCGCCCGAGTAGGTGCTCGCCAGCACCAGCTGGAACCACTCGATCGCCTGCAGGTTCATCACCGACTTCAGGATGGTCGAGGAGATGTGGTAGTTGCCGGTCAGGAACGCGTCGTTCGGCGTACGGTACCAGCGGCGGCGCGGCACATAGGGGCGGAACTCGGCGGGGTTATAGGGTGTCCACGCGCCATTGACCATGCGCGGCATGCGGGAATCGTCGGAGAAGTTGACGGCGCCCTCGTCGACCCCCGCGCACACGCCGTGGCCGGCGAACTCGGCGCGGTGCTGCTCGACAAAGGTCCAGTTGTAGGTTTTGGCAACTTTTCGCATCGTGCGGTAGAGTTTGTCCGAGGCCACCTCATTGTCCTTGGCCTTATCGCGGTTGAGGATGAACTCGGGAAACACCGTCATGCCCGATTGGCCGTCGGGACAGATGTCGTTGCCGTTCTCTTCGATGGCCATGACGGGATAGGCCGTGAGCAGAATGCGATCCGATTGGTCCCAAGGGATCTGCAGATGTCCGTGTAAGGCGCGATTGAGCGACTGGAAGCGCTTTTCCAGGGTGGGGAGCAAGGCGACGATGCCCTCGGCCTCTTCCACCTCGCCCATCCAGCCGCCGAGTTTGCGCAACAGGCCCTTGTCGGCCAGGATGGTGTTGGCGACCACGCGGGCAAAGCCGACGTCATTGCCACCCACCGACACCATCAAAAGATCGATGCGCCGCACCAGATCCCTCGGGCAGGTGGCGAGCACGATGTTGTCGAGTTCTGGGATGACGCCGTTCAGCGAATAGGTGTTCTGGTAGTTGGTTTCCGTCGGTTGCGTCGCGCCGCATTGCAGGCGGGCGACGGCGCTGATTTGCGGCTTGTCCGGCTGGTCCTTGGCCCATTCGGTGCCTCGGTAGGAGATCATCAGCCCATAGACGATCTCGGCCCCGGCGCAGGAAAAATTGGCGTAGGTGACGGCGCGGTGCGGATTGTCGAGCGCCAGCTGCAGTGCGGTGCGGGTGGAATAGGCGTATAAGGAGCGATGGCAGGCGGTGCTGAGCCAGCGCGGGCCGCCGGCCAGAAACACCTTGTCGCCAATGCTGGCCCAATCGCCGACGCGGGCGGGATAGCCGGTGAGGTCAACCCCGCCGGGACCCTTGCCGTAGTCGACCGTGCGGTCGCGCGAGAATTCGACCGCTTGGTCCGGATTGCCCTCGCCTGAGCCGAAACTGTCACCCATGGCGACAACCAGGATATCTTCCACCTTGATGACGGTTTCGCCGACCGCGAGGCCGTTGGCCGAGACGCGAACGCGCGCCCCCGTGGGGTACGGAATGTCCAACGCCACGGTGCCGCCGCAGCCGACGTGGACGTGCGATTCTTCCGCGTCTCCTTCATCAACGCCACTGGCCACTGACCAATCGCAATCGCCCTCGATCAGTTCGGGATGGTCGACCTGCACCAGGACCTTGTGGCTCGTTGGGTTCACGTAGCCCTGGTCGTTGCCGCAAGAGCCGTACACGGCGTTGTCGCGGTCCCAACAGGTGGTGGAAAAACTTTCACGCGCCCAGCCGAACGGGAATTTCTCCATCAGTCGGCGCTCGGCGCTGAGGATCGGCTCGAGCTTCTCGGCGTCGGTCAGCTGCTCGAAGACGTCGCGATGCACCTGCGTGGCGGCGGCTTCGGTGAACAGGCGAAAGGGGTTGTCGAGCCGCCAAATGATTTCAGCTGCGGTGGCGGGGGACGTGGCGAACAGCGGCAGTGCGATCAGTACAAAGAGCAAACGCAACGTGATCCGCAGCATATCCCGTCCTCAATCGCGCCTTAGTCCAGGCGACCGCTCAGCTGGGCGCGCCAAAGCCGCCACCAGCGCCGCAGCGGGCTGATTTCGGCCCCCGGCGCGGCGTTCGCATAGGTTGGCACCATGGCGAGAGGAAGGAAGCCCGGGGCGAGGGCGCTGTCAAGGCGGGCGACCGCGCGCATCGCCTCGGTGTGAGCACTCAAGCAGCGGGCGATGGTGGCGACGCGAAGTTCGGCAGCGATGGGTTTGGCGGCAACCAAGAGACGGGCGAGCCCATAGGCCTCACCGGCGCGTTGGGTGGCGACTTCCAGGTCGCTGCTATGTTGCGCCCCGAGGCAGCGTGCGGCGAGGGCAAAGGCGGCGCCGTGCAGCTTGACGCAATAGGCGCGCAGGTCTTTGGGATCGGTCCAGTCGTCGAGCGGCCGCTGGTTCGCCGTCGCATCGATCATGCCGAGCAGCAAACCTGGTGGAAGCAGGCCCGCGCGCAGCGGTTCGGCGAGGCTGTCGGCGACGGGATGGCCTGACATGGCTCCGTCACGCAATCGGTCCAGCGTATCGCGCCACCATTGCAAGCGAATTTCGATCAGCAATGGCTCGCGCACGGTCGTCGAGATGCGGCCCATTTCGGCATGGAACGCGGCCAGCGCGATGAGATTGGTCCGCGCGGGCTCGGGGGCGTAGAGGGCGGAGAGATAGCGGTCCGGCTCATAGGTGCGGGCTGTCTCTGAGACGGTATCCAGCGCCGCCATCAGGGGACCGCGATGAGCGCTGCTGCAACTTTTCGGCCCTCGGCCAGCAGCACATTATAGGTGCGCGCGGCTGATCCCGTGCTCATGGGGTCGAGACCTAACCCCGCATCGTCGAAACCGCTGCGCACGGCGAGGGACGGGAAGACCTGGCCGGCGCCCGTGCCCAGCAAGACGAATTCGATGGCTTCACGCTCTGCCAGGAGAGCGGCGAAATCGACCATGGTCAGTTTGGCCGCATCGGTCGCCGCCCAGGCCCGGACGCCCCTGGGCAGCAACAGCAACGACCCGCGATGGCTCATGCCAGCGAACCGAAAGCCACCGTCGCCATAAGCGTCGATGGGCGCCTGGCCGGGATAGAAACCCTGTTGCGGTTCGGCCATGGTTGTCCAGGTGTTCCCTGATCAATTACCATTGCGCGCCGCAGTTCGACGCGTAGGGGCGACCCGAGGGTCGCCTTCGTGCAGCACGGTACGCAGCGAGAGGGCGACCCACGGGTCGCCCCTACGTTATCGGCGCCAGCGCCCCAGCCTCACGCGCCCTTCGGCGAGGTTCCTGCGTTGCCAGCCGGCTTGGCGGCCGCCCCGCTCCAGTCGCGCTTCACGCCCAGCCACTCCAGCACCGTCGAGGCGATGAAGATCGACGAGTAGGTGCCGGTGAAAATTCCGAACAGCATGGCGATGATGAAGGAACGCGTCACGCTCCCGCCCAGCAGCACAAAGGCCGTCAGCACCAGGATCACCGTTCCCGCCGTCAACACGGTTCGCGACAGAGTCGTGTTGATCGACATATCGATCAGCTCGGGCAGCAGCATCTTCTTGTATTTTCGCAAATTCTCGCGAATCCGGTCGGACACCACGACCGTGTCGTTGATCGAATAGCCGACAATTGTCAGCAGCGCAGCGATGCAGTTGTTATCGAACTCAAGTTGCGTAAGTGCAAATAGTCCCACCGTCATCAGCACGTCGTGGATCAGCGCCAGCGAGGCGCCGATCGCGAACTGCCACTCGAAGCGGAACCAGACGTAAGCGCTGATGGCGACCAGCGAGGCCAGGACTGCGTAGAACGCCGTCCGCGTGATTTCGCCCGACACGGTCGGTCCCACCGACTCGGCGCGCGTGTAGGTCACGTTGTCGCCAATCGCTGCTTTGACTTTGTTGATCGCCGCGTTCTGCGCCTCGTCGCCGCCGGGCTGCTGCTCAAGGCGGATCAGCACGTTCGAGCCATCGTCGAAGGCCTGAATCTGCGGCGTGCCGACGCCCAGCGCTGCAAGCTTCGTGCGCAAGGCCGACACATCGGCGACGCCGGATTTGTCGTGAATCTCGATCAGCGATCCGCCCTTGAAGTCGATGCTGAAATTGATGCCGCGCGTCACCGCGAGGCCGAGCGAGAGCACATTCAGGATCAGCGAGCCGATGACGCAGAACGGCATCCACTTCGAGAATGGGAATTTCAGGTCATGGGGGAAGAAGTCAGCGCCGCGCCAGGTCATTGGGGAAAGGTCTCTAGTAAGGAGGGACTAGGTACTAGGGACTAGGGACTAGGAAGTAAGGGACCGTCTAGTCCCTAGTCCCTAGTCCCTAGTCCCTCACTAAACTGGAACCACAATATCCCGTGTCACAGCGCGCTGCTGCGCCACCCACAAGGATACGAACAGCCGCGTCACCGTATAGGCCGTGAACACCGAAATCACGATGCCGATCGAGAGGCTGACGGCGAAACCGCGGATCGGGCCTTCGCCCAGCGCGAACATGATGAGGCCGGCCACCAGCGTGGTGATGTGGCTGTCGATGACGGTGGCTAGCGCACGCTGAAAACCTTCTTCGATGGCCGCGATGGCGCGCTTGCCGTTGCGCAATTCCTCGCGGATGCGCTCGTAGATCAGCACGTTCGAGTCCACCGCCATGCCCATCGTCAGCGCGATGCCGGCGATGCCGGGCAGCGTGAGCGTCTGGCCGAGCAGCGACATGCAGGCGAACAGCAGCAGGATGTTGATGGCCAGCGCCACGACCGAGAACAAGCCGAACAGTCCGTAGGCGTACATCATGAAGGCGGCGACGGCGACGGCGCCCACCAGGGCCGCCGTGGTGCCGGCGCGGATCGAGTCGGCTCCCAGGCTCGGGCCGACAGTGCGCTGATTGATGACCTTGAGGTCTGTCGGCAGCGCGCCAGAACGCAGCTGGATGGCGAGGTTGGTCGCCTCTTCGGTGGTGAAATTGCCGGTAATGATGCCCGCCCCGCCGCGGATCGCCGAACGGATGTTCGGGGCGGTAATGACCTTGTCATCGAGCACGATCGCGAACGGATGCCCAACGTTTTCAGATGTATACGTTCCAAATTTAATGGCGCCGCTGGTGTTGAAGCGGAACCCTACTGCTGGCGAGCCATTATCGAACTCGGGCCGCGCATCGATAAGCTCGTTGCCCTCAACTTCGGGCACCAGTTTCAAGAGATACTCTTTGGGCAACGACGAATTGCGCTTGGTCTCGGTTTCGTCGGCGGGATAGATGCGGCTGCCGGCCGGAACGCCATTTGCCGTCGCAGCCCCCGGAGTCATGGACTCATCGACGGCGTGGAACGACAGCGCCGCCGTTTTGCCGATGATATCGATCAGCTTGGTCGGATCATCGAAGCCGGGCACCTGGACGACCATACGGTCGACGCCTTGGCGGGCGATGCTGGGCTCGGTCGTTCCCAGGGAGTCGATGCGCACCCCGACGACGTGGATCGCAGCATCCATGGCTGCGCTGATACGCTGGGTCAGCGCTTCAGGTGTCGGCGTCAAGGTGATAAGATTGCCGCCGTCCTCCGTCTTGACGTCAAGATCGGGTGTACCCGACCCGCCGAGCAGCACCGACACCGGTCGGCGCAGTTTGTTCGCTACTTCAAGTCCTTTGGCGGCGTCTTCGGGCTTGCTGACCCGGAAGCGCACGCCGTCCGCCGACTTGCCCAGTCCCGTATACGGGATCTTGGCTTCGCGCAGCGCCTTGCGGCTATCGTTGAGCAGGCTGTCGAACCAGTTCTGCTTCAGTTTGTCGAGATTGGCCTGCAAGACCAGATAGGAGCCGCCGCGCAGGTCGAGGCCGAGGTTGATCTTGTTGTGAGGCAAGAACGCGGGCCAACGATCTCGTAGCGTGTCGTGACTTAACAGATTGGGCAACACCGCCAACAATCCAAACAGGATCACTGCGGCAATCGACCAGATCTTCCAACGTTCAAAGTGCAACATATCAGGCGGCGTCCTTGGTGGTGGTCTCGCTGCGGTTGCGCACGTCGGAAATCATCTGCCGCAGCAGGCGCACGCGCACGCCGTCGGCGATCTCGACCTGGACTTCGTTGTCGTCGACGACACGGATGACCTTGCCGATGATGCCGCCTGACGTGACGACCGTGTCGCCGCGCTTGACGTTGGAGATCATGTCCTTGTGCGACTGCACCTTGGCCTGCTGCGGCTTAATCACGAGAAAGTACCAGATCGGCAGGACCATAATGATCGGAGCCATGGTCAGCAATAGATCGAACGATCCGCCACCGCCGGGCGCGGCCTGAGCCAGAACAAGTGTGAAGTCCATTGCCGCTCCTTAAAGGGCAAGCGCCTAGGCGCGGGGATTTATCGTGGATGTAAGGCAGGGCGCACCGGAAACAAGCCCCGGCGACCCTTGCGCAAATTCGGCGCGACTATAGTGTGCGGCCCCGTGATTGCAACCGAAAGCGCTGCGACGCTTGACTCTGCACTTTCCCTCTCCCCCGCACTTGCGGGGGAGAGGGTGCCCCGACCAGGCTACGCCGAAGCGAAGCTTCAGCTTCGCCCAGGCGAGAGGGGCGGGTGAGGGGTAGCCACTTGCTCCCAAGCCAGGTGCGCCAAAACCGGTCCCAGCCGCTGCCCCTCACCCGGCGCTGCGCGCCACCCTCTCCCCTCGCTAAAAGGCGAGGGGAGAGGGAAAGCTCAGCGCCGCACAACTGTGCGATGAAGGCCCACCCATGAGCTTCCCAGGATTTTCCGACCCGCTCGACCGCATCGCCGAAGCGCTGGAACGGCTGAAGCCGCCTGCGCAACCCCAGGCCAGTTTCGATCAGGCCGAGGCGTTCGTGTGGCAAGCGTCGGGCACGTTTCTGCCGGTGCCACAGGTGAACCGCATCCCGATCGGGCTGCTCAAGGGCGTTGATCTGGTTCTTGGCCAGCTGCTCGACAACACCGAGCGGTTTTCGCGCGGACTGCCCGCCAACAACGCACTGCTGTGGGGCGCGCGCGGGGCGGGAAAAAGTTCGTCGGTGAAGGCGGTGCATGCCGAGGTGCGGGGGCGGCTGGGCGCCAAACCGGAGCGCGACCTTAAGCTGATCGAAATTCATCGAGAGGACATCGGCTCGCTGCCAGCTTGCCTCGCCCAATTCCGCGCCAGCCCGCACCGCTTCATCGTGTTCTGTGACGACCTGTCATTCGATGCGGCGGACACGTCGTACAAATCGCTGAAGGCGGTGCTGGAAGGCGGCATCGAGGGCCGGCCCGAAAACGTGCTGTTCTACGCCACCTCCAACCGCCGCCACCTGATGCCGCGCGATGTCATCGACAACGAAGCGGGCACGGCCATCAATCCGGGCGAAGCGGTCGAGGAGAAGGTGTCGCTGAGCGATCGGTTCGGGTTGTGGCTCGGGTTCCACAACTGCAATCAGACGCAATACCTCGAGATGGTTCGGGCGTACGCGGGGCATTTCGGGTTGAAGGTTGAGGACGCGGAGTTGCAGCGCGCGGCGCTGGAGTGGTCGGTGACGCGCGGCGGGCGGTCGGGACGCGTGGCGTGGCAGTTCATCCAGGATATGGCGGGGCGGCTGGGGCAGCGGCTGGGGTGAGCGCACTGCGCCTCGCCTGCAGCTGGTTCAATGCACTATAGTTTGAATTGCCATCCGTAGTCCATTGGAGTAGTCTGCGGATGGTCGGAATTGTACCAGTCACCGTTGTCGAAACGCCAGAGTTCCTGTCTGCCACTCGCAAGCTGTTGGATGCCGCTGACCGAGCCTTGTTGGTGGACCACCTCGCCTGGAACCCGGCGGCGGGCGATCTGATCCCGGGCAAGGGTGGCGTTCGAAAGTTGCGGTGGGCTTTGGCCTGGCGCGGCAAGCGTGGTGGCGCGCGCGTGGTCTATTTCTACCATGACGCAAGAATGCCGCTCTTTATGCTGACGGCCTATGCCAAGAATGATCAAAATGACCTGTCGCAACAGGATCGAAACGATTTCAAACAGCTGACCGGACAATTGGTCGAGAGTTTCAAGAGAACGCGGAAATGAGCAAGGTTGCAGAAAGTATCCGACGGAGCCTCCAAGACGCTGTGCGATTCGCTGATGGCGAGGCCGCCAAAGGCGAGTTTCGAGTTCACATCCCCGAGGCAATCGACGTGAAGTCGATCCGGGCTAAACTTGGGATGACCAAGGAGGAATTCTCAGCCCGGTTCGGATTCAACGTCAACACGCTGCGTCATTGGGAGCAGGGCCTGCGCCGGCCCGAAGGACCGGCGCGCGCCTATCTGCTGGTGATCGACCGGGCGCCCAAGGCAGTACAAAAAGCCCTGCAGATGGCGTAATGACCCTCACCCCACCTTCCCATCATCCTTCGGGCTCAGCGTGTACAGCTTACTGAGCATCGCATCGATGCCGCCGCCACCAGTGTGCATGTCGATGCGGCCGACCTTCTCGACCAGCTTCTCCAGCGACTCCAGCTCCTTCAGCCGCAGCAGCAGCGGATTGTTTTCCATCAGCTTGGCCGTGTTGAGCAGCGAGCGCGTCGAGGCCGTCTCCTCTTGGCGGCGAATGAGATTGGCTTTTGCCGTGCGCTCGGCCTCGACCACCTTGTT
>JANMVX010000189.1:0-23778 GCA_031393505.1 Hyphomicrobiaceae bacterium | reverse complement strand
CGGGCGACATCCTCTCCCCCTAAGCAGGGGGAGAGGAGAAGACACCACTCTCCTCTCCCCGTGCTTACGGGGAGAGGAGACCGCGTCTCGCAGCCGCCTCTTCGGCGGCAAGAGCCACGCGGTCGGTGAAGGGCAACCGCTTGCTCCGCTCCGGTTGCCACCTGTACGGAGCAAGCGGCTGCCCCTCACCTGTCGCTGTTTCCTCGCCTTCGGCCATTCTATTTTTGCGCCTCTGCGCAGGGGGGCGACATCCTCTCCCCCTGAAAAGAGGGAGAGGAGAAGACACCACGGACCACATGCACCAAGACCTCGTCATCGGCATCGACTCGTCCACCTCGGCGACCAAGGCGATCGCCTGGACGCGCGCAGGCGAGGCCGTCGCCGAGGGGCGGCAGTTGATCGCTCTGCACAACCCGCAAGCCGGCTGGTTCGAGCAGGACCCGGGCGACTGGTGGGGCTCGACCAAGACGGCGCTGATGCAACTGACACAGAAGATCGATGCTTCGCGCGTCGCCGCCATCGCCATCTCCAACCAGCGCGAGACTTTTGGTCTGTTCACGGAGCAAGGTGACGCCTTGCGCCCCGGCACTACGTGGCTGGACGAGCGCGCGCGCCAAGAAGTCGCTCGCTTCGCCAAAAGCTTCGGCGCCGAGCGCGTGCACGACATTTCCGGCAAGCCCTCGGACGTGCTGCCCTGCCTCTACCGCATGATGTGGTTCGCCGAGCACGAGCCGGAAAATTTCGCGCGCGCCGACCGCATGGCCGAGGTGCACGGGTTTCTGGTGCATCAACTCACCGGCAGCTGGGCGACCTCGACGGCCTCAGCCGATCCCATGGGCGTGCTCGACATGCGCGCGCAAGACTGGTCGCGCGAGATCCTGGATGCGGCCGGCGTGGGTGTGAAGCGCCTGCCAAAACTGTTCCGTCCCGGCGAGGTGATGGGAGCCGTATCGTCCGCGGCCGCCACATCGACCGGACTGAAACCCGGCACCCCGGTGGTTGCTGGCGGCGGCGACGGCCAATGCGCGGGCGCCGGCGCGCAGATCACCGCTCCTGGCCGCGCCTACATCAATATGGGCACCGCTGTCGTCTCCGGCAGCTACGGCACGACGTACGCGCACGACCGCGCCTTCCGTACCGAGACGGCCGTCGCCGATGGCGGCTACATCTATGAAGTCTGCGTGCGCACCGGCACCTTCCTGGTCGATTGGATGGCGCGCGAAATGTTCAACGTTGATCCCGCAAAGCAGGCCGGCCTATTCAAAACTCTCGAAACCGAGGCTGCGCAAAGCCCAATCGGCGCCGGCGGCGTCGTGTTGCTCCCCTACTGGCTCGGCTGCATGAACCCCTATTGGGACAGTTACGCGCGAGGTGTGATTGCTGGCATCTCGGGCTCGACCAAACGCGGCGACATCTATCGCGCGCTCCTCGAAGGCATCGCGCTGGATGCGGCCGAGGCCACCGACAAGGTGGTCGCAACCACGGGCGTCCCGATCAACAGCCTGGTCGCCATCGGCGGCGGCTCGGACAGCGACCTCTGGCTGCAGATCATCGCCGACACCATGGCCCGCCCCGTGCAACGCTCGGTCACCCGCGAAGCCTCCAGCCTCGGCGCAGCCATGGCCGCCGCACGCGGGGCCGGTTGGTTTGCGAGCATCACAGATGCTTCGACTGCGATGGCGGCGGCGCCCGTGCGCACCTTTGAGCCCGATCCCAAGCGCGCCGCCCGCTATCGCGAATTGCGCGCTATCCATGCTGATCTCTGGCCAACGCTATCGGCCTGGAACGGACGGCTGGCCAAATTTGCGGAGAGCGGAAGATGATGCGCCACTGCCCTCGCGCCTTGTTGTGTTGCGGGAGGGCGACCCACGGGTCGCCCCTACGAAGGTTGCAGCCGTGTAGGGGCGACCCGCGGGTCGCCCTCTCAATGCACGGGAAGTGGCCATGAAACCCCTTTCCGCCCTCTCCGATAGCGCCGCCCGCAACGTCATCTGCGTACTGACGGATATCGACGACACCCTCACCACCGACGGCCGGCTGCCTGCCGCCGCCTACGCTGCGCGTGAGCACCTGCACGACGCCGGCCTGAAAATCGTCCCCATCACCGGGCGCCCGGCCGGCTGGTGCGATATGGTTGCGCGCTTCTGGCCCGTCGACGGCGTCGTCGGCGAGAACGGCGCGTTCTACTTCCGCTACGATCCCCCGACCCGCAAGATGATCCGCCACTTTGTCGCCAGCGACGCCGAACGGGCGACCAACCGCGAACGGCTGACAGCACTCGGCAAACGCATCCTCGCCGAAGTCCCCGGCTCGGCCATCTCAGCCGACCAGCTCTATCGCGAAGCGGACCTGGCCATCGACTTCTGCGAGGACGTGCCGAAACTCTCCGACGCCGCCGTTATGCGCATCGTAAAACTGTTCGAGGCCGAAGAGGCGGTCGCCAAAGTCTCCTCGATCCATGTCAATGGCTGGTTCGGCGCCTACGACAAACTTTCCATGACGCGCATCTTCGCCAAGGACGTTCTTGACCTCGACCTCGACGACGCCCGCGAAAAATTCATCTTCTGCGGCGACAGCCCGAACGACGCGCCGATGTTCGGCTATTTTCCACTTGCCTGCGGGGTCGCCAATGTGCGGGACTTTGTCGGCCGCATGCCCGCCCATCCCGCGTTCGTCGCGGAGGCCCGAGGTGGCGAGGGTTTTGTCGAAATCGCAGACCATTTGCTATCGGCGCGCCGCGCCAACAGTTGAGAGGATCGGACGACTATGGCTGCGGTGACCATCAGAAGCGTGAAGAAATCCTACGGCAAGACCGAGGTCATTCACGGGCTCGATCTCGACATCCAGCACGGCGAGTTCGTGGTTCTGCTGGGACCGTCCGGCTGCGGAAAATCCACGCTGCTGCGCATGATCGCGGGCCTGGAGCCGATCAGCGCCGGGACGGTCTCCATCGGCGGCGAGGTGGTCAACGACCTGCATCCGAAAGACCGGAACATCGCCATGGTGTTCCAGAATTACGCTCTGTACGCCCATATGTCGGTGTTCGACAATATGGCCTTCTCGATGCAACTCAAGAAGCTGCCAAAAGAGGAGATCGCCAAGAAGGTCAATTGGGCGGCGGGCATTCTCAATCTCACGGACTATCTCGGCCGCTACCCGCGCGAACTGTCCGGCGGTCAGCGCCAACGCGTCGCCATGGGCCGCGCTATCGTGCGCGATCCGGCGGTGTTCCTGTTCGACGAGCCGCTCTCCAACCTGGACGCCAAGCTGCGCGTACAGATGCGTACCGAGATCAAAGAGCTGCACCAGAAACTGGGCACCACCATCGTCTACGTCACGCACGACCAGATCGAGGCCATGACCATGGCGGACCGCATCGTGGTCATGCGCGACGGCGTCATCGAGCAGATCGGCGCGCCGCTAGACGTGTACGACCGCCCGGCCAATCTGTTCGTGGCCGGATTTATCGGCTCGCCGCCGATGAACATGTTCCGCGGAAAAGTCGTGCAGGGAACGGGCGGGTTGGCGGTTGATGCCGGCGGTGTCACGCTGCCGCTGCCGCAGGGCGCGCGCGTGACGGCCGGTCAAACCGTCAACTACGGCATTCGGCCCGAGCATCTGAAACCCGCCATGAACGGTACAGGGTTTATGGCGAAAGTGGCGGTGGTCGAGCCGACCGGACCCGAGATCCACATCTATGCGGCAGCGGCCGAGCACGACATCTGCGTCGTCACGCAGGACCGCATCCAGCCGCAACCCGGCAGCGAGATACGGCTCTCTCCAATGCTGGACCGCGTTATGGTGTTCGATCCGGAGAGCGGGAAGACGCTGGCGGGGTAGGTGATCTTTGCACTGAACGATAGTGGTCGGGGGCGGCTAGAGGCCGCCCTCCATCAACGTACATCGCTGCACGAGGGCGGCCGCTAGCCGCCCCTACAAATGACCTTCGCGGCAAAACGACAAACGTGCGCCTACCTCATATTCCCCGTGTGCCCGAGCGAGTACCGTCCCGGCTGCGGCCAGACTGATAGGCCATGCGGCTCGAAGCCGACGGGGATTTTCACCACCGCGCCGTTGGCCGTATCTATGGCGTAGACTTCGCTATCGAAGCGGCCCGAGAACCACAGCGTTTTTCCATCCGCGCTGACGCCGCCCATGTCCGGGCTGCCGCCGCCGGGGATCGGCCAGCGGCCGACGATGCTGCGGGTGGCGAAATCGATCACGGTAATGCCGCCGTTGCCGTTCGGGAATCCGGTCGGCATGGCGTGTGAGCCGCGGTTGGCGACGTACAACCGCTTGGCGTCGCGGCTGACGCAGAAGCCATGCGCGCCGGGGCCGGTGGCGATGAAGCCGATCTCGGTGAGGGTTTCGCCGTCGATCAGATAGACGCCATCCGACACCATGTCGGCGACGTAGAAGACTTTGCCGTCGGGCGAGACGCGGACGTCCTGCGGCATGCTGTGGGCCATGCCGCCTTGCCTTGTGCGCGTGCGCCGCTGATGGAAACGCTTGCGGGCCGTGCGGGCGAAGCCGAGGTGCATGACATGATCCGTCGGCGTCATGGCGGCAGTGTCGGCGCGCGAGCCTTGTCTGGACAACTTCAGTGTGCCGACGACCTTGCGGTCGACCAGATCGATTTTGGTGACCGCGCCGAGAAACTCGCAGGAGAAAATCGCGTAGCGCCCATCGATGGAGAAATCGGCGTGGTTGATGCCGTAACAATCGGGCGTATCGATCGTATAGAGCGAGGCGAGGGTATGCGGATCGCGGAACTCCAGCACGCGCTGAGCCTCGCGCACCACGATGGCGGCGCTGCCGTCCGGCGTGAAATACATGTTGTACGGATCATGCAGCGGGACGTTCTTGCCCGGCTTGCCGGTCAGGGGATCGATCGGCGTCAGAGAGGCCGCGCCTCCGCCATCGGCATTGTTGGTGACCCAGAGCGTTTTCAGGTCCCAGGACGGCACGATGTGCTGCGGCCGCTGCCCGACCTTGAACGTGTCGACCACTTTCAGGGTCGCGGGATCGATGACGCTTACGCTGTTGCCGCCGTGCTCGGGGACGTAGATGCGCGAGAGCGCGCCTTGCGTCGCCGGGCTCATTTTGCCGGTGGCGGTCTCGGAGTAGAGATTGGTGGGATCGGTGACGGGCGGCATGCCGGGATAGCCGGCGGCGGCGGCGGCCGTGGCGAGGGTCGCGCTCAGCCAAAGCGTATAGGCAAGTCGTCGCGGCGCGAGCATTTCAGTCCCCCAGAAGTCGAAACTCGTCGGTTTTTGCAAATTTTTGCAAATTTTGGTGATTTGCAGCACTGTTTCACCATTTTACGTGCGATTCGCAGCTCGTTTTATTGCCGCGACCGTCTGTTTTACGATCAGATCCACGCCCAATCGCCCCAGTTCGGCCGTGGCCCGTTTTGGCGTCCCGCCGTATATTCCGTGGGCGTCGTTCAGGTCGGTGGCGGTCGCAAGCTTGTCCTGGCGCACCAGCGACGGATCGATGGCGAGCATCAAAGAGGTATCGGCCAAGCCGGCATGGCTGCCAATGTCGCCCGGCGCCGCGCCATGGTCCTTAAGGGCCTGCACGTAGTCGCCCTGAGTGACGCGATAGTATTCCGAGATGTAAGAGACGCGTACGTCTGACTTGGCCCAGCGGGCCGTGAGACGGTCAGCGACGGCGGCCAGATCTTTCTGGTAGCTGCCGTGATCGCCCAGGAAAACCACGGTCTTGAAACCGGCGTGGCGCAGGCTTTGCGCCGTGGACTCAAGCACATTTTCGAATACGGCGTCCGTTATCGTCAGGGTGCCCGGGAATTTCATGTGCGCCTGCGGTGGCTCGATCGCGCCTTCGGGCACATAGGCCATGACAGGCGCGACGATGGCGTCGCCGAGCGCGCTCGCGATCATCCCCGCCAGCGCCTTGGCCCGCGCGTTGTGCTTGCCCAGAGCCATCAGCGGTCCGTTCTGCTCGGTTCCCCCGATGGGCACGATGGCCGTGGTCGCCCCGCCTGCAACGGCATCGCGCAGCTCGGTCCAGGTCAGCTCCTCCAGGAACACCGACGGCGGCGCGGCGAATGCCGGCGGGCCGGCCGATAAAATCAGCAAACAGCATATAATTGCGCGGCGCATGAAATCTCCCGCGCCTGACGCGCATCGTAGCTGCAACTCTCAGGCCGCCGTTATCGCCTCTGGCCGCTCTCCGAGCAAGGCTGGATGAGCCACATCTGGCGAAAATCGGGATACAAATCTGTAAAAAGAATGCGATGTAATTCGATGCGGTTTGAGTGTTTTTTGCAGTAAAACGAGAGATTTGTCCTTGAGCGCCCTGTTAACTTCGGTCGGTTATCCTGCCGCGACACCCTCTCCAAGGCCCGGAGCCCATCATGGCGTCTCGATTGCTCGCTGCCATCAAGTCCGAACTCGAGACGCCCAAGGCGCTGAAATGGTTCGGCAGCGGTTGGCTGAGCGGGGCGGGCGCGCTGCTGTGCGGCGTGGTCAGCCTGTTCCTCGTGGTCAGCTTGAGCTTTCCCGGCCTTCTGACCACGCCGCAATTGGCCGTGGTCACCAGCACGTTTCCATTCCGCATCTTCTTGCATCTGGTGCTGATCTTCGGCTACGTGTTTGCCCTATTGAGCCTTCTTCTGCGCCCGTCAAAAGTGCTGGGCTACACGGCGCTGGGCTTGGTCGTACTCGCCGGCCTGATCGCGGGATCGGGCGCCACGCCTGCCGAAGCGGCCTCGGCAACGCTCTACTTCGGCGTTGATTTCTTTATCGTGAACGTCCTCATCACCGGCTTCCTGTTCGTGCCGCTGGAGCGCATGTTCCCCCGCCGACCCGAGCAGGGCATTTTCCGCCCGGAGTGGAACGAGGACATCTTCTACTACCTCGTCAGCTCGCTGATCGTGCAGGTCGTGACCTTCCTGACACTGGCCCCCGCCATGGTCGTGAACCACACCGTCCCGCTCGAAGGCGTGCGCGCCTACATTGGCAGCCAGCCCTTCGTGCTGCAACTGTTCCTGATCATGCTGTTCACGGACTTTGTGCAGTACTGGCTGCACCGCGCCTTCCACCGCGTGCCCTGGCTGTGGCAGTTCCATGCCGTGCACCACTCGGCCCAGACCATGGACTGGCTGGCCGGCGGGCGCATGCACATCCTGGAAGTCTTCGCCTTGCGCGGTTTCAGCGCCGTGCCGATGCTGACCCTGGGGTTCGATCCCAACGCGGTGCAGACTTACGTGCTGTTCGTGTACTTCTATTCCGCCTTCGTGCACGCCAACATTTCCTGGGTTTTTGGCGGCGTGCTCGAACGCTTCCTGGTGACGCCCCGCTTCCACCACTGGCACCATGGCATCGAGAAAGAAGCCATCGACGTCAACTTCGCCATCCACTTCCCGCTCTACGACTGGCTGTTCGGCACCTACTACCTGCCGGAAAAGGGCTGGCCGTCAGGCTATGGCGTGGGCGGACATCCGGTGCCGCATGGCTATTGGGCACAGGCGCTGTATCCGTTCACGTGGCTATGGAACAAAAACACAGCGCAGTGATTGTCTGTAGGAGTTGGTTTGTAGAGGCGAGACTTGTCTCGCCCACCGGCGGCACGGCAAGCCGATAGAGGGCGAGACAAGTCTCGCTCCTACGACTTCCAATGCACCCGGTACCCCACCGGGAACAGCGACAGCCCGAAACGCTTGCCTAAAAGCCCCCAGATGCCTTGCGGCGCGAACAGCATGATCACGATCGCGAGTGCGCCGAGGATCATGTAGTAGACTGTTCCGTAGTCGGCCAAATACCAGCGCAGCACGAAGTAGACCAGGGTGCCGATGATCGGGCCCTCGATGGTGCCGATGCCACCGATGACCACGATGAAGATGACGAAGGCGGTCCAATCATTGACCGAGAAGGCGGCGTCGGGCGAGATGCGCAACTTCTGCAGGAAGATCAGTGCGCCGACCATCGACGTGACGGCGGCGACCAGCACGTAGACCAGGAATTTCACCCGCGTGATGTCCACCCCGAGGCTGGACGAAGCCAACTCGCCGTCGCGGATGGCGGTGAGGGCAAGGCCGATACGCGAGCGCAACAGGGCGTAGACCAGGCCGACCGATCCAGCGCCGAGGGCGAGCGACACCCAGTAGACCAGCGCTTCGCGCCCGTCGCGGGTTTCTGAAATGGATTTGACGATATCTGTCGTCAGGCTGGTGCCCGAGCCGCCGCCGAGCGCGGCCACTTGCGCAAAGCCCAAGCGAAACACCTCGGCGACCACCCAGGTGCCGATGGCGAAATAGGCACCCTGGAGGCGGAACACCAAAGCGCCTACCGGTATGGCGGCAAGGCCCGCGATGACGCCCGCAATGGGTATGGCGAGCAGCGGCGGGATGCCAAGGTTTTGGGCAAAAGTGAACAGGACGTATCCGCCCAATCCCACAAACGCTTGCTGGCCGACCGAGACTAGGCCGGTGTAACCGGCGAGCAGGTTCCACAAGCTGGCAAGCGCGAGGTAGGTGGCGAACTCGCCGAACAGGCGCAGCTCGGCGCGGCTGCCCCACCAGGGGGCGGCGGCCAGGATGACCAGGATGATCAGGGCAACGATGCCCGCAACGCGGCTGAGCGTGGTCGAGCGCGTGATGATTGGGAGGGGGGCGACGCTCGTGCTCATCCCTCGATCCTCGGAAACAGCCCCTTGGGCTGGACAGCGAGCACGATCAGGAAAGCGAGGTGGCCGGCCAGTAGTTGCCAACCGGGGTTGATTTCTGCCCCGAGCCCCTGTGCCACACCGAGAATGACGCCGCCGGCCAGCGTGCCCCACAGGCTGCCGAGGCCGCCGATGATAACGGCCTCAAAACCGAAGATGAGGCGGGCGGGGCCAAGGGACGGGTCGAAGTTGGACCGGATGGCCAGGAATACGCCAGCGATGCCGACCACGGCCAGACACAGCGCCATCGCCATGGCGTTGACGTGGCCATTGTCGAGCCCCATCAGCTTGGCGATCTCGCGGTCGTCCGAGACGGCGCGGAAGGCGCGGCCTGCCCCGGTGCGGTAGAAGATGTATTGCAAGCCGGCGATGACGGCGACAGCGGTGGCGAACATGAGCAGCGGCATGTAGCCGATGGAAATGCCGGGCGGCACGGTGAAGCTGGCGGTTTCGAGCGCCCCAGCGTTCAGCTTGCGGCTGTCAGCCGTGAAGACCTGCAAAAGGCCGTTCTGCAGGATGACGGAAAGACCGAAGGTGACCAGCAGAGGCGGCAGCAGATCCTTGCCAAGCGTCCGGTTGAGGATGACACGCTGCAGGGCGTAGCCGATGGCAGCCATAACAGGCACGACGATGAGCAACGCGGCCAGCGGATGCAGGCCGAGCACTTGAACCGCGACCCATCCGATATAGGCGGCGAGTACGATGAAATCGCCATGCGCAATGTTGACCAGCCGCATGACGCCGAAGATCAGCGACAGTCCGGCGGCAAAGAGCGCGTAGAGCCCGCCGATGAGTATCCCCTGCACGATGGCGTTGATCCATTCCATCGGTCAGGTCCTACTTTCGGCACTGGGCGCCGACTTACTTCCTTCTCCCAAACGGAGAAGGCCAATCCACGCGCTCCGAACCAGCTTTGACAGTTGATGTTCACGCATGCGCCGCCGCTCCCGTCCCGAAATACGCGGCCGAGATCTGTTCTCGCGTGTAAGCCTTGGGATCGCCCTCGAGCGACACACGGCCTTCCTGCAAACAGATGAAATGTTGCGCCACGCTGAGCGCGCGCGTCACGTCCTGCTCAACCAGGATGGCGCTCATGCCGTTGCCGAGGAAACGCGGCAGCATCTGATAGATATCCTTGATCACGACGGGGGCGAGGCCGAGGCTGAGTTCGTCCAGCAGCAGCAAGTCGGGATTGGACATGAGGGCGCGGCTGATCGAAACCATTTGTTGCTGGCCACCGGAAAGAGATGTAGACGGAGTATTTCGTTTTTCAACCAGGATCGGGAATAGGGCGTAGATCGCCTTCAGGGTCCACGGACCGGGGCGGTTGACGCGCCCACCCAGGATCAGGTTTTCCTCAACGCTGAGCGAGGGAAACAGTCGCCGCCCTTCCGGCACCAGCGCAATGCCGAGTTTCACAATATCGTTGGCGGGGCGGCCGCTGATATCCTGGCCGCGCCAGGAAATGCCGCCTGGCTTGGTGGCGACCAGCCCGCAGATCGATTTCAGCAGCGTGCTTTTGCCGGCCCCGTTCGAGCCAATCAGGGACAGCAATTCGCCTTCGCGCAAGGTTAGCGAGACACCATGCAAGGCCTGGAAGTCGCCGTAGAAGGATTCGAGTTTTTCGATGACCAGGATGGGGTCAGACATGATCCGCATCCCCCATATAGACCGACTGCACGTCCGGATTGGCCATCACTGCGGCCGGCAGACCCTCGGCGATCTTCTTGCCAAAGTTCACCACCACGAGGCGCTGAGCCACCGATAACAGGGCGTGCACGACGTGTTCGATCCAGACGATGCTGACGCCGGAGGCGTGCACGTCTCTTATCGCGGCGAGCAAGGATTGGCATTCGGGATCAGTGAGGCCACCGGCGATTTCATCGAGTAGGAGCAACTTGGGGTCGGTGGAAAGCGCGCGCGCCATTTCCAGGCGCTTGCGTTCCAGCAGCGTCAGCGAGCCCGCGAGCAGATTGGCCTTGGGCTTCAGCCCCGTCAGCTCCAGCACCTCGGCGGCGCGCATACGCGGATCGTTGCGCTGATGCGTGCGTCCGAAAGTGGCGCCGACTAGGACGTTCTCAAACACGGTCATGCCGGCAAAGGGGTTGGGGATCTGGAACGAGCGCGAAATGCCCTTGCGGCAACGGTCGGAAGCCGACTGCCGCGTGATGTCCTCGCCGTTGAAATGCACCGAGCCGGTCTCGGGTTGAACAGTGCCGGTGATGAGATTGAACAGCGTCGTCTTGCCAGCCCCGTTCGGCCCGAGAATGCCCAGGATTTCGTTGTCGCCAACCTCCAGCGATAAATCGTCCGTTACGACGAGAGCGCCGTATTTTTTGGAAAGGTTGGAGAGGGTGAGGAGGGGCATGGGGATCAGCGTTATTGGGAGCGCAATAAGACGTGAAATCGTGAGGTCGCCAAATCGTGAAGTCGTGAAAAAACTTCGACCCGATTTGGCGACTTGGCGATTTGACGACTTCACGTCTTACTTTCTCAAACTACCCCAGCAACCGCACCTTCCCGGCCACCGGAATCTCCGGGTGCTGCGGATTGGCGACGATGGTGAGTTCCACCTTGTCGCCCTTGCGGTTCCACTGGCCGCCAGCGAGCGGCGTCTTGCACACATTCTTGACCGGGCCGCCGCCGGTCCAGTTCACTGGGCCAACGATGGTTTTCATGTTGGTCGCGGCGATCGCGGCCACGATGGCCTTGGGATCGTTCAGGTCCTTGGCACGCTTGATGACATCGAAAGCGACTTCGAAGATGGCGTGGCTGAAGCCGAGCGTAGCCGTCCACTGCTTGCCGCTGGCCTTCTCGTAAGCGTCGGCCAGTTGCTGGGCTGTGGTGCCGTCGAGGCTGGAGGCGAACGGGAAGGTCGGGGCCCACCAGGCTTCCGTGGTGAGGCCATCGGCCCGCTCTCCGAGTGCGCCGACCGAGGCCGGGAACAGCAGCGCTTTGCCGACCGTGACCACTTTTGGCTTAAAGCCCTGCTGGGCGGCCTGCGACCAGAAGGTGGCGAAATCCGGCGGGATCATCACGCCAGTGACGATTTCCACGCCAGCCTTCTTGAAGGCCGTGATCTGCGCCGAAAAATCGTTGTTGAGTTGCTGATAGCGGCCGGGATCGATGAGATTGTAACCGGCGGCCTTCAGCGGGCCGGGCAGGCCATGCTCGGGATCGCCCCAGGCGTTGCCGTCGGCGTCGTTCGGGAACAGGCCGCCGACCAGCTTGGCCGCGCCCGACTGGTCCCAGATGCCGACGAAGTTGGCGATGATGTCTTCCAGGCCCCAGAAGAAGTGGTAGGTCGACTCAAAGCCCTTGGCCGGATCGCCCTTGCGGCCGAAGAACCAGGGCTGCCAGGGGCAGTTGGTGGAAATGCAGGGTACGCCGTTCAGCTCGGCCTGGTCGGCGGCTGGGTTGGTGGTGTCGGGCGTGTCCTTGGTCAGCAGCAGGTTGACCTGGTCCTTCAGGATCAACTCGGACGCGGTTTCGGCGGCGCGGTTCGGGTTCGATTGCGAATCCTTGGTGATGAGCTGGATTTTCACCGGCTTGCCGTTGTTGGTGAGGCCATCCATGGACTTCTGGATGCCGGAAATGATCCAGTCCTGCGCCTCGCCGAAGCCGGCCAGCGGGCCGGTCAGCGGTGACACGAGGCCGATCTTGAACACGCCATCGGCCGCCTGGGCCGAGCGCAATCGCAGCACGGCGGGGGCCGCGATGATGGCCGATGCGCCCTGCATCAGGCGGCGGCGGGTGATGTTGGTCAGTTTCGTCATGCAGTCCTCCCTAGTGGGCTCGTGGACCCTATTGCGTCGTTTTGAGGTGATACAATCCGACTTCGTTGCGACAGGCAAGCGGCGAAACCTCACGCCGAGGTATCGCCCGTTACCTGCCGGTACATGATGGGCAGGAACTCGGAGAGATAGCTCATTTCCTCGGTGCTGTGCTGGTGCAGGCGGCGGGCGAGTTCGTCGGTGACGCGTTCGGCGCGCATGGCGGACGCCTCCGCCTCGCTGATGGGGTGGCTGGGGTCACGGCTCTCGATGTGGCCCAGGAAGAAGCGCGAGCGCATTTCACAGCCGGAGTCCGTATTGCGCACGAAATGCGTCATGCGCGCGAAGTTGACGGGATGCTCCAACGATCCGATGCGTGCGCAGATGGCCGCGCCGTTCAGCGTGGCGTAGCGGGCTGGGTCGTAGAACTCGTGAGGGTCGCGAAAGTTGATGCGCAGCTTGTAGTTCGGGCCGTCAGAGCCGGCGAGATACTCGTGCACCAGATGGCTCGACCCGATGTGGGTACCATGCACGCGGTCCTCCCAGTCCGAGAAGAGATGATCCGTGGGGTGCCAGAGTTTGTACTGGTCGGTGCCGCCGAGATAGCGGAACCACCATTCCACCATCTTGGCGCGGCTGCGCGGCATGCGGGTCAGGCAGCACACGGTCTTGTAGCCGTCGGGATAGTCGACCACGCCGGACTCGATCTTGAGATAGCCGGGTTTCAGAAGGTCGTTGACGTCGGCAAAGCGCATCGCGAGGTCTTTCAGCGATTGAGCAAAGTGTTAAGCAGTTTCAGGTGTTCCGTGACCTTCGCGCGAAGCGCCGCCTTGCGATCATCCGTCCAGGTCATAAATCCGCGATTGGTCTTGAAGCCGAGTTTTCCGTCGGCGACGAGGGCTTTCAGAAATGGCGTCGGCTCGATCGAACGGTCGAGATGCGGCAGCACGTTGGTTTGGATATCGAGCGTCAGGTCCGTCCCTACCAAATCAGCATTCTCCAGCGGACCCAGCACAGCAAGCCGGCGGCCAAAGGAGTTCTTCACCACCAAGTCCACCGTTTCGGCATCGCACACGCCGGCGTCCACCAGCGCGATGGCCTCACGCCAGAGCGCATGCTGCATGCGGTTGCCGACAAAGCCGGGGACGTCCTTTTTCACATGCACGGCAACTTTGCCGAGCTTCGTCAGCAGGACGATCATGCGCGCGACGTTCGCGGGATCGGCGCCTTCGGCCTGGATCACCTCGACCAACGGCACCAGATAGGGCGGGTTCCACCAATGGGTGCCGAGTACGCGGTGCTTGCTCGTGACCCGCGCCGCAATTTGCCCGATGGGGATGACGGAGGTGTTGGAGCAGAGCAGCGCATCCGGACGGGCGGCGGCTTCCAGTTGCGCAAAGATGTCCTGCTTCAGCGACAGTTTCTCCGGTGCCGCTTCGACCACGATGTCGGCGTTGCGCACCGCGTCGGCTAACGTCGCGTGCGAAGTGATGCGCGGCAGCGCGGCCTCGTCCCAGCCAATGGAGGTCAGCGTCGCCGCCACACGCTCTTTCACCGTCCCCAAAACATCCGGGAACGGATCGGTGATTGCAACCGCGTGCCCACCATTGGCGAACACGGCCGCGAGCCCGTGCCCCATGAGGCCCGCGCCGATGATGGCGATCTTGTCCTTGGCCATCGGTCAGGCCTCCTGCCAGAGCGGTCTGCGGGCGGCAAGGGCTGCGAGCATCTTATCGAGCACGCTGATCTCGGGCGGCGAGGGTTCGTGGCCGCGGCCAGGAAAAAAGTCCGCTCGCAAGCGCGCCTTGGCCTTGCCCATGGCCCCGGCGGCTTCGGCCCAGTTGGGCACCGGAATCCAAGCATCGGCATCGGCTGCTGTCATGTAGACCGGCAACCCCGCGAGGTCCGACAGCGGGCGATCGTCCGTGGCCACACCAACGCGGCAACCGGTGAGCGAGGCGAGCGCACCGGCCCACGGGCCGAATTTCAGCGCGTATTCGAGCACCAGACAGGCACCCTGGCTGAACCCGGCCAGCAGCAGCGGCGTGCCAGGGCTGGCTTGTCCGCTGGCAACGTGAATTGCCGCCTTCACGTGTTCCAGAGACGCCGCCAACTGGCCGCGCGATTGCTCTGTAAGAGGATCAACAGCACGGGCCGCATACCACGCTCCGCCTGGCGCGCTTGGCAGCAGATAGGCAACGCCCGCCGTCTTCAGGTGCCGGATGACAGCCTCATCCATCATTTCAGGCGATTGTCCGCGCCCGTGCACGAACACGCACACCACCGCAGCGCTCTGCAACGGTTCGCCCCGCAACAGTGGTGTGGAGTTCTGGCTCATAGGTCAAAATTCGCAGGTTCCAGTCCTGCCATCATCTCGGCGCGGCGGTTTTCGAACCAGGGCGGGAACACCAGCGTCTTGCCGATGCTGCCGGGGGCCTCGTCCTTGGCCCAGCCTTCCGGCACCGTCCAGGCAATTTCGAACAGCGCGCCGCCGGGCGTGCGGACGTAGCAACTCTTGAAGTAATTGCGGTCCTTCTGCTCCGAAATGTCGGTAAAGCCGGGGCCCTCGATGTGGGCGCGCAGCTTCAGCTGGTTCTCCTCGTTGATGGTGTTGAGCGCAACGTGATGAATGGTGCCGCCTGATAGGGTCCAGGTTCCCTGCGGCCGGTCCGGCTCATGCAGCACCTCGACGACAGAGCTGAGGCCATTGTTCTCCGGCACGGCGAAGGCGAGCCCCTCGTGGTTGTCGGCGATTTTCTTCATGGGAATGGCGATGGTGAAAAAATCGTCCATGGCCGACCGATCCGCCACCGAGATGGCGACGCCGTAGATGCCCTTGATGCCGTGCTCTGCGCCGATGCCTTGTTTGTCGTTGGTGATGGACTCGCGCGTGTCGCCGGGATTTTCAACCAGTTCGAAGGGAATGCCGCAAGGATGTTCCAGCGCCACGCGAGTGATGCCGAAGCGGCTGGTCTTGCTTGCCAGGACGCCGCGTCCGTTCAGGTGATTGACCCAGAAGTCGGCCGCGCCAACGGGAATAGCCGCTTGGATGATCTTGGTCTGATTGGCGCCGCGACGGCCATAGACACCGGGCTTGCGGAACGGGAAGGTCGTGAAGATGGTGGAGGCGTCGCCGTTCTTGGAGCCGTAGTACAAATGATAAACGGGCAAGACGCCATCAAACAACACGGTGCGCTTTACTGAATGCAGGCCCAAGTGCCGGGTGAAGAAGTCAAAGTCCTCCTGCGCGCCATCGGTACTCATGGTGAGATGGTGGAAGCCGCTGATCATGGCCATGTTCGTTTGTCCCTGATTTGGCCGGACCGCTTGATGGGCCCGTGCCGGTATTGGTGACTTTTTCAGTCTCTCGCGCAAGTGCCGGTGACGTAGGGGCGAGACTTGTCTCGCCCGTCTTGAAGCGCGCCCGGTTGTTCGAGGGCCCTATCCGGCCGTGTAGCCACCATCTGCATAAAGAATATGACCGGTGTAGAAGTCCGAAGCCTTGGAGGCCAGGAACAGCAACGGCCCGGCGAGGTCATCCGGCTCGCCAAGACGACCCTTGGGCACGCGGGCCAGAAATCCCGCCCGCACCGTCTTGGCCTTGTCGTCGTCGCCGAACATCCATTCCGTCAGTGGCGAGCGGAACACGGTTGGCGCGATGGCATTGACGGTGATGCCCGATGGCCCAAGCTCGCAGCCGAGCGCTTTTGTTAGGCCGTCCACGGCTGATTTCGATGCGCAATAGGCCGTGTACCCTGCAGGATGGCCGAGTAGGCCGCGCGCCGATGACATCAGCACGATCTTGCCGCCGCCACCTTGCTTGGTCATCTGTACCGTGACAGCCCGCGCCATCAGCCAGGATTGCGTGACGTTGGCATCCATCACATCGAGGAATCGCTCCGGCGCCATATCGACGATTTTTGACACATCGTTCTTGCCCGATGCCACCACGAGAATATCGACCCGGCCGAAGCGGGCCACCGCTGCCTCGATGATCTTGGCGCAATTCGCCTCGTTCGAAGGACGGACGTTCACCGCCTCGACCAGCGCGCCAAGGGCCTGACACTCGGCCGTGATTGCCTCAAGCTCGGCCTTCTTGCCCGCCGTCAGCACCAGCTTGGCGCCTGCTCCGGCAAGCACGCGCGCCGCGACAGCGCCAAACGCTCCGGATGCGCCCGTAATCACGGCGACCTTGTTCGACACATCGAACAACGACATCACGTTCTTCATGATTTCACCCCCGTGGGGCTCACACCCGGCGGATACGGAATGACCACCAGCATCTTGCAGACGTGATTGCTGTTGTTGATGATCTCTCTCACCTCGCCCGGCGCGATGGTGCAACTGTCCATGGCGCGAAGCACTGTATGCTCGCCGTTGATCATCACGGTCATCTCGCCTTCGAGCACGACATAGACCTTCTCGAACGGCGTCGCATCCGGCCCTGCCCCGCCACCGGGCAGGAATTGGCTGTACCCGACCCATTGGTTGGTGGGGCCATTCGGCTCAAATCCCTGCAACCTCAAACCCACAACGCCGCGATGATTGGGGGCTTCGTATTTGGTGGCGTCGGAGAAGCGTTTGAGGTGCATGGGAGTGACTCCAGAAAGCAAGACGGGAAATCGTGAAGTCGCCAAGTCGTGAAATCGTAAAGCAGTCGCCCGAATTGGCGATTTCACGACTTCACGATTTCACGACTTTCTAATACTTTTCCCCCTTCTCAATCCGATACTTCTGACCCGGATCCGTAATCGCCACCAATCGAATGATGCACCCATCTCCGCGATCCCAGTTCCACGGGAAGAACGCGAAGGTGCAGCGTTTTCCGGTTACGGAATCCAAATCCCCGCCGACATTCTCAATCCCCAGAATGCCCGCCTTGAAAAGGATCTGGTGCACCGGCTCCCACTCGGGAAAATCCTTGGCCCAGTCGCCGCCTCCGGACCACTCCTTGTACTCTTTCTCCAGATGCGGCAGCAGCGGGCCGTTGCGCTGCGGGCCGATGGCGGTGGCAAGCGGATGATCATTGGCCTGCGTATCGTGGCCGACCACCTTCACCTGCTTGTCGACCATCCAGTGGCCGGCGCTCGGCACAAAACCGGGGCAGTAGGGGAAATAGTCGCCGTCTTCGTAGAGCTTGTGCCAGCCGGTGTTCAGGATCAGCACGTCGTGCGGCCGGATCGTCTTGCCACAGGCCTTTTCCAGATCGTCTGATGTGATGCTCTCCCACTTCTTCTTAGGCATCGGCACCACGATGCCGGAGCCGAAGAAATGCGGCAGCGGCACCTCGTCGATAAAGGGCGTGCCCTGAACGACGTGGGCCGGCGCATCGATATGCGTGGTCGAATGCATGGAGGTCGTGATGCGCTGGCTGAGCACGCCCGACTTGGCCATGTAGTGGATGCGCTCAATCTTCACATCCTGGAAGTACGGCCAGTTCGGGCACTGAAAACCCCAGCGATGGCTGAGGTTGGTGAACTGCAGCCCCATCGCGTTGTCGTCATTGGCCTGAAACTCAATGCCGCGCACCTTGACCATGGCGTCCGTCTCCCTCGTGTGACCGTGCGTTATGGATCGCCCGTGTCTTGTCATACGGTACGAAGGGATTGCGAGACGGTCAATAGCCGCGCTATTGTACCGCAATGCGATACAAAACCGACAAAGGAATTCAAGTGCTGGCGCGCGCGGCGGCGGTTCTGCGCATCTGTAAGGAAGCGCCAGGAGGGCTTAGCCTGGGCGCCATTGCGCAAGAAGCTAAGCTGCCTCGCTCGACGGTGCAGCGGATTGTCGCCGCACTTGTGGCTGAAGGACTGTTGCTGGCAGGCGCGCACGCTGGCGCCATCAGGCTCGGCCCAGCGATCCAGGCGCTGGCGGACGGCATGCGCTGCGATGTGGTCGAAATCGCCCATCCGCATCTGAAGCGATTGTCGGAAGAAACCGGCGAAACCGTCGATCTTGCGGTGCTCCGGCGCGACCACATGGTGTTCGTCGACCAAATCGTGGGATCGCAGCGGCTGCGCGCGGTGTCGGCGGTGGGCGAACCCTTCCCGCTGCATTGCACCGCCAATGGCAAGGCGGCGCTTGCACTGCTCGATGATGCTGCGATCGCGAGTTTTTGCGCCGCCGGTCTGTCGCGCTTTACTCCGTCCACGCTGGTTACGGCGCGGGCTTTGCGCCGCGACATCAACCGCATTCGCAAGTCCGGACTGGCGATTGATCACGAAGAACACTCGCCGGGCATCAGTGCGATCGGCGTGGCGTTTCGCGATCCCGCCGGGGCGATCTACGCCATCTCGGTGCCGATGCCTTCGGTGCGGTTCGAGGAACGCGCCGACGCTTTTGCGACGGCTCTGCGGTCGGCGAGCCAGAAACTGCTCGCCGACATGGCTCCCCCTCCAAGCCCTACTGAGCGTTGGCGACCTGCAAGTCGGCAACCGTCGTATTGAACGTGTTGTTCAACTCGTTTTTGACATTGCCAAGCGCGACAACGATGCCGATTCCGACCACGGCGGCGATCAGGGCATACTCGATGGCGGTTGCGCCAGAGTCGGATTCGATAAAGGATTTCAGAAGATTGGTCATGCTCTCGTGCCTCCGCGCACGTTTCTTAAGGTGTTCCACGTCTTGGCTGAAGTTGTTGTCCCCGCCGTGAGGCAGACAATGCCCGCAAGAGGTTAATGGCCGCTAATCGCGGGCCTGGAAACGCTTGGTTTGCTAACGGAATGGTTGGCGCAAGACCACCAAATTGCTGGCGAATTGGCAGCGTTTTTGCGCAGTCCCATCAGGGACTCGTTTACTCCGGCAGTGCTTGCGGCAACCCCGTGCGGAACTCTCCGTAATCTGGCGACCCCGGCAGGATTTGAACCTGCGACCCTTGGTTTAGGAAACCAATGCTCTATCCAGCTGAGCTACGGGGTCTCTAGCCATGGAAGAATACTGCCAGCAATGCAGCCGCCTCGCAAGTCGCGGCTTTGGCGCTACGGTTTTGGCCGCGGATTCTCTAAGGGCGCCAGCGATTTCAGATATTCCGCAATCGCCAAACGGTCGGCAACCGGCAGCCGTGAGATGTTCTCCTGGACCGCCACCATCGCACCTCCGACCGAGTCGCCGTCCGGCTTCAGGCCGGTGCCGAGGTAGCTGGCGATGTCGGATTTCGACCACGCCGCAAGGCCCGCCTTGGACTGGGTGATGTTTGGGATCCAGCCCTTGCCTTCCGGGTTGGGGCCGCCAGCCAGGCGCAGGGACGTGCGGGAGCCGCCTAAGGGATCGCGCGGCGTGTGACACTCACCGCAGTGACCGGCGCCGGCGACGAGATAGGCGCCAAGGTTCCATTCGGCGCTCTGCTTGGGATCGGGGACGAACGGGCGGGCCTCGAAGTTCAGCAGCTTCCATCCACCCAGCACGCGCCGCCATTGGAAGGGGAGGGGCAACTCATGGGCTTTGGTTTTGCCTGTGACTGCAGGCAAGGTGGCCAGATAAGCCCTCAGATCCAGCAGATCTTCAGTCTTCATGCGTTGGTACGAGGTGAACGGAAAGGCCGGATAGTAGTGTTCGCCGGTGGGCGTAACGCCGCGCGCAAGGGCGTTGACGAACTGCAGTTCCGTCCAGCCGCCGATGCCATCGGCCTTGTCGCTCGAAATATTCGGCACGTTGAAGGTCCCGAACGGCGTTTTCAAACAGCGGCCCCCGCTCATGGCGGCGTGATCGGTGTAATGCGGATTATCGCATTTGCCATCGTCGGGCTTGGCATGACACGAGGCGCAGCCGCCAGCGTTGAACATGCGCTCGCCATTCTTGACGTCGGCCGTATAGTCTTGCGGCAAGGCGGCGGCGTCGAGGGGACGGGGGGCGGTGAGCAGCCAGAACGCCGCCAGACCCGCGATGGCGGCAATCAAGCCCCAGGATAGCAGTCGCCGCATTTTGCCGGTCTCCTCTGGCCCCTTGAGCCTTAGCCTCGGTCGTACGCTATGCTATAGACCCCGGGCCTGACGTGTCTATTCCACCGCCCACTCTCAAAGAGTTTTTCCCATGCGTCATGCCGGCCGGGTGCTGATCGAACAACTGGAGGCCCAGGGCGTCGAGACGGTGTTTTGCGTGCCGGGCGAGAGCTACCTGGCGGCGTTGGATGGGCTCTACGACAGCAACCGCATCCGCACCGTGGTGTGCCGGCAGGAGGGCGGGGCGGCCATGATGGCGGATGCCTCGGCGCGGCTGACGGGCCGGCCAGGGGTAGCCTTTGTGACGCGCGGGCCGGGGGCCACCAACGCTTCGATCGGCATTCACATCGCCCAGCAAGACTCCATACCCCTCGTCCTGTTCGTCGGCCTGCCGGGGCGTGACATGGAAGACCGTGAGGCCTTCCAGGAGTTCGACCTGCGCGCCGTGTTCGGCTCGCTGGCCAAATGGGCCGAGGTGGTGAGCGATGCCGCGCGGCTGCCCGAATATGTCAGCCGGGCGTTCCATATCGCGGCCTCCGGACGGCCTGGGCCGGTGGTGCTGGGCTTGCCGGAGGACATGCTGTCGTCGGTCAGCGATGCGCAGCCGGTGCGGGCCAGCCGTCCGGCGGAAGCCGCGCCCGTGGCGGCGGACATGGCGGAGCTGGCGCGGTTGCTTTCGGACGCGCAAAGGCCGTTGGCGATCATCGGCGGACCGGGCTGGAGCCGCACCATCCAGCAACGTTTCGAAGCGATGGCCCGGAAGCTGGATCTGCCCGTCGCCTGCGCGTTTCGCTGTCAGGACTATTTCGACAATCGTCACCCCTGTTATGCGGGCCACGCAGGCATCGGCATCGACGGCAAACTGGGCGAGGCCATCAAGGCGGCCGACGTGCTGCTGGTCATCGGGGCACGGTTGGGAGAAATGACCACCAGCGGTTACACGCTGGTCGACGTGCCGGAACCGCGCCAAAAGCTCATCCACGTGCATCCGTCGGCGGACGAACTCGGCCGGGTCTTCCGGGCCGAACTGCCGATCTGCGCCTCTGCCGGTGCCTTTGTCGATGCTCTGGCGGGGCTGGCGATCAAGCGCAATACGGCGTGGGCGGAGCGGACTGCGGGGCTGCACAACGCCTACCAAGCGTTCCGGCGGCCGGCGCCCACGCCCGGCGCACTGAAACTGGAATTGGTGATCGCGAACCTGGAGGACATGCTGCCGGACGACGCCATCATCGCCAATGGTGCGGGCAACTACGCGGCCTTCGCCAACCGATACTACGTCTACAAACAGTTCCGCACGCAGTTGGCGCCAACCTGCGGAGCCATGGGCTTTGGGCTTCCTGCGGCGATCGCGGCCAAGCTGGCGCATCCCGAACGCACCGTGGTGGCGCTGGCGGGCGACGGCTGTTTCATGATGAACGGGCAGGAGCTGGCCACGGCCGTGCAATACGGCGCCAACGTCATAACGCTGGTGGCCAACAATGGCATGTTCGGAACCATCCGCATGCACCAGGAAAAGACCTATCCCGGACGCGTCATGGCGACCAGTCTGATCAATCCGGATTTCGCTGCCCTGGCGCGCAGCTACGGGGCGTTCGGCGAAACAGTGACGGACACCGAGCAATTTCGCGGTGCCTTCGCGCGCGCGCAAGAGTCCGGCAAACCGGCCGTTCTGGATCTGAAGCTAGATCCCGAGGCGCTGACGCCAAAAATGACATTGGCGCAAGTGCGGGCCGCAGCCGAAGCCGCGGCTGGCGGCAAACGGTGAAGGCGCTGTCAAACCGTTTTCGTCAGCATGCCCCGGCCAGCCAAATTCCGCATCAAGTGCGAAATTCAAAACGGCCAGGGTGAGACAGGCCGTAGGGTGCAATAGGCGCTCTTTCTTCGCGCCGTATTGCACCGCCGGTGGTACATCGACGCACAGCCGTGAGACTGCGCCGTGAACGGTGCAATACGGCCCAAGAAAGTAGGGGGCCTATTGCACCCTACGTTCCAGACGGTTTCAACACGCCGCGCCCTGCCAAATTCCGCATCAAGTCGGAAATGCCAAACGTCCACGGCGGGCATTCCGTCGACAGTTTCACCCGGTTGGTTAGCGCGCCCAGCCGTGGGTTGGATACCGTCACCACATCGCCGATATGGTGGGTAAACCCTTTTCCCGCCTCGCCGCGATCATCGACCGGAGCGAACATGGTGCCGCAGAACAGCACCGCGCCATCGGGATACTGATGATGGCGGCCAAGCATCTGGCCGGCGAGATCGGCGGGGTCGCGGCTGATCTGGCGCATGTTGGAGCCACCGTTGAGGTGGTAGCCGTCCGGGCCGTCGACTGTCAGCCGGATTTCCAAGCCGCGCACGTCGTCGAGCGAAAAGTCCTTGTCGAACAGGCGTATGAAGGGCCCAAGCGCGCAAGACGCGTTGTTGTCCTTGGCTTTGCCGAGCAGCAGGGCCGAGCGGCCCTCCACATCGCGCAGGTTCACGTCGTTGCCGAGCGCCGCGCCCACGATTTTTCCGGACGACGCTACGACCAGTACGACTTCCGGCTCGGGATTGTTCCATTTGGAAATCGGGTGCAGGCCAACATCGGCCCCCGTCCCCATCGCGCTCAGCACCTGCGACTTCGTGAAAATCTCCGCGTCGGGACCAATGCCGACCTCCAGGTAGGGCGACCACGCCCCTTTGGCCTGCAGCATGGTCTTGAGGGTCATGGCCTCGGGGCCACCAGGCTTGATCTTGGTCAGGTCGCCAACCAGGGCGGTAATCTCTGCACGCAGCGCCTTGGACTTCGAGGCATCGCCGCGCGCCTGCTCTTCGATAACGCGCTCGATCATGCTGAAGGCGAAGGTGACGCCGGCAGCCTTGATGGCATGGAGGTCAATGGGGGCGAGCAGCCAGGGTTTTTTCGCATCGCGCGTGTCGTGCGGCGTGTTGGCGAGGATCGCGTCCAGCGGGCCGATGGCCGTACCCTTGGCGTGGGTGAGCGCGTCGTGCGGATCGGGTGATTCCGTCAAGTCACGGATGGTTGGAAACGTGGAGGTGATATCATGCAGGATGCCGCCGCGCACGGCGACAACGGATGGTCCGCCGACGTCGGGGCGAAACACGCGGCCGATCAGGTTGGCCTCGGCGTGGTCGGTGGGGAGGGTTTTGGTGGGGTCGAGCTGCATGGGAGGGCTCCTTTTCTCTTCTCCCCCTTTTTAGGGGGAGAAGGTGGCCCCCGAGCGCAAAGCGCGAGGAATCAGGGCCGGATGAGGGGCCGCCGCTTGCTCCGTACACGTGGCGCGAAGTCCACAACAGCGGCCGCCCCTCACCGACCGCGTGGCTCTTGGCGCCGAAGAGGGCGCCTGCGAGACGCGGTCTCCTGTACCGTTTTCGAGCGGTTC
>JANMVX010000129.1:0-5814 GCA_031393505.1 Hyphomicrobiaceae bacterium | reverse complement strand
GGCTAGCGGCCGCCCTCGCGCAACACAACCTGCGCCTGTTATGTTGCAAAAGGGCGGCCGCTAGCCGCCCCTACGCCTTTGGCGCCGACGGACATCCCTCGGCAGAGATTCTTTGCTGGAATTCCAATCTGATGCCCAAATCTTCGACCAAACCCGCCCCCCTGCGCGTCACCTACCAGGGCGAGCCGGGCGCCAATTCGCACATCGCGGCGTCGGAGATGTTTCCCGATTGCGAGCCAGTGCCCTGCGCCACCTTCGAAGACGCGCTCAGCCTGGTGAAATCGGGCGAGGCTGATCGCGGCATGATCGCCATCGAGAACACCCTCGCGGGCCGCGTCGCTGATGTGCACCACCTGTTGCCGAACGCCGGCCTCTCCATCGTCGGGGAACATTTTCTGCGCATCCGCTTCCATCTGATGGCGATCAAGGGCGCCAGGCTGGACGGAATCAAGGACGTCTACAGCCATGTCCACGCGCTGGGCCAGTGCCGCAAAATCATCCGCAAGCACGGCCTGAAGGCGCACATAACCGGCGATACGGCGGGGGCGGCGCGCGAAGTGGCGGTATGGAATGATCCGACTCGGGCGGCGCTGGCTCCCCCCTTGGCGGCCGGCATCTATGGCCTGGACGTGCTGGTCAAGGACGTGGAGGACGAGGCGCACAACACAACGCGTTTCGTGGTGTTGGCGCGCGAAGCGATGGCCGCCAAGGCGGGCGACGGGACGTGGGTCACCAGCTTCATCTTCAACGTCCGCAACGTGCCAGCCGCGCTCTACAAGGCGCTGGGCGGGTTTGCCACCAACGGCGTCAACATCACCAAGCTGGAATCCTACCAGATCGGCGGCACTTTCTCCGCGACCATGTTCTATGCCGACATCGAGGGCCATCCGGGGGATCGCTCGGTGACGCTGGCGATGGAGGAGCTGTCGTTCTTCACCAAGGAGGTGCGCCTGCTCGGCACCTACCGGGCGAGCCCGCTGCGCGCTGGGTTTGGTGCAATAACTCCTTAGACTGATGTTTTCATGACGCTGACGCTGCGAGGCCCATTTTTCCTTCTCCCTTTGGGAGAAGGTGGCGCCGTAGCGCCGGATGAGGGGGTTGGCGGTGCGGATTCGCAAGTCCGGTACGTCAACCTCCGGCCGCAATCCCCTCATCCGCCCTTCGGGCACCTTCTCCCAAAGGGAGAAGGTGATGGGGCCGATAGTTTCGTGGGGGATTTGAAATAGTGTCGCCCCCAATAATGGGCCTCTTGAGTTTCGCCGCGCTGTTGGCCCTACTCGCTCTCCGTATGCCGATCGGCGTCGCCATGCTCGCCGTCGGCTCGGCTGGCTTTATCGCCATCGACGGGCTGCCGCGCTATTTCTCGTTCCTGAACGAGACGCCCTACGAAACCCTCGCGAATCCCTCTTTTTCCGTCATCCCGCTGTTCCTGCTGATGGGCAGCCTCGCCACCGTTTCGGGCATGTCGGCGCGGCTGTTCCAGGGGGCGGATGCGCTGGTTGGACATTTTCGCGGCGGGCTCGCGATGGCCGCGGTGCTGTCCTGCGCCGCTTTCGGCACCATCTGCGGCTCATCGCTGGCCACCGCCGCGACCATGGGGCAGGTGGCGCTGCCGGAAATGCGCAAACGCGGCTATTCTGGCGCCCTCTCGACCGGCGTGCTGGCGGCGGGCGGCACGCTGGGCATCCTGGTGCCGCCAAGCGTGCCGCTGGTCATCTACGCCATCCTCACCGAGCAAAACGTGGCAAAACTGTTCCTGGCCGCGTTCATCCCGGCCGGCATCGCCATAGTGGGGTTTCTGGCCGCTATCGCCGTCACAGTACGGCTGAAACCTGAATGGGCGCCCGCCGGACATGCGCCAAAACCATTCCCCGAGCGCGCCGCCGCCATTTTCGCCACATGGCCGGTCGTGGCCATTTTCTCCGTGGTGTTCATCGGCATGAACGGCAGTTTCTTCTTCGGCCACAGCCTGTTCACCCCCACCGAAGGCGCAAGCATCGGGGCGGCGCTGACCGGCATCGCCGCGATCTGGATCGGCGGCTCGCGCTGGGCTGCGGTCAAGGGCGCGCTGCTGCAGACGGCCGAACAATCCGGCATGATCTTCCTGATCCTGCTCGGGGCCGAGGTCTACAACGCCTTCCTCGCTCGCACCCATCTCACCAACGAAGCCGCAGCGCTGTTCGGCTCGGGCGCCGCCAATCCGATGTTGGTCATCGTTGGCATCGTCGCCATCTACATCCTGCTCGGCTGCCTGATGGACAGCCTCAGCATGATTTTGCTCACCGTGCCGGTGCTGTTTCCCGTCGTCATGGCGCTTCCGCTCGGCATGCCGCCGGAAGAGGTCGCGATCTGGTTCGGCATTCTCAGCCTGGTGGTGGTCGAACTTGGCCTCATCCACCCGCCCGTCGGCCTCAACGTTTTCGTCATCCACTCCATCGCAAAAGACGTACCGATGCTGGAGACGTTCAAGGGCGTCGTGCCCTTCCTGATCTCGGAATTCGGGCGCGTGGCGCTGCTGATCGCCTTTCCAATCCTGTCGCTTTGGTTGACGCGTTGACATGAAAAGAGCGCCGCCCGTTCCCGGGCGGCGCTTCGGTCGCGCAATAGCTGTTGACGTCAGCTCAGTTCGACGGAGCGGTCTTGACCGCCGAGGACGGCGTATGGGCGACCAGCGTCGTCTTATGCTTATGCTTGACGACGGCGATCTGCACCGACTTGGCATGGTGCTTGTGGCGGCCAAGGCTGGCCACCTGCACCAATGCGCGGTGATGTTTTACACGCGCCGCAACCTGTATTGACTTGGCACGATGTTGGCGCGTGTTGGACGCCACCAGCGTGCGCGAACCGCGGCCGATGATGGAAATCTCGACCGGAGCGACGCCCGAGCCGAGCATGCCCACGACGCTGGCGGCACCGAGCGACAGGTCGATCACGCGGCCGCCGACATAGGGGCCGCGATCGTTGATGCGGACAACGACGCTGCGGCCGTTGTTGCGGTTGGTGACGCGCACCAGCGTGCCAAACGGCAGCGTCTTGCTGGCGGCCGTCATGGCTTGCGGATTGAAGCGTTCGCCATTGGCAGTCTGCTTGCCGGCGAAGTCATAGCCGTAGAACGAGGCCATTCCGCCAGCTTTGGCGTTCGGCGCGCCCAAGACCTGCAAAGAGGTCAGAACAGCAATGCCAAGCATCGTCAAAATTACTCTGTACATGGATCATCCTTTTCATTCGAGAACACAACTGAGGCTGCACGGGAAGGCCAAGCGTCATCTTCAAAAAGCCAATGCAACCTGAGTGTTGCACTAGGGAACCGCAACCGAAGTGTCAACTCCGGATGCGCCTGACGCCCGTCCACCGGTGGCAGTCTCCGCAAACTCCGTGCCAGCCACATGGGTTTGTGCGGACGGTCTCACCGCCAATCGAACGCTTGGATAACGCGAAAGGTTCCGCCGCTTGGGGATCGGGAGCATTACGGATGGGCGGGGCGGCGTTGTCGCCGTTTGTGGCCGAGCCAAGCTATGTTATGCAAAGCTGCCGAAATTTGGGGAGACGAGGGCGTATGCTGCAGCGTGTCATGCAACTGAGGGCGAGCGCCCGCGTGGCTGCGGTATCGGACGGTCCGGACGTGACCGTTGTGCTCCCGGTTACCGAGGCCTATCAGCGGCGCGACCGTTATATTCCGGTCACGCGCCGCGCCGTCCTCGAAACCCTTTCCGCGCCGGATCTTTGGCCCGGCTTTGATGCCGCCACAGTGCGGACGTGCTTTCGCTACCTCGCCCATTGGCGGCACCTGAACTACGCTGATGAAGCAGTCGGGCTGATCGAGGCCTATCAGCCTTTCAATCCTGATCGGGACATCGCCCCAACGGCCATCGCAGCCGATGCGGGGAGCGAGGCCCAAAAACAGGCCTTCATCGGTCGCGTGCGCAACATGCTGGAGCGCGCCAACTACGAGGAAATTCCGCGTTCCAAACTACAAGCTTTGGTTGATGAGGAAAACCCCTACGGCCTCGAACTGGAAGTGAATCTGGACGAGTTCTCCGAGATCATTCTCTATGTGCGCGGCGAAGCCACCGAGATCGTCCACCCCGATATGGCGGCACGCCTGCGCGGCAAGAAATCGGTCGAAATTTCGGTGTTCCAGCGCGTTTTCCTGGTGCTCTGCCTGAAGCCTGTGGAACTCCGCGTCAAAGAGATCATGACCGCCGAGCGCGTTAGCGACGCCAAAGCGCGCAAGACGCTGGCCAAGAACCGCAAGGCGCTGCCCAAGTCGGTCGACGACAGCCACGTTTATATCAAGATGTTCAAGGACATGCCGCGTCCCGATCTTGAGGTGATCTTTCCGAACACCAAGATCAAGCTGCGTTCTCAGGATAAGGTGACCCTGGGCGCTTCGGCCGGCGGCGGCGTGGGCATGGGCGTCGCCAGCATTGTCATGAAAGCGGTTGCGGCTGCTTTGACGCCGATCGGCGCGGCACTGGCCGTTCTCGGGCTCGCAGGCGCCGCAAGCCAGCAGGTCGCCTCGGTGGTGCAGAAGCGCACGCGCTACATGCTGAAGGTGACGCGCAACCTCTATTTCCACAACATCTCCAGCAACCAGGGCGCGCTGGCGCTGCTGACCGAGCGGGCCGAGGAAGAAGACATCAAGGAAGAGCTGCTGCTTTATGCACTTCTGGCCAAAACCCCGGTGCGGCGCGATGAGCTCTCCCATGCCGGGGCCGCCATCGAGGAGTTTTTGACGCAGCAGTTCAACGTCCACGTCACCTTCGACACCGAGGACGCGCTGAAGCGGCTGGTGGCGAGCGGTCTGGTGGTCGAACATGCCGACGGGGCGCTGATGGCCATGGCGCCGGCCACGGCCGCCAAACACATTGACGACATGTGGGATGTGTATCTGGACAAGATAAGCGACGACGAACACGCAGTCGCGGCGGCGCCGGCGGCAGTGCGGACGGGATAAGTCGCGTCCCGCCCTTGCCGTTGCAGGTTTGGCGCGGCAAGAGGGTGGAAGATGCGCCAGCGCGCTGGCGGCGGGACTACGGGAGGGATTTTTCAATGTCTAAGCTGTTGATCGCATTGGCTTTGGGGTTTTCACTGGCGGCTGGCCAGGCGTTCGCCGAGGATGCCGCCAAGCCGGCAGATAAGGCGGCGGCTGACAAGGCTGTCAATGACAAGGCCATGGCCGACAAGGCCGCGGCGGATAAGGCAATGGCGGACAAAGCTGCCGCAGATAAAGCTGCCGCTGCCGCTGCCGCAGCAACGCCGACGCCTCCGCCGGCCGCTCCCGTCGTCAAGCGCTTCAAAATGCGCACGCTGATGTCGCAAGGTTATGAGATCAAGGCCGTCAGCTTCGTGCCGCAGGACGCCTCGTCCCGCGTTTCCAAGACGCTGGACAAGGATGCGGCATTGATCACCTTGCAGAAAGGCTCGGCAGCTGCGACGTGCTTCATCACGCTCGAAGAATACGTCAGCCCCGGCATGACCGACATCGAGTGGTGTATCGAGCAGAAATAGGCGTTTTTTCGCCCGTCCCCAGAACAAGAGCCGCCATGTCCGTCCGCCGCCTCGATCCTGAACAGCCCGCCAGCTTCGCCTTCACCAAGGAGAATCTGGCCTGGGCCGACGCTGCCATCGCTAAGTACCCGCCCGGAAAACAGGCCTCGGCTGTGATTTTGTTGCTGTGGCGGGCGCAGGAGCAGGACGGCTGGGTGACGAAGCCGGCCATCGAATGGACGGCCAACAAGCTCGGCATGTCGTTCGTCCGCGTGCTGGAAGTGGCGACATTCTACACGCAGTTCCAGCTCTCGCCGGTTGGAA
>JANMVX010000087.1:0-17178 GCA_031393505.1 Hyphomicrobiaceae bacterium | reverse complement strand
TCGCCGAAGGTGATGATGGTCATGTCCTTGTCCAATGGTTCGACCTCCCAGGCCGTACCCGAGCCGCCGCGGAACTTTCCGGCCCCGCCTGAATCCGTCATCAGCGAATAACGGTGTATTATGATCGGATAGGAATGCTCCAGCAGTTCGACATCGCCGGAGGTCAGCGCGCCAAAGCAACACTCCGGCCCGCAGGCGTGCCAGCCGTCCTGTTGCGGCGTCGCCCCGGCGCCCGAGATGATGGTTGCAAGCACCATCGTGACATATTCCTCGTTGTGCCGCGTATCCCAGCCCGCCATGTTGAGACCATTGGCATGCCCCCAGGAGGCCGACACCTTGGACGGCGCCGCCTTCTCGAAAGCAAGCCGCACCGCATCGGTCAGCGTTTCCATCGGCGTCGTGGTGCAATTCATGTGCGGGGCAGGTTCCTGCGCATTGCATAGCGTGCCCTTAGGGCCAAAATCGACCGTGACGCAGCGGTAGAGCCCTTCGTTGTAGGGCGGAGGCAGCTGTGCAAACATCATCAGCCCGAGGTATACGCCTGAATGTGAGTTACCTTCGTAGGAGTTGATGAAATACGGAATCTGCGGCGGGCTGGCGATGACGATATGGCAACTGTCATCCTTGATCGTCACGGTTGCCTTGATCTCGAAATCGCCAAAGCCGTGGCCGGCGTCTTCCAGAATGGCCTTGCCCTCATAGGTGCCATTGGGAACTGATTTGATCAGTGTCCGCATCTGCCGATCGGCCATGTTCAGCAATTCGTCGATACAGGCATCGGCATGCGCCTCGCCGTATTTGGCCAGCATCGCCAACAGATTGCGCTCACCCACTTGGCAGGCGCCGATGAGTGCGTTGAAATCGCCCTCCTGATCGCGGCGCGCCCGCATGTTGGTGAAGATCAGGTTCAGCACGTCGTTGCGTGGGCGGCCCTTGTCCCAGATCTTCACCGGGGGAATGCGCAGACACTCCGCATAGATATCTTTAGCGTTGGGGTTGTAGCCCGCCGGCACCGGCCCGCCGATATCGGTGAGATGGCCTTTGCAGACGGTCCAGTATTTCAGCTTGCCCTGGAAAAACACCGGTTTGTACATGCAGGTGTCGATGGCATGGCTGCCACCATACGCCGGATCGTTGTGCAGGATGAGGTCGCCCTCATGAATGTCGTCGCCGAAATATTTGGCGACGGCTTTCATGGCCGGAATGAGTGAACCCAGATGGATCGGGATGTCCTGGCCTTGCAGGATCATCTCTGGCTTGGCATTGAACAGAGCCGTCGAATAATCATGCGCAAGGTTGAACACGGACGATCGCGCGGTCTTTTCCAGCGCCAGCGTCATCTCGCGCTGCGTCGTCTCCAGCACGCCGCGCACCACCGAGAGCGTGATCGGATCGACTGAACTCTTGGCATGCATGGCATTCCTCCCCGTGAATTCTGACTGAGCAGACGTGGTCAGGCCCGGCGCAACGCCCGCTCGGCTAGCGTTTTTGCCGCGTCCAGCGCCCACGCATAACCGTTGTCTGCCGGCATCAGCACTACGCCGTAGGCTTCAAGCGCATGCTTGGGCGTGATGAAGTCGTCGAGCACATCGTCGAGCACCTGCTCGGCCGGCCGCTCCAGCGGATCCCCGTAGCCGCCGCCCGAGGGCGAGAAGTAGCTAGCGACATCGCCTTCGACCACGCGCAGTCCGGAGAATTTGGCCGGGTACTGCTTGATGTCCTTGGGTGCGTTGACGTTGTGGATCTCGTATTTTCCAACCGCGCCCTTGCCGCCGCCGAACACGCCCCAGGGTGCATCCTCATGCCGATCGGATTCGTGCGTGACAAAACCGGGAGTCAGAAAGCGCTGCGCCTTCACCACCCCCTGCCCGCCGCGGAATTTTCCGGCGCCCGGCATAATGTCGTCGCGCAGTTCGTAGCGATCGCAGATCAGCGGCAGATGCATGCCGAGGTCTTCCAGCGGATTGTTGCGCGTGTTGCGCATCAATTCTTCCACCGTATCGGGACCATCGGAGCGCGGACGGCCACCCATGGCCGCCTCGTTCACTTCCAGGAACACCCAGTAGTCGCCATTGGGGCGCACGCCAGAGAAGGCCGCGAAGGAGAGCGTTGCCGCGTTGCCGGCCGTGCATTTGTCCGGCAGCACCGGGGCCAGCGCCTTGATGATTAGATCGACCACGCGCTGGATCTGGCAGAAGCGGGCCTCGGCCGCCACCGGCGCAATGGGATTGAAGATCGAGCCCAGTGGCGCCGTCACCTTCACGGGACGGAACGATCCCTCGTTCTGCGGTATGTGTTCGTCATGCGTGTACGTATCGAGCAGCAGCGCGCGGAACGCGAAGTAGCAGGCGACCTTGGTCGAGCCCTCAAAGGGCACGTTGAACGCGGTTGGCGATTGCGCAGCCGATCCGGTGAGATCGACCTCCACTCCGTCGCCTCGCTTCTTGACCGTGACCTTGACCGGCAGCCGCTTGTCGCGCGTGCGCCCGTCATCGTCGAGGAACCCTTCCGCAACATAGTCGCCGTCGGGGATCTTGCTGATCTCGCGCCGCAACATGGCTTCGGTATAGTCCATGAGTTGGCGCGTCGCCTGTAACACCGTCGACTTGCCATACGTGGCGAGCAGCTCCTGGAAGCGCTTCACGCCCAATTCCGCCGAGGCAACCTGCGCTTCCAGATCTCCCATGACGAGGCTCGGCACGCGCGTATTGTTGCTGATGTAGCGCCACATGCTCTCGTTGCGCTTGCCGCTTTCGTAGAGCTTGGTGCCATTGAACAGCATGCCCTCGGCGAACATGTCCGGCACATCAATGATGAGGCCAGGGGTCGCCGCGCCGATATCGACATGATGTGCGGTGTTGGCTGAAAATCCCACTAACTCGTTTTCGTAAAACACCGGCATCACAACCGCGATATCAGGCGAGTGGCTGGCGCCGAAATACGGGTGATTGTGGATCACGCAATCGCCGGGCTTCCACTCGGCAAGCGGGATGGTCTTTTCGATGCCGCGCAGATAGCCGGGCAGCGAACCGATATGCATCGGAGTCGAATCCGATTCGCACAGTGTATTGTAGTCGCGGTCGAACAGGCCGGCGCCGAGGTCCTGGCTCTCGCGGATGATCGAGGAGTAGGACATGCGGTAAAGCACATTGCCCATCTGCTCGGCGATGGAGTGCAGCGCGCCGCCGATCACTTGCAGCGTGATCGGATCGATTTTCGTCATCGGGGCATCCATGATCTCGATCTCCTCTCAAGCCCGCTTCGCCACGCGAAGGTCTCCGTGCCTCAGCACGCTGGCGGCATAGCCGGGCGGAACCAATGTTGTCGAATTGTGCTGCACAATGAGCGCCGGGCCGACCACGACATCTTCAGTCAGCAGCATGCTGCGGTCGTAGCGGGGCGTCGGGTGGACACTGCCATCGTCGAACACGGTATCCCGTGTGTAAAGCTCGGCCACCACCGGATTGATGCGATTCCCCTGAGCCAGGTCTGGCAGTGTCAGCGTCTCCGTAGCGGCTGAACCGACAACGCGCAGCGTGATGATCTCGACCAGTTGATCCTCGAAGGCGTGGCCGTAAACCTGTTTGTGTGCGTCGTAGAAGCTTCGGATCACCGACGTCACGTTGTCCGCGTTGAGCGGACCGGGCGGCATCGCGGCGCGCAACTCGAAACCCTGGCCGACGTAACGGCATTCGGCGACGGCCGTGAAGCGGTGCTTGTCCGCGGCAATTCCATCGGCCAGCAATTGGAGGCGAGCCTGTTCCGTTAGATCACTGATGACGCCATTTACGGCGGCGAACTCCGCCGCACTCGCCTTATTGGCAACCACCACCACGGAATGCGTGAATTCATACTGAAGCTCGGTGAGCAGCAGGCCCATGGCAGCGGTAATGCCGGGGTGCAGCGGCGAGATAGTGTCCTTGGCCGAGATCAGCTCGGCGAGCGCAGTCGCGTGCAATGGTCCCGCGCCGCCAAATCCCATCAGCGTGAAATTGCGCGGATCGACGCCCTTGGCAATCGAGTTGGCATTGATCGCCAGCGCCATGTTGTTGTTGACCACGCGCAAGATGCCGAGCGCGGCGTCCTTGGTCGACAACCCGAGCGGCTTGCCCACATACTCATCGACCGCCTTGTGAGCGAGCGCGGGATCGATGCGCAGCTCGCCACCAAGGAAATGCTCAGGGTCCAGACGACCGAGCACCACTTGCGCGTCCGTGACAGCCGGCTCCTTGCCGCCCTTGCCGTAGCAGGCCGGTCCCGGATCGGCGCCCGCCGAGCGCGGACCGACGCGGAAGGCCCCACCCGGATCGAGATAGGCGATCGAACCGCCGCCGGCGCCGATGGCATCGACGTCGATCATCGGCACCAGGACGGGCAGATGCGCAACCTCGGTGTCACGCGGGTTCTTGATACGCAGTTCGCCGTTCTGGATGACGGAAATGTCCGCCGACGTGCCGCCGACATCGATGGTGATGACGTTCTTGGTGTTGCAGGCTTCACCCGTCCACCGTCCGCCGATCACGCCGCCAGCCGGCCCCGAGAGCAGCAACCCTACCGGGCGCTTCGAAGAATTCTCAACCGTCGAGATGCCGCCGTTGGACTGCATAATGCGGACCTTGGCGTTGATGCCGTTTTCACGTAACCGTCCCTCCAGCCGCTGCAGATAAAGCGCGGTGGTCGGACCGATATAGGCGTTCATAGCCGCCGTGGAAAATCGCTCGTACTCGCGGATGACATTCACCACCTCGTGAGAGCACGATACAAACGCGCCCGGCATCACGCGCTTGACGATGTCGCGCGCCTTGGTTTCGTGGCTGTTGTTCAGGAACGAGAACAGGAAGCAGATGATGACCGACTTCAGGCCGCGCTTTTTGAAGGTTTCTGCAGCAGCTTCCACCTGATCGAGTGCGAGCGGAACCTCGATCTCGCCGGTCGGCGGCTTTACGCGCTCATCGACCACCAGCCGGTTGCGGCGCTTCACCAGCGGCTTGGATTGCCATGGCACATCGAACTGCAAGGAGAAGTTATGCGGCCGCTTGTGGCGCGCGATATGGAGTATATCGCGGAAGCCGCGCGTGGTGATCATGCCGACATCGGCGCCCTTGCGCTCGATCACCATGTTGGTGGCAACCGTCGTGCCATGCAGCACCATGTCGATGCCGCCTGGCGCGACGCCCGCGATCTTGCATATGTCCACGACGCCCTGCACGACGCCCACGGACTGGTCCGCAGGCGTCGAGGAGACTTTATGCACGAAGATGCGCTGCCCCGCGGCGGCGCCGGTGTTTTCCAGGACGATATCGGTAAAGGTGCCGCCCACATCGACGCCGACACGGATCATGTTTGGTTTCCTTGCGTAGTAACTCGTCTTTAGACGTCGAGGTCGTTCGAATTCAGATAGTCGAGCACGCGCGACAAGGGCTCGACGTCACCGAATTTGGCGTCGATATCGAACAGGTTCCATTCGACAGCGCCGGCGATGCGGTCGCCCACGCACTCCCGAACCGCGACTGGCCGGAAGCCTTCGGCAATTGCATCTTCGATCGAATTGCGCACGCAGGCCGCCGCCGTAACGCCGGTGACGATCACGGTATCGACGCGCATGGCTTTCAGCATGCCGGCGAGATAGGTGCCGTGGAAGCCGGAGGCGCGCTTCTTGACAATGACGTGCTCGCCCTTGATTGGCGCAATCCGGCTGTCGATGGCCGCCGCCTCCGACCCCGTCGCCAACACCTCGACCGGGATCTTGTGGTGCCAAAGGCCCATATCGCCGGGCACATTACGGTCGGTCACATCATAGGCCGTAGTCGTATAGACGACCGGCAAGCCACGGCGGCGGAAGGCCTCCAAAAGCTTCTGCACCCCTGGGATGATGACATCCATGCCATCGCAGGTGAAGGCCTTGCCGGGCCGGGTCCAGGCATTGGCGAGATCGATATTGATCAGCGCCGGGCGCTTGCCAAAACCGATGCGGCGCTGAAAGCCGCGCTTGGCGTAGAGTTCCGAGTTGGCCTTGAACACGACCTCGAGGGCCGCCTTTACAGCGTCATTGGTTTCCATCGCTCTACGCCTTGTTGCGCGGGCTGCGTGCCGCGAAATCGTCAGCCATCTCGTTCATGGTCACGAACTTCACGCCTTTGTGCGACGACATGTATTGATAGAGCCGCTCGATCATCATCAGGACGTGCGGCCGGCCCGCCACGTCAGGATGGATGGTCATGGGGAACACAGCGTAGTCATACTCCCGGTACACCCAATCGAACTGATCGCGCCACATCTGCTCGATGTCGCGCGGGTTGACGAAGCCGTGGCTGTTGGGCGCCTTCTTGATGAACATCATCGGCGGCAGGTCGTCGAGGTACCAACTTGCAGGAATCTCGATGAGATTGGTCTCGGTACCGCGCTTCAGGGGCGTCATCCAGGTCGAGGGATGCTTGGAGTAATCAATCTTGGTCCAGCTGTCGCCGACGCGTACGTAGTAGGGCTGGTGATCGTGATGCATCAGGGAGTGATCGTATTTGATGCCGCGCTCGAGCAGCAGCTCGTTGGTGACGTTCGAGAACTCCCACCAGGGCGCGACATATCCGGTCGGCCGTTTACCGGACAGTTTTGTCACCAATTCGATGCACTTATCGAGAATGTAGGTTTCCTGCTCGCGCGTCATGGCGATCGGATTTTCGTGCGTATAGCCATGAATGCCGATCTCGTGGCCGGAGTCGGCCACCATCTTCATTTCGTTCGGAAAGGTCTCGATGGAGTGGCCGGGAATGAACCAGGTGGTCTTGATGCCGAGCCGGTCGAACAGCTTCACGAGGCGGGGCGAGCCGACTTCGCCGGCGAATAGGCCGCGCGAGATGTCGTCGGGCGAATCTTCGCCGCCGTAGGAGCCGATCCAGCCGGCCACCGCGTCGACATCGATGCCAAAGCCGCAGAGAATTGTCTTGGTCATGGCAGTTGCTCCTTGTTCACCACTGTGTTGTCCAGTTGGGGTCCGTCAGCGCCACGGGATAAGCGAGGCCGTAGTCGAGCGGAGGGCGGATGACGTATTTGCGATCAAACTCCGCCCACGGATAAGGTTGGCCGGAACGCACGATGTAGGCCCAGTCGGGGTGAGCAAAGATTGGACGGCCGACGGCGACGATGTCGGCTGCACCGGAGGTGAGCGCCGATTCAGCTTCTGGACCGTCGGCGATGCCACCGTTGGTGATCATGGCGATACCAGAGGCTTCACGGATCGCCGTAGGCATAGGCGTTTCCGAGTTGGGATCGCGGTTGTCGCGGTAGCCAAAGCTCGACCAGTGCAGTGCATCGATCAGCGCGCCCTTGAGCGCATTGCCGATGGCCGAGGCATAGGCGACGCCGCCCGGGAAGGCGCCGACAAAGTCATCGACACCGTCTTGGGAGATGCGAAGTGTAATGATTTTCCCCGGTCCGATAGCCGCGCGGACTTTGTCGCAGACAAGGCGGACGAAACGCACATTATTCTCTGGACTGCCGCCAAAGTCATCGGTCCGCAGATTGGTTTTCGGGTTGATGAACTGCCACAACAGATAGCCATTGGCGCCATGGATCTCGACCCCATCGAATCCGGCTTCGATGGCGCGGCGCGCGCCGTTCGCGAATCCGTCAGCCACCTGATGAATTTCCGCAACTGTCAACGCCCGCGCCTTGCCGAAGGTCACCTTTGGCCAGTCGCCGCCTTTGATGTTGCGGATGTTCTTTTCGTAATCGGTATCCGTATAGAGCGTCCAGCCACCGCTCTGCGTATCGCTGGCGCTGACCGGCGCTTCGCCCTTGGCAAGGCAGCGCGGATCGGTGACGCGGCCGCCGTGCATGAGTTGCAGAATCGCAACTGCTCCATGCGCATGCACTGCATCGGCAACTTTCTTCCAGCCTGCCACGTGCTTGGCATTGGCAATGCCCGGTTGCGAGAGATAGGCGCGGCAACCGAAGTTGCCCTCTTCCTCAAAGGTGCCCTCGGTGATGACCAGCCCAACTCCGCCCCGAGCGCGGCGCGCATAGTAGGCGGCCATTTCGTCGGTTGGCGTTCCATCGGCCTCTGCCATCTGCCGGGTTAGGGGCGCCATGGCGATGCGGTTCTTGACCGTGAAAGCTCCAAGTTGGAACGGCGAGAACAGTTTTGGAAAGGCTTCGCCCATCTAGGACTCCAACATGTGGACAAACGGCTCAACGCTGAGAGCGGCCGACAGGATTGCGGTGTCGCGCCCATGGGGGGCCGAGAGGAGGAGGCTCGTGGGCATGCCGTCCGCACCAGTGCCGTTCGGCATCGCGACCCCACACCAATCGAGGAAATTGCCAAGCATGGTGTTGCGCAACGTCTTGGCGTTGATGCGGAAAAAGAGTTCGTCATCGGCGTCCAGAGGTGCAATTGGCATCGCCACATGCGGCGTGGTCGGGAATGCCACAATAGCATCGCCGATCAATGCGTTGGCTTCGGCAATCAGCCGGCTGCGCGCTTGCTGCACTTCGACCAGATCAAGCGCAGTCATCTTTTCTGCCATGGCAATGCGCCTGACGACGCGGCGATCCATGCGCGCCGCATCGGTACTACGGATGCGGGCCTGATGTACCTGCAGCGCCTCGGCGCCTAGCAGATGGCCATGCTTGCCAATCAATTCCGGAATAGCTGCGAGCTGAGGCATCGGACAGCGATTGATTCGCGCACCGGCCTTCGCCATGCGCGCAATCGAGGCTTCAAAATTAGCCAGCACTGCCGGCTCGCAATCATCGAACACAACCGTTTCCGGAATGAGGATCTGCAGGCCTTCGACACTGCCGCGCCGTGCTTGCGGGACCAAGGCGCCGCGCAACACCATGTCGGTAAGCACGCAATCTTCAACGGTATGCGCGAAGGGTCCCAGCGTATCCAGCGTTCGTGATAACGGGAACACGCCAGCCATAGGATGGTGGCCGGTCGAGGTTTTGTAACCGGTGACGCCATTGAATGACGCTGGCACGCGGATCGATCCGCCGGTGTCGGTGCCTATGGCGACCGGCACCAGTCCCGCCGCCACCGCGACGGCCGAGCCGGACGACGAGCCACCGGGCGAGCGGGCAACTTTGGCATCGCACGGATTGCGTGGCGTACCGAAATGCGGGTTGAGCCCAATGCCGGAATAGGCAAATTCCGTCAAATTGGTCATGCCGATCGTGACCATGCCGCCCCGCACCGCAGCCGCGACCAGCGCGGCATCGCGCGAGGCCGGCGGGTTGGACTTGAGGACCACAGAGCCGGCCGTTGTTACGCGGCCTTCGATGTCGAAGAGGTCTTTCCAGGCCAGCGGAACGCCGTCCAATGGGCTCAGCGGGCGGCCGGCCTTCAGACGTTTGCGCGAAGCTTCGGCCTCGACATGCGCACGCTTGGCCAAAACCTCCGTGAAGATCGCTTTGTTGGACGAGGCAGCGATGGCCGCCAGTGTACGTTCTGTCAAATCCACTGCATCGACGGCGCCGGTACGCAGGTCGGCCGCCAGACTGGCAGCGGTTGACTTGCGAAGTTGCACGGTCTTTGGCATCGCGACTGTCCTGACCTAGTGCGGGATCAAAGTGGCGGCGTCTTTTTGCCAGGCGAGCAGAACCTCGTCGCCTGCCTTGAGGCGCCCAGCATATTTGTCCGTATGCCCCTCAACCACGATCGAATCGCCTGCGCCAATCACGATAGCGAGTTGAACGATGTGCCCGACCTGCTGGATGGCTTCGAGCTTGCCTTTGACGGGATTGGCCCGGTAGGTGTCGGCGACATATTGCGCGTTGGTCCAAAAGGGCAGCACGTCGATGGACTCTGCCGGTATGGCGAGGCTGGCTTTGCTGCCGATCGCGCAAGCGACGGCGGGAGCGGCCCCTGTCAGGATACCAAACGGGGTATCGAGCAGCACGGCAGCGCCGTCGCTGCTTTGCACCGTTCCTGGAATGACCGCATTGCGACCAATGAAACGGGCCACAAACAAGGTCTTTGGGCGCGAATAGAGCTCATACGGAGCACTGATCTGTTCGATGCGGCCGGCATTCATGACGACAATGCGATCGGAGAGGGCGAGCGCCTCCGACTGGGCATGTGTGACAAACACAAAAGTGATGCCCAAGCTGCGTTGCAGGAGCTTCAATTCGGCCTGGATGCTCTTGCGCAGGTTGGCGTCGAGCGCACCCAGCGGTTCGTCCAGCAGCAGAATGCTCGGCTCGACCACCAGCGCGCGAGCGAGCGCTATACGCTGCTTCTGGCCGCCAGACAGCCGATCGGAGCGGATATCGGCGATATTCATGATGCCGAGCTTGTCAAGTATGCGATCAACCTTCGCGTCCCGTTCGGTTGCCGGTATGCCCTTGACGTCGAGGCCGAAATTCACATTGCCCCGCACGGTCATGTTTGGAAACAGGGCGTAATTCTGGAAGATCATCGCCGTCGGCCGGCGCTCCGGGGGCAGAGCATTTATGCGCTCGCCTCGAATCAAAATGTCGCCGGAGGAGATGGTCTCGAACCCCGCGATCATGCGTAACGTCGTGGTCTTGCCGCAGCCCGATGGCCCAAGGAACGCGATGAACTCCCCCTTGGCGACGTCGAGATTGAAATCGATGACCGCGGCCGTGCCGTTGTCAAAGATCTTGCCGACATGGGAAAGCTGCAGATCGTAGGTCAAGGGGAACCGTCGGGAATTGGTCGGGAGTTCGAGCTACTCCGGTCGCAAGCCTTTCGGCCGACGAGCGGCAACTCCCATGCCACGTATTGGGGGAAGAGCCCCCGTGGCGGCGAAACCACGGGGGAACCGCGCGAGAGAACTAAGCGCTCAGGAACTCGTCCCACTTCTTGATGAGATAGTCATACTCGTCCGGCCACTGATGCCAGTAGGCCACTGTCGAAGCGCGAGTCGCCAGCGAACCGCCATCGCGCAAGTCGCCTTCCTTGATGCCGCGGTCAGTTGCGCCAACCCACGGCTTGCCATCGTACCAGAAGGCATACTTCTCCTTTGGCATGATGCCTTCGATGTTGGTCGTGGGCGAATAGTAGCCCTGTTCCGACACGGCGATGGCGGGCGGGCCCGACAGCCAATAGTCTGCATACGCCACAACGGCGTCCTTGTTGGGTGTGCCGGTGATCGCCGAGATGCCGATCGACCAGGCGCGATAGCCCTCTTTAGGAATAGCGTAGGAGCACTGCTTGCCCTGCGCCTTGACGGCCATCACGGCCGGCTGCCAAGCGTCGGCCAGAATCATTTCGCCTGAGGCCAGCAGGTTTACCAACTCGCCAAAATCGCCCCATAGCGCGCGGAACTGGCCGTCTTTCTTCTTGGAGATGAGGAACTTCGAAGCCTCATCGATGGCCGCCTTGTCGGGGTTGCCGGGGTTCGGCACCTTCAACAGCCCGAGTGCATTCATGGCCAGGACGGCCTGTCCGAATGCGATCAATGGATCGACATTAAGGCCGGTCTTGCCCTTAAACTTCTTGTCGAAGATAGCGGTCCAGGTGCTCGCCTCTTCAGCCGACACCAGGTCGGGGCGATAGCCGATCGAATCGTAGTTGTAGACGGTCGGAATCATCCACAGTTCGGTCTGCTTGTCGTCCTTCCAGATCTGGCCGGCGATCTGGTTCTTCTTGTCCCACTTGGCGTTCGGCTTGGTGAAGGTTTCGCGAATGTTGCCCCAGTTCTTCAGCGCCGAAGTCGGGATGGCTTCGATCTTGTTGGTGGCGATGACGGCGGGCAGGCGCTCGCCGATGGTTTCCCAGCAGTCGTAGGCGTTTGAGCCCGACAGCAGTTCGGTCTGAGTGTCGGGGAAGATCGCGCCCTTGCCCGAAACGGCCTTCACGCCGGATTTGGCCTTGAAGTCGTTGAGGATGCGCTCTTGCACCGTCACCGACAGGCCGACAGTACGCAGTTCCTGATCGGCGAGGCCGGCCGCGTAGGCCTGCTGGGCGCCCCAGGGACCGCTGCCGACGGCTGCCAGGGCGGCGCCGCTAGCGGTCGCCTTCAGGAAGCCGCGACGGGATGTTCTGTAATCACGCATTTTACGTCTTTCCTCCATTGCACACTTCTAAACTCTGTTGACCGTCCGTCGACAGATGCTAATAGCGCCCGACCAGCAGGCCACCGTCGACCACCACCGTTTGCCCGGTCATGTAGCGGGCGGCGTTGGATGCTAGAAACAGAACCACGTCGGCAATATCCTCGGGCTCGCCGATGCGCCCCATGGGAATGAATTCGCCAGCCGTCTCCGCAGCTTCGGGCCCGAGCGAGTGCTCCTTGGAGAGCAGTTGCGCGGTGCGGATGTAGCCTGGCGCGATACCGTTGACGCGTATGCCGTCGCGCGCCAGTTCCACCGCCAGGCCACGGATCAATCCGATCACACCAGACTTCGCCGACGAGTAATGTACGTGTTCGTCCCATCCGTAGGCGACGCCCATGATCGAAGAGACGCAGACGATGGCGCCGGACTTGCGCTTTTTCATGCCGGCGAGGGCGGGCCGGATGACGCGGAAAATACCCTTGAGATCGATCTCAAATGTATGATCCCATTTTTCGTCCGTGAGCTGCGCAAGAGGCACCCTATGCGCGATGCCGGCATTGGCGACGATCACATCAATCCCGCCGTGAGCCTTCTCCACTGCCGCAACGAGGGCATCGGCTTGCGCCGTTGAGGTCACGTCCAGTTTGCGGAATTCGGCCTTGCCGCCGGTTTTGGTGATCTCTGCTGCAACCGACTTGCCCTCTAGGTCGAGAATGTCGGTGACAACGACAGTATGCCCGGCCTTGCCGAAGGCCCTTGCCGTCGCACGGCCGATGCCGATGCCCGCACCAGTGATGAGAACGGTTCCGCTCACAGCATCACATCTCCCGAGTTGGGGCCGATGGTCTGGCCGACGAAGAGGCTGGCCTCACCGGAGCACAGGAAAGCAACGGTGGCGGCGACTTCTTCAGGTTCGCCAAAGCGACCAAGGGGAAGTTGCGCGGCCTTGGCTTTCTGCCAGTCGGCAGAAAGCGATTTGACCAGCGGCGTATTGATCGGTCCGGGCGCCACGGCGTTGACGCGAACACCGTCGGCGCTGACTTCGCGGGCCAGCGACTTGGTGAGACCGATGATGGCGGCCTTAGCGGCGCTGTAATGCGACAGCTCAACGCCGCCGATCTGGCCAAGCTGCGAGGCGATGTTGACGATGACGCCCCGCTTGGCCTTCAGCATGGCGGGCAGCACGGCGCGTGTGCACAGGAAAGTACCGCGCACATGCACGGCGAACATACGGTCGAAATCGGCAGGTGTGAGATCGACAAACCTCGCCTGTTGCACGAAGCCGGCATTGTTGATGAGATGCGTGCAGTCGCCAAAGCTCTTGCTGCAACACTTGGCCAAGGCGGCGACATCGGCCTCGCTTGAAACATCGCCGCCGATGCTTTTGGCTTTGCCGCCAGCTTTCCCGATTTCCTGGGCGACGGCCTCGGCCGCTTCCACTCGCAGGTCGTTGACGACAACGGCATAGCCATCCTTGGCCAGCCGATGCGCGATGGCGCGGCCAATTCCCGATCCAGCTCCCGTGACGATGGCGTTTCTCATGCGATCTCCTCCTGCACGGCGACGCGCTTGGCGCGTCGTACACTGAGGGTCATCAGGATGGCGTAGACCGAGAGCAGCGCGAAGGAGAAGATTGTTGTCAGCACGCCGAAGGCGAACACGTTGGGATGGATCTCCACCGAGAACGTCCCGTAGATCGCCAGCGGCAGGGTCTGATCGCGGCCGGAGGCGAAGAGCGTGCGCGGGAACTCGTCGTAGGACAGCGTGAAGGCGAACAGCATCGCCGACAGCACGCCCGGGAAAATCAACGGGAACGTCACTTTGCGGAAGGTCGTCGCCGGCGACACGCCGAGCGACCAGGCGGCCTCCTCGACGGAAGAGTCGAAGCGGTTGAAAATCGCCAGCATGACCAGGAAGGCAAATGGGAACGTGTAGACGACATGCGCCACGAACGCCGTGCTCCACCAATGCCGGTCGATGCCAAGTGTCGTTGAGACCAGCGCCGTGCCAAGTCCCGTCAACACGCCCGGCACCATCATGCCGAGGACAATCAAATAGAAGACGGCGTTCGAGCCCTTGAACTTGGAGCGAAAGGCCTGCGCCGACATGACGCCAAGCACTGTTGACGTAACCATGGTCATCACCGCCAGCGTCAGTGAGCGGAACAATGACTCGCCGATGGGCAACGGAGAGACGCGGGACGGCGGGGCGATACCGAACACATGCCGATACCAGAAAGTCGACCATTCGATGATCGGGAATTGCGGTCCGCCCTCCGGCCCTTGCTGGAATGACAGAATGCCGAGCACGATGAAGGGCCCGTAGAGGAACAGGATGAACAGCGCCACATAGACGGCGAGAATGGGCTTGAGGACGCGCGACTCCACGTGCCTACAGCTCCTTCTTCAGGTCGACGACGCGCAGCAGTCCGGCGATCACGATGCCCATGATGACGGTGAGAATGACGCCGACAACTGACGCCAGCGCCCATTTCAGCGATCCGACCTGCGTCACGATGATGTTGCCAAGCAGGTTAACCTTTCGGCCCGAGAGCGCGCCGGACGTCGCGAACTCGCCCAGCACCATGACGCTGACGAAGATCGCGCCAACCACCACGCCAGGCAGGCTGAGCGGGAAAATGAGTTTTCTGAAAATACGCCAGAAATCGGCGCCAAGATCGCGTGCGGCCTCGATGATGTTGGGATCGATGCGGCCCAGCATGAAGGCGATCGGACCGACCATGAACACCACATAGATCTGCGTCATGCCAATGATCACAGAAAGCTCAGTATAGAGTAGAGCTTCGATAGGCTGGGCAATGAGTCCGAACTTCATCAGGATAATGTTGATCGCTCCTTCCTTGCCGAGCATCGGCCGCCAGGCCAGGACGCGGATCAGGAACGAGGTCCAGAACGGGATGACGCAAGTCACCAGCAAAACCGTCTGCAACGTTTTGTTCTTGACGAAAAGCCCAACAAACAGCGCGGTTGGATAGCCCAGCAAAAACGTCATGGTCAGCACGATCAGCCAGATCCGCAGCGTGGTCCAAAGTGAAGCGACGTAGGCTTCTGATGTAAAAAAATTCACCCAACTGGACGTCGTCAGGGTCGGCTCGATCTTGAATGTGGTTTGGGTCCAGAACGACACGTAGACGATCATCAGTATCGGGACGACCAGGAAGAGACTCATCCAGATCACGGCTGGCGTGATCAGCCAGTAGGATGCCGGTACCGACTGGCGCACCGGCAGCGGCAGCGGCCCGTCCGATCCCGCGACTGTGATTGCGCTGTCAATCGCCGTCATGCATCACCCAAATATCCCGTCTAGCCAAAAGCAATGGCGTCGGCAGGCTTCCAACTCAATTGATAACTCTGGCCCGCGGTGTAGTTGGCGGGTGGGCCATTGCTGAGATGATGTTCGACCTCGACGACCTTGCCGTCGGCGGCCTCGAAGAAATGCACGATGGACGAGCCAAGGTACTCGCTGGCGACGTATTTGGCAGCCAGCGCCACGCCGTCGGTCCGCGCCTGCGCCGGCTGCGGAAGGATGCGATCATAGCGGATGGCATAGGCAGAATGGCCGCCTATCGTGCGCGTGCCGAAGCTGAGTTTGCCATAGGCGCTCTCGAACACGTTGCCTTCGATATGGCCATCGAACACATTGTAGCGATTGAGAAATTTTGCGACATTCGGATTTGACGGCCGATTGTAGATGTCGTCAGGCGGACCGAATTGGGCGATGCGGCCCTGATCGAGCACCAGCACCCGGTCGCCCATGGCGAGCGCCTCGGTCTCACTGCCTGTCACATGCAGGAATGGGATGCCGAGCTGTTCGCGGATGCGGCGCAATTCGATGCGCATGCGCAAGCGCAGGTTCGCATCAAGCGCACCCAGCGGCTCATCGAGAAGCACAAGCGCTGGTTTGGTGACGAGCGTGCGGGCCAGCGCCACGCGCTGCTTCTGTCCGCCCGAGATTTGCCCGGTGCCTCGCTGTTCTAGGCCCTTCAGGCCAACCAGCTCGATAGCCTCCGCCACTCGGAGCCCGACGTCGCGCTCGGAGAGTGGCTTGGCGCCATTGCGCAGCCCGAAGGCGACATTGTCGAATACCGTGAGGTGCGGAAACAGCGCGAAGTTCTGGAACACAAAACCGATGCCGCGCTGATGCGCCGGCACATTCGTAACATCCCTGCCGGAGAGACTTACGCGTCCGGCATCGAGCGGTTCGAAGCCGGCGATCGCGCGCAAAAGCACCGTTTTACCCGAGCCGCTGGGACCCAGCAAGGAGATGTATTCGTGAGCATGTGCCGAAAAGCCGACGCCATCCAGCGCTGCCTGTGAGCCGTACCGCTTCACGACGCCTTCAAGACTGAAAATGGGACTGCCTGCTGACATCGCGCCCGCCGTACTTTTGTGCTCGGCACTGCATCGGACCCAACCCGGAACATGCAGTTCCCAACCGCAAACCGGATCAAAGCAAAAACGTCTAATGTATGCAACCGCTTTCGTTGGCGCCGCCGCCCCAGGGCAGCAAATGTCAGCATTAACGGCATTCGGCAGCGCACAAGCGTCACGGGTGGCCTGGAAAACGTCTTTTGAATGCAATAATCGTTATTCAACGCGATAGGGCGTGAGATACGGAACCGCCAGCGCCGCTTCGCTCACCACGGCAACAATCTTCAGGCGGGCAAGGTTTTTTTCGGCGATAATTTTGAGATGGTGACTGAGATAGGACGCTGAAGCCTCGATGCGCCGCGCCGCGATCAGATCGAACAGCGTGACGTATTCTCCGGCGGTGATTTCATCTTCGGGCAGTCCCAATTTGCTGAGCGCCCGGTAAGCGGCAATGATCGGCATCTGATTGTGACGTATCAACTCAATCAGGTGCGCATTGGGCGCGCGCAGGATGCAAAGCTCCATAAGCGCCCGCTCCAGCGCACGCCATTCTGTGGCTGGATGATTCGCATCAATACTGGTTTTCTCGCGAGCCAGCAGCTTTGCCACGCCGTCATAATCTATATGTGGAGCGGCGAGCCTGAGTGCTTCCGGCTCCAGCAATTGGCGCACTTGAAAGCGCTCACGCACGCTTTGAGCCGTCAGAGGCCCGGCAATCCAGTGCGAGCTCTGGTTCTTGGCGACCAGTCCACGCTCATGCAGCCTGCTG
>JANMVX010000067.1:0-19374 GCA_031393505.1 Hyphomicrobiaceae bacterium | reverse complement strand
CCTGCATCGTATCGAGCTCCAGCACCGGGCGCGGATCGGCCAGCGCGACGATGCCGCCGTGCATAGACGTGCCGGCGATCTTTTCCAGTTCGTCGGCGCGCACCACGCGGTAGGGCTTGTGGTCCAGCGCCAGCGCCACGCACATGTCGCTGGTTTTGCCTTTCAGCGATGGCTCGAAGAACAGCCGCGCGATACGCTCCGGGGACGTTGCAAAGAGGGCCTCGACGGCCGCCAGCCCCGCCACATGCACGAGCTTTTTCTCGTCTTTCAATGTGCGGGACGTCCCCCGGTCAGTATTGCCATAAGTCCGTATCGGGCGGTGCCCGCTTTTGCGTACCATGATGATCCTACAGCCGAACCCAGGTGAGTTCGTGCTTGTTGTGATGAAGGTGCATGAGGCGCGAGCCCGGAATGGCGGCGAAGCCGGCCATGGCGGCAAAATCGGTCTCGGCCTGGAATTTTAGGGTGCAGACGCAGCGGCCTTGGAAGCCGGCGTCCAGCCAGCGGTGCACCAGTTTGAGCAGCCGCTCAGGATAGCAGATGACGTCGCTGAACAGCCAATCGATCTCGCCGACGTGTTTCGGCTCCAGCGCGAAGGCGCTCTCCTGCCGGATCGATATACCGGGGAGTGCGGCGATGCGCGGCTCGAGCGGGGCCTTGTCGACGGCGATCACCTTGGCGCCGAGTTTTTGCAGCACCCACGTCCAGCCACCGGGGCTGGCGCCGAGATCAAGGCAGGTCTCGCCGGGTTTTGGCGCAATGCCCAGTACCGTGAACGTCTCCCAGAGTTTGAGATAGGCACGGTTTGGCGGGCCTTCCTTGTCCTCGTTGAACGCCGGTTCGCCGTTCTTGAACGGGCTAGAGCAGTTCGCCGAGGCCAGGATCATATCGGGAGCCAGCAACGCCCAAGACCCGAGCGCCGCCGTGAGGGCAGGTTCGCCGAACGTCAGCGGCTTGGCCGAAACTTTGGGCAGCTGCTCCTCGATCAACGCGGCGCGGCGGTGGTGACCCAAGGGGAACTGCGCCCAGTTGCGTTGGATCGCCTTCAGCTGTTTCACGCCGTCGCCAATCGACGTGATCGGGATGCGCTGCGGGTTGAGCCAGACATTGGCCGCCCACGCCGCATCGCGCGGCGGGCCGTGCGCGATCACGATGCGATCAATGACGCCGGCGACCGATCCGCCCAGCTCTCGCGTCAGTTCGGCGACCAGTCCCTCGGGCGCCAGATAGGCTGTGAACGGCGTATCCGGCCACACTTCAAGCGTCGTGGGCTCGGCAATGGCCGGTGCGGTTTTGGCCGGACGCACGAACGCAAGTTTGCGCGCCTGCTGATGAAACGGTTTTCGCGCGGGCTTTGCAGCGGAAGCACGTCCGGGTTTGTTTTCTTTTGGCGGGCGCATCAGGATTGCCTTGTCAGCATGAAGCGCGCTGTCTCGGCGAGCGTGGCGCCTCGTGGGCCGAACGGTACGAGCGTGGCAACTGCGGCGGCGACCTGCCGCTCAAGTTCTGCGCGCGCACCGGTGATCCCCAGTAGGCCAACCAAAGTTCCCTTGCCTGCAGCAGCATCCTTGGCTGTGGCCTTGCCCGTGATGGCCGCATCGCCTTCGACATCCAGAAGATCGTCCGCGATCTGAAAGGCGGCGCCGAGAGTGTGGCCGTAGATATCGAGCGCCAATCGCTCGCCTGTCGAAGCGCGGCCCAAAACGGCGCCAGCCACGCATCCAAACTTAATGAGAGCACCTGTTTTCATCGCCTGCAGTTCCGTCACCTCGGCTGCTGACAGTTGCCGCCCTTCCGCCGCCAGGTCCAGCATCTGACCGCCAACCATACCCATTGCGCCCGACGCCCGCGCCAGCTCCAGCACCAGTTCCCCCCGCACCGCTGGATCAGCATGCGTCTCCGGCAGCGCCAGCACCTCAAACGCGAACGTCAGCAGCCCATCCCCCGCCAGAATGGCCGTCGCCTCGTCGAACGCCTTGTGTGCGCTCGGACGGCCGCGCCGCACATCATCGTCGTCCATGGCGGGCAGATCATCGTGGATGAGCGAATAGCAGTGCACACATTCGAGTGCCGCTGCGGTATTCAGGGCCGAGTCTATCGGCACGCCGAACATCCCAGCGCTTTCGATCACAAGGAATGGCCGCAGCCGCTTTCCGCCACCTAACAGGCCGTAGCGCATGGCTTCCGTCAGCCGGGCTGCCGGGCCGGCGCCCAAATGCTGGTCAATCAGCCCAGCCAGATGCGCCTCGACGGCGGCGGCATGGGCTTTCAGAGTTTCGGGGAAATCGATGTTTGCGAGCATGAGACAAGGGGAAGCAAGTTGCGCAGTTGCAGGCAAGCCCTTTCTCCCATCACATGCGATCGGGGCGGGTGGGCGATCCAGCAACATGTTGCGTTGGTTAAAACAAATCGGGCAAATCGCCCTCTTCGGCCTGGCCGGCTATGCGGCCTGGGTGGCGGTCATGTTGCCGCTGTATGGGCTGGTCAATCCGCCGCTCAGCAATCGCATGTTCGCCGATCTGATGGTGCGCCAAACCCAGGAACACACCTGGACTCCGATCTCGCGCATTTCCCCCGCGCTACTTACGGCGGTGCTGCTCTCGGAAGACGCCAGCTATTGCGATCACTGGGGCGTCGATTGGGATGCGGCGGCACAGGCTTTTCAGCATGGCGGGCGCGGGGCCAGCACCATCCCGATGCAGACGGTCAAGAACCTGTTCCTCTGGAACGGCCGCACGTTTCTGCGTAAAATTCCTGAAATTCCGCTCGCCTACCTAGCCAATCTCATTTGGGGCAAACGGCGGATGCTGGAAATCTACCTCAACATCGCTGAATGGGGGCCGGGCGTGTTCGGCATCGAGGCGGCGGCGCAGCATCATTTTCATACCAGCGCGGCAAATCTGACCTCGCAGCAGGCGACACTGCTGGCCGCCGCGCTGCCAAATCCGATCAAGCGCAACGCTGGCCACCCCGCCCAGGTGGTGCGCAATCACGCCGCCCGCGTGCGCGCCCAGTTCGGGGCGGGACCGGAGGCCATAGCCTGCGTGCTGCCGTAGAGGCAATTCACCGCTGGCGTTCGGCCTGGTTTGCACCTATAAGGCCAGCTTCCGCAGTCCGAGGCATGGCAATTTGCTGTTGGCCCAGGGATTGGCGGCTTCCGAGATTTGTCGCGGCGCGCACTGCGGACGCGGAGCTTTGCAAGGAGTGGACGATGGCAGTCCCGAAGAAAAAAGTATCAGTCAGCCGGCGCAACATGCGCCGCTCGGCCGATGCGCTGAAGGCCCCGACCTATGTCGAGGACAAGAAGAGCGGCGAATGGCGCCGTCCGCACCATGTCGATCTGAAGAGCGGCATGTATCGCGGCCGTCAGATCCTGACGCCCAAGGGCGACGTTTAAGTTACCGACGCTCGTCGAAAACGAAAAAGCCGCCCCCTCATCGGGGGCGGCTTTTCGTGTTTGTCGGAGCTGGCGTGCGACTACCAGCGCCAGTGATGACTGCCGGCGCCCTGAACGACAATGTTTTCCGGGTAATAAGCGTAGTGCGGTGAGCGGCGCGTGACATAGGCGCGGCCCGGCGACACCAAAACCTGCTTGGTCACCCAGGCATATTGCGCCGGGCGCACGGTGCGATAGCCGCCATGAACCGGCAGCGGCACCAGGCCGCTAGGGCTGCCGAAATCCCAACGATGACGCCAGCTGTGATCGCCCGAAACGACCACGGTCGGCGGGGCCACCATGACGCGCACGCGGCGCATCTCATAGTGGGCCGGCGTGGTGTGGATGTCGTAACGCAGATACTGGTCGCGCACGTAAACCCGCTTGTAGGCGAGGTTGTTGTTGCGGCACGGCGTAATGTCGCAATTCCAATGCAGGGTGATGTTGTCGTGACGAAGCTCGAGCAAGCCCGCTTTGGCGGGAGCGGCAAGGCCCAGGATCGTCATGGCGGCGACGGCGAGAAGGCTGGATACGCGCACGGTGTTTCCTCGTTTATCGATAGCAAGTCATGGGGTTAGCGTGTCGAATTGAACCTAAGTCTCGCATTGCATGGTTACCAAATTGGAACTGCTCGAGAATTTTTTGAGAATGGTCGGCCCGCCGCCGTTTGAGCAATTTGCTTGATAATGTCGGGGCCACTCCATACATGCTTGAACGCTTGAGCCTCATCCATCGCCTACGGAGCGTTTGCCCATGACTCTTTCCTTGCCGCGCCTCGGCCGCCAGGCGGTCGTGCTCGCCGCCATGCTCTGGACCGCGGTCGCCGTGGCCGGTTGCGGCGTCAACAACATTCCGACCTATGAGGAGCAGGCCAAGGCGTCTTGGGCCGAGGTGCAGAACAGCTATAAGCGCCGCGCCGACCTGATCGACAATTTGGTCGCGACGGTGAAGGGCTTTGCCGCCCAGGAAAGCAAGGTGCTGAAGGACGTGGTCGAGGCGCGCGCCAAGGCAACCCAAGTGGCGCCGTCGCCAGATATTTTGAACAATCCCGAGGCCATGAAGAAGTTCGAGGCCGCGCAGGGGGCGATCACAGGTGCCCTGGTCAATATTCGCTCGATCACCGAAGCCTACCCGGAGCTGAAGTCCAACGCCAACTTCCTGAAACTGCAGGACCAGATCGAAGGCACCGAGAACCGCATTTCGGTATCGCGCCGCGACTACATCTTGTCGGTGCAGCAGTATAATACCGAGCTGCGCACCATTCCTGGCCGCTGGTGGAAGTCGCTGCTCTATCCCACAGCCAAGGAAATGGCGACCTTCACGGCGCCCGAGGCCGATGCGACGGCGCCACAGGTGAAGTTCTAACCGAGGCGGCAGATCATGCAGCTCGCCAGGGCCTTGATGCCCGGTCGCGCGCGCTGGTTGCGTGCGACCGCGCTGGTGATCGTCGTCCTGGTGTGGGCGGCTATTGCTGGCATCGGCGGAGCTTTGGCGGCCGATCCGGTCTTTCCGGCGCTGACCGGGCAGGTGGTTGATGGCGCCAACCTGCTCACGGCGCAGCAGGAAGCCTCGCTCAGCATCAGTCTGGCGGCGCTGGAAGACAAGTCGACCGACCAGGTCGTGGTCGTCACCGTGTCCTCGCTGCAGGGCTATCCGATCGAGGACTTCGCCAACCGGCTGTTCCGGCATTGGCAGATCGGCCAGAAGACCAAGAACAATGGCGTGCTGCTGGTGGTGGCGCCGAACGAGCGCAAGGTGCGCATCGAAGTCGGCTTTGGCCTGGAAGGCACGATCACGGATGGCGTCTCGTCGGACATCATCCAGAACACCATCCTGCCCCAGTTCCGGCGCGGCGATTTCGGCGGCGGCGTCATGGCCGGCGTCAAGGACATCGAAGACACGCTGACGCTGGACCCGGCCGAATTGGTCAAGCGGGCCAAGGGCGGCGGACGGGATCGTAACCCGTCCAGCTGGGTGGATTGGCTGCCCCTGCTGTTCTGGGCGGCAATCGTGTTGTTCATCCTGTGGACCAACTATCGCGCCATGAAACAGGGTCTCAAAAATCCGGGCGCGCGGCGCGGTGGCGGCGGCGTGATCATCATCCCTGGCGGCTATGGCGGCTCGGGCTCCTGGGGATCGGGTGGCGGCGGTGGTTGGTCGGGTGGCGGCGGCGGCGGATTTGGCGGCGGAGGCGGCTCTAGCGGTGGCGGCGGCGCTTCCGGCGGCTGGTAGGAGTGGGACGGATGCTGATTTCTGCCGTGGATCGCGAGCGGGTGGCGGCCGCCATTGGCGAAGCTGAAAAGCGCACCAGCGGCGAGATCGTCGCCGTGGTCGCCAACTCAAGCGCCAGCTATGTCTCGGTGGCGCCGCTGGTGGCCGCCCTGGTCGCGCTGCTGGTGCCCTGGCCACTGATTTATTTCACCTGGTGGCCGGTGCAGTGGATCTATCTCTTGCAGCTCGCCGTGTTCCTGGTGGTGGCCAGCATCATCTACTACCGCCCCGTCCGGCTCGCCCTGGTGCCGGCCTCGATCAAGCGTGACCGTGCCCACAAGCGCGCCGTCGAACAGTTTTTGGCGCAAAATCTGTATACCACCGATGGCCATACCGGCGTGCTGATCTTTCTATCGGCAGCCGAGCACTACGCAGAGATCATCGCCGACCGGAACATCTACAAGCTGGCGCCGCAGGATGAGTGGCAGGCCATGGTTGATCGCCTGACTCGCCGCATTGGCGACGGCGACGCCGCGGAGGGGCTGATTGAGACCATCCGGGCCGCAGGCGACTTGCTGGCGAAACACTATCCGCCTGGTTCGATCAATTCCAATGAATTGCCCAACCATTTGATCGTAATCGATTGAGTGTGTTGCTCGTCCACTCCTGGGACTTATACCAACCTTCATTGATGCTGACTCAGCGTCGATTTGTAGGGGCGCGCAGCAGCGCGCCCGGTGTGCAACACGGATAGTCTGTCGGATGCGGCGCGCCGGGCGCACTGCTGTGCGCCCCTACAAAACTGGCTTCCGATACCACAAGGGCCGATGGGGCAAGATCAATGCAGGTTGGCATTACAAGGAGACGGTGCGTGTCGCTCCAATCAATCCGGATCGTGATCCGTGAACTTCTTCAACTTGTCTTCCAGCACCCGGGCGCTGCGTTGCTCGGGTGGGGCGGTGGTCATCAGAAGGGGGATCAGCACAGCCGGCGGAAACAGGAACGAGATGGTGGCCCAATGCGAGCCGTCACGATGTTTTGCGGACGCTACGATGTAGGCGATCACCGCCGCGACCAGGCTGGCGAGGCCATAGAACGTGATCAGCATCGGCACTTGTTGGACACTCATGATGCGTCGCTTCTTGTTTTGAGCCGAGTATCGCGGCCGCGCGGTCGTCGCACGATTGAATATCGTGGCCCCAGCGTCAATTTCAAGGCAACGCGTTAGAGTCGGTGAACCCGCGAACGGGTCACGCTTCGGCGTGTTTCGGTTTCAACCCGTCAATGTAGCTACGCGCCAGGTCCAGCGAGCCAAGCGCTTCGTGGCGGTCGACAAACACGCGGCCATCGGCCAACGCAAACAAGTGCAGGCCGCCAAACGTTTCGACGTATTTGGCGCCGACCAGCTCCGTTGGCGACACGGTGCGGTGCTCAGGCGGTCGCGGTACCGATACGGTCTCGACTTGAACCGGCGGTGGGGCCTGCATGCGCTGTTGCGCCGGCGGTTCGTCGCGCCGCTCACTACGGATTGAATTGTCCTTAGCTACCAGCGGATTGGTGACACCGTTTGCGGCGATGTTGCTCAAGGAATTCGTCAACCGCACACGTTCGGCCGGCGACGTCTGCACGGCCGCCGATGCGGGTGGCACGCTCACCGCGGTGCTTGCGCCTGCATCGGGCCGTTGCGCGCGATCCTTGTCGAACACCGAACGCCAAGCAGGCTGTTCTCGTTCTGCATCGGCCGTGGTCTGGCCCAAGGAGCGATAGTCCCGCGCTGGCGGCGGTGCATCGCCGCGCAAATCAGCCACCGCGCGGGTCGCACGCGTCCCATTCAGACCGTTCATGCCGTTGACGCTGCGCTCAAGGCTCTCGCTTGGCGGCGGCATCTGCAAATCAATTGGTTCGTCATCGTCGCTGGCGACGGGCGCCGCGAGCGCTCGCCCGAAATCGGACGATGTAGAGAAACCGCGCAGCTGCCCACCAAACCGCTCATCGAGCCGGCGCAGAATTCCCGGCAACAGCGTCGCGTCGTTAAGGGCCAAATATGCGGATTTCAGCTCTTCGAGCGCTTCGGATCCCATTGGCTCAATGCGCCGAACGGCTTCGCTGATGCGCGGATGATATTCGCACAAATAGCGCCAGCGCTTGTCATCAGCAGCCTCGCCAGTTGCGATCACCACGGGCGGCGGTGATTGCACGGCCGGCAATTGCGCAAACTGCCCGTGTTGGTCCGCCTCATACTCATCTTGGCCAGCGCCATGATCGTAGCTGCGCTGAGTTTGATCGGACACCAAGGGATCACCGAGGCTGTAGACTATGGCGATGCCGATGAAAAAGGTGAAGGCGCACACCAGCGCCCAGACAACGGGAGTCCGCCCTCGGCTGCGGGCCGCCAGATAGCCCCACACGCCAAACAACAGCGAAAATACCGCCAGCAGCACAACCCACAACATACGACGTCCTCGCCGGTCCGACCGGAGCTTCGATCATTCGCCAGCGTCCGAGCCACCAACACCTAAGTTGACTCGGAACTCGCCAAGCGCGGCGCGCCCCCCACGGGCAATGCTCGCCACCACAACAATACTCTATCCGTTCAATAGGTCGAAATCGAGGCCTTAGATGAAGCATGGGCGGCAGCGTCAAAAGACGCAGCCGCCGCGATGCCAATCGGGACCTGTACGCTCGCGGAACCGCCTGGCGATCAAGCCGCCAGGCCCGCCCGCACACGCACGCCCGGCGCCTGACGTTCCATCAGCACTTCGCGGCGGAAGCGGAACAGTTTTGCGGGCCGTCCGCCGGTATGGGTGCGGATATCGGTTGTCGCATCCACCAAGCCGCCGCTTTCCACCAGCCGCCGGAAGTTCTGCTTGTGCAGGCGGCTGCCGAGGATCGCCTCAACCGTTCTCTGCAGTTCAAACAATGTGAATTCCGGCGCCATCAGCTCGAACAGCACAGGGCGGTACTTGATTTTTGCACGCAGACGGCCGAGCGCTGCCGCCAGAATACGCCGATGCGCATGCGATACCGGTGTCGTCGCGCTCACCGGATACTTGTGGTCAACGCGCTTATCGGCACCGAAGCCGGGCTGATCGAGCAGTCCGGTAACACTCAAGAGTTCGTAGCGATCCAGCACACGCTCCTCGTCCCATGGCGCCCCTTCAAGACCGAAGGCCATGCGCAACGCTTCGGTATAGGCAGGCAACTCGACCGCCGCACTGGCGGCCTGGCTGCTGGTCCAGTCTTTCAGGCGCGGTTCAATCTCATCGGACAGGATCTCCGGGCGCCCCTCGCGCCAATCTTCCCACGGCATGAAGTCGTAAGCGCCAATCCACTGGCGCGATGCCGAAGTCTGGCAGTGATCGGGGGTGGTCAGGGCCATATAGCCCATCGAAACCGTCGGTGTGCTGTCGGCTCCGCCATCCGGCCCGCTCTGGTCGCCGAAGGTGAACAACTGCTCGAGATAACCGAGGTCAACGCCAGTCTGGCGCATCACCCAATCGCGCAGGCCCAGCTCCAGCGAGGCGTGCACGCCGGGCACGAACGGCCCCGCGGGTAGTGACAGATGTTCGCCAGCGCTGTCGCGGTTGCGCACCATCAAAAGGCATGGCGCGTCCCGGTCGATCGACACGACCGCGGCGTTGAGACTGATCTCGACGGCATTGGCGCCGTGCGAACCGCCTTGCGGAACTCTGCTTGCGGGAGCGGGCGAGCCGGTCATGAGCGGCATCCGCGGCATAACGTTCATGGGTATCCCCTTATGTTATGGTCGCGCCGAGATCCTGCCCGCAATCGGATCCAAGCTAGTGGGCGCAAATTGCTGATCTCAGATGTCAGCAACTGCAAGCTGTCGATAGGTCGAGGCGATAATTAGGCAAATGAGTGGCAGCCATGCCATTTTTCAAAAATAGAGTGAAGCGATGCATCTGATCCGGCAGCGAAATTCGCCTTCTGCTGCCGGTGAGCAGTGTCTCAGGGTGTTGTGGAAAAAGCAAGCAGGCGTTGTGTCGGAAGGCGGGCGCACAGGAAAATAATCTTCTTTTGGCCTGTGGAATACAGGCATGGAATTGTCGGTAGGGCGTGACAATGGCCCCCCGTCGTTCAGGGAAGTCCCCACAAGACAACACAAAGACTTTTCCTACGACAGCGATTCAGTCCGCCTGGCGCGAGTTCAGCGCGAACGGCACGCACTCAGTCGCCGGCTTGCCTTGGCCGATGGCGTCAACGGCGTCCACCATGCGTCCGCCGCGCTTGAGAATATCGTCCGCGATGCTCACGATCAGGCGGTTCGGCGTGGCGGTTGGCGAGGCGCGGCGCAGACGGCGGGCGATCAGCTCTTCGGGCACGTCGGGATTGAGCAGGCACAGGCCCGAAAACGCCGAGGCGGTCGAGCGGCTGATGCCGGCAAAGCAATGCACGATCATCGGCGAGCGGTGATCCCAGGCGCGAATGAAGTTCAGCACCTCGGCGATGTGATCTTCTTGCGGATGGACCAACCCTTCGGCTGGCGCGGTGATGTCGTTGATGTCCAAGCGCAGGTGATTGGCGGCGAGCACGCGTCTGGGCGTCGGCACCGGGCCGTGATCGCGGATCAGCGTCACGACATGGGTTGCGCCGATCTCGTTCGCCACAGCCTCCAAAACGCCGACGCCGCAGACATGGATGGTGCTGGCGCGTAACGATGTGGTGGTCATTCGAAAAGCTCCCGTGGATGGCGAGCCGGGGTTATGGACTATCGCAGCACCGCCGCCAACCCTTGGAAGCGATCAAGATACGTTTGTTGTGCGATGCCAAGTGGCCAAGCGATGAAATACCTGTCGCGCCATTGCGCCAGTCCCGGCAGTTCCGGCGGCTTGCCGAAATAGGTGAGGGCTTCGGCCTCATCGAAGCCGGCAAGCTGGCGCGCCTCAAAATGGGCGCTCACCTGATCTGCTGATTTGATGACTTTGGTTATCTCAGCCGGCAAGATAGGCGGCAGGCCGAAGCGTTGGTGGACGGCGGCAAGCAGCCGGTTTTCAAACGTCTTGTAGTCGAGCCCGAGCGCGGCTTTGAACGGGCTGATCAGGTCTCCGACCACATACTCGGGCGCATCATGCAGCAGCGCGGCGAGGTGCCACTTTGCGGGCCAATCCGGCTCCAAAAGCAGCGTCAGATTCTCGACAGCGAGCGAGTGCTGCGCGACAGAAAACGAATGTTCGCCAAAAGTCTGGCCGTTCCAGCGCGCGACCCGCGCGAGGCCATGGGCGATGTCCTCGATCTCGATATCGAGCGGCGAAGGATCGAGCAAGTTCAGGCGCCGCCCCGAGAGCATACGTTGCCAGGCCCGCGGGGCTTTCGGATCGCTCACGAGGCCCGGGCTTTCGGCATTATGAATTTTCGGGCATGCGCAGCGCACACGCCATATTGCGGGCAGCCGATGAAATGATCGTTGACCATGCCCATAGACTGCATGAAGGCATAAACCGTGGTCGGCCCGACGAAACGAAACCCCTCGGCCTTCAGCGCCTTGGAAATGGCCTTGCTGGTCGGCGTTTCGGGTTGCACCGTGCCCATAGAGGCGTGACGGTTCTGCTGCGGTTCTCCGCCCGCGATCTCCCAGATGTAATGCGCCAGGCTCTCCCGCTCGACGAGTTTCAGGTAGGCCTTGGCGTTGTCGATGGTGGCCTCGATCTTCAGTTTATTGCGCACGATCCCAGGATCGACCATCAGCGCGGCGATCTTTTTGTCATTGTACCGTACGATTTTTTCCGGCTGAAAGCCGTCGAAGACTTTGCGGAAATGTGGACGTTTGCGCAGGATCGTGATCCAGGACAGGCCAGCCTGAAAGCCTTCCAGGATCAGCTTTTCGAACAGTTTTAGATCGTCCGTCTGCGGCACGCCCCATTCGGTGTCGTGGTAATGAATGTAGAGCGGGTCGTCACCGGCCCAGGTGCAGCGGCTAGTTTGCGCGGCGCTCATGATTGGGGCTCCGGAACTTGGAAGGTTGCAAAAGGCGGTTTTGCGAGCGTGACAGCGACGCCGCCAACGGTGATGGGCTTGCTCTCATTATAGGCATCGCCCAGCCGGTCCAGACGGATCAGGGCGAGGCCGCTGGGACCAACGCTCGATCCCATTTGGCCGATCGGCTTGTCGCCCGCCAGAACCTCGGTCCCCCGCTCCGGCAGCGGCCCGGCCGCCGCCACCATCAGGAACCGGCTGCGCGCCGTCCCGCGATGCTGCATGCGGGCCACGATCTCTTGGCCGACATAGCAGCCCTTGGTGAAGGACACGCCGTTGAGCTGGTCGAACATGGCCTCGTGCGGGAAGAGCTCGCCGAAGAGGTAGTCCTTGCCGCCTTCGGGCACGCCGAGGGAGATGCGGTGGGCGTCGTAGTCAATCAATGACAGTCTTGCAGCGTCTTTAAAGGACTTTCGCTCGCCCTGTTTGGCTGCTCCACGAGTTATCCAGCGGCCGCCCAAGAGTACATTCCTCGGATCGATGTAGGCATGCAGCTTAGCGTCCTTGGCTTGCTTTGCGATGCCATTGACATAAACGTCGAAATCGGCGCGAGGCCAAACAGCATAGACGAGATGATCACTGAGCAGGGCGATGTCGACCTTGGCGCGCAGCTTGTACATGACGAGCCGCTTGGTCAGATCATCCGCCACGCTCTTGGCAATATCGATCCAGTATCCTCCGCTCGTCTTCAAGAGCAGGAAATCGAAAAGAACTTTCCCCTGCGGCGACAGCAGCCCGGCGAACATCGCTCGTTCCGCCTGCAACGGCGCCAGGTCATTCGTGACAATTCCCTGCAGGAACGTTTCCGCATCCGCGCCGGTGACACTGACAACGGCACGGTCCACGAACACGGCAATCCCGCTTGCAGACATTCTTGGCCTCGGGGTTTAGACTGCTCAGGCGCGACTCTTAACGCAGGCGCGCCTGCCATGCTAGGCGCGCAAATCGAGATATCCATGAGCCAGACTTTCGACCTCCTCATCCGCAACGCCACCGTCGTGAACCACGACGGCATCGGCCCGCGCGACATCGGCATCCGAGACGGGCGCATCGCCGCGCTGGGCAGCCTCGCCACCGCCAGTGCCGGCACGACCATCGACGCGGCCGGCCTCACCATCCTGCCCGGCGTCATCGACACGCAGGTGCATTTCCGCGAGCCGGGTGCAACGTACAAGGAGGACCTGGAAACCGGCGCCCGCGCGGCCGTGCTTGGCGGTGTGACGGCGGTGTTCGAGATGCCGAACACCAATCCCACCACCACCACGGCGGCCGCCCTGGCCGATAAGGTGGCGCGCGCAAAACATCGCATGGCCTGCGATTTTGCGTTCTGGGTTGGCGGCACGGCGGAGACGGTCGCCGACATTCCAGAGCTGGAGCAGTTGCCCGGCTCGGCAGGGATAAAGGTGTTCGCGGGATCGTCGACGGGCGATCTGCTGGTGGAGGAGGAGAAGGCGCTGGCCGCCATCATCGCCAAGACGCGCCGCCGCTCGGCCTATCACTCCGAGAGCGAGGCCCGGCTGCGTTCGCGAAAGCACCTGCAGGAGCCGGGCGACCCCGCAAGCCATTCCATCTGGCGCGACGCCACGGCGGCGCTGGAGTGTACACAGCAACTCGTGCGACTGGCCGAGGCGGCGGGGAAACCCATCCACATCCTGCACGTTTCGACCGCCGAGGAGATGGCGTATCTTGCCGATCACAAGGCGCTGGTCAGCGTCGAAGTCACACCGCAACATCTGACGTTGACGGCGGAAGAGGCGTACGCACGGCTCGGCAACCGCGCGCAGATGAACCCGCCGCTGCGCTCGGCCGAGCACCAGGCCGCCCTGTGGCGCGGGCTTGAAAACGGCGTCGCCGATATTCTGGGGTCGGATCATGCGCCGCATACACTTGAAGAAAAAGCAAAGCCCTATCCCGCGTCGCCCTCCGGAATGCCGGGCGTGCAGACGCTGCTACCAGTGATGCTGGATCATGTGGCTGATGGACGGCTCTCGCTGCTGCGGCTGATGGACATGACCAGCGCCGGGCCGCAGCGGCTGTTCGGCATCGCGGGCAAGGGGCGCATTGCGGTGGGATTTGACGCCGATTTCTCCGTGGTGGATTTGGCAGGGACAACCCGCGTCAGAAATGAAGACATGGCGAGCCGATCTGGCTGGACGCCGTTCGAGGGACGGACGCTGAAGGGGCGCGTCATGGGCACAATCATCCGTGGCCGCCGCGTCATGTGGGTGGGCGAGATCATCGGTCCCGCGATGGGCGAGCCGGTGCGTTTTACGTCTTCGAGAGGCTGAGCCATGGCCAAGGCCGCGCCAACCCTCGCCGACAAATTTGATCTTGCGGTCGATCGCGTGCTGCTCACCGGCGCGCAGGCGGCAGTGCGTCTATTGCTTATGCAACACGAACGCGACCGGCTGGCAGGTCTCAATACCGCGGGCTACGCGACCGGCTATCGCGGTTCGCCCATCGCCGGGCTGGACGGGCAGATGAAGCGTGCCGGCTCCCAGCTGGCCGCACGCAACATTGTGTTCCAGCCAGGACTGAACGAGGAACTGGCCGCCGACGCGCTGTGGGGCGCTCAGCAGGCTGAGCTTCGTGGCGAAGGCAAATACGACGGCGTGTTCGGTCTCTGGTACGGCAAGGGCCCGGGCGTGGACCGCGCGGGAGATGCGCTACGCCACGCCAATCATGCGGGTACGTCGCCTCACGGCGGCGTCGTCGCGCTGATGGGCGACGACCACACCTGCGAAAGCTCCACCACAGCGCATCAGAGCGAGTTCGCCTTTGTCGACGCCATGATCCCGATCCTGTCGCCGGCGGGCGTGCAGGAAATCCTCGATTACGGCGTTTACGGATTTGCGCTGTCGCGCTTCGCGGGGACCTGGGCCGGCATCAAGTGCGTAAAAGACAATATGGAGGCGACGGCGGTGTGCGATGGCCGCCCGTCCCGCGTGTCTATTGTGCTGCCTACGGATTACGCGATGCCGCCGGGCGGCTTGAACATCTTTATCAATGAAGCGCCGATTGCGCGTGAAGCCCGGCTGCATGATTTCCGGCACGCCGCTGGAATTGCGTTCGCGCGCGCCAATGCACTCGACAAGATCATCTGGCGCGGCGGGCCGTCGCCGCGTATCGGCATTGTGTCGGCGGGCAAGAGCTATCTCGATACGCGCCAGGCGCTGGATGAACTTGGCATCGATGAGGTGCGCGGCGCCGCGTTGGGAATTCGTCTGTATAAAGTTGCCATGCCCTGGCCGTTGGAGCCGCAAGGTTTGAAGGCGTTTGCTGCCGGGCTCGATCTCGTCATTGTGGTCGAGGAAAAGCGCTCCCTCATTGAAACGCAGATGCGCGAAATCCTCTATGGCACGGCGAACGCTCCCGCCATCGTCGGCAAATACGACGAACACGGCAAGTGGCTGTTCCCCTCCAAGGGCGCGCTGGAACCGACACAGATTGCGCTGGGGATCGGCGAGCGCGTGCTGCGCTTTGCCCAGGATGCAACGCTCAAGGAGCGTCTGGCGCAACTCCGAAAACTCATCGGCAACGCCGCCCCGCGGCCTGACGCCGTACAGCGCACCCCCTATTTCTGCGCCGGCTGCCCGCACAATTCCTCCACCGTGGTGCCCGAGGGCTCGCGCGCCTACGCCGGCATCGGCTGCCACTACATGGCGCAGTGGATGGACCGCGAAACGCTTGGTTTCACGCAGATGGGCGGCGAGGGTGCGAACTGGATCGGCGAGGCGCCGTTCTCGAAAACCGGCCATGTGTTCCAGAACATCGGCGACGGCACCTATGTGCATTCGGGCTCGCTCGCCATCCGCGCCGCCATCGCGTCCGGCGTCAACATCACCTACAAAATCCTGTTCAACGACGCGGTCGCCATGACCGGCGGGCAGGCGCTGGATGGCGGCAAGACCGCGCCGCAGATCGCGTTTGAAATGGTAGCTGAGGGCGCCAAACGCGTTGTAATGCTTACGGACGAACCGAAGACGTATTCTGGCGTACCTTTGCCGCGCGGCGTCGATGTGCATCACCGCGACGAACTCGACGAGGTGCAGAAGGAGCTGCGAGAGATTCCCGGCACGACGGTGCTGATCTTCGATCAGACGTGCGCTGCCGAAAAGCGCCGCCGCCGTAAGCGCGGCACCTTCCCCGATCCCGACAAGCGTGTGGTCATCAACGCCGCCGTCTGCGAGGGTTGCGGTGATTGCGGCATACAAAGCAATTGCGTCGCCATCCTGCCGTTGGAAACCGATCTCGGCCGTAAGCGGCAGATCGATCAGTCGGCCTGCAACAAGGATTTTTCGTGCATCAAAGGCTTCTGCCCGAGCTTTGTGACCATCGAGGGCGCGCGGCCCGCCAAGCGGGCGGCCGCCGCCGGTGGGATCGATATCGAGTCCGGGTTCGCGGCGCTCCCCGGGCCCACGCTGCCCACGCTCGACAGACCGTACCAGATGATCATCAACGGCATCGGCGGCACCGGCGTCGTCACGGTCATGGCGGTTCTTGGCGAGGCGGCGTTCCTGGAAGGTAAGGCGTTCGGCGGCATGGAAATGACCGGCATGGCGCAGAAGGGCGGCTCTGTTGCTTGCCATGCGCGGATTGCGATGGAGGCGGACGATATCCATGCCATCCGTACCGCGATCGGCGGCGCGGATTTGATCCTCGGCGGCGATTTGGTGGTGACGGCTTCCCCGGGCATGCTCGCCACATTCGCCCCCGGTCGCACGCGCGCGGTGGTGAACAGCCACGAGGTGCTGACTGGCGACTTCACGCGTTCGCCAGCTCTGGCGCTGCCGGCCCGACGTATGCGCCGCGATATCGAGGATCGCGCAGGGGCGGGGGCGAACTGGTTCTTCGATGCGCATGAGGTCGCCGAAAAAATGTTTGGCGATTCCATCGGCGCCAACATGCTGATGCTGGGCTATGCCTACCAGCTCGGCCTAGTGCCGATTGGCGCCGCCGCCATTGAGCAGGCCATCGAGCTGAACGGCGCGGCGATCGAAATGAACCTGCGCGCGTTCCGGTTGGGCCGGGCTGTGGGACTCGATCCTTCGGTCATCGAGCGTTTGACAGCAGAAGCGGCGCCTCGCCCTGCTTCCGAAACCATCGATCAACTCATCGACCGGCGCGCGGCGTTCCTCGTCCGTTACCAGGATGAAAGCTATGCGGATCGATACCGCGCGGGGCTCTCCGCAATCCGCGCCTCCGAGCAGCGCGTGCGGCCTGGCGATGATCGCCTGGCACGCAACGCCGCCGAGGTGCTGTTCAAATTGATGGCGTATAAAGACGAATACGAGGTGGCGCGTCTCTATACGGATGGAACGTTCGCGGCGACGCTGAAGGAGCAGTTCGATGGTGTCGGAATAATCACGTTGCATCTCGCCCCGCCGCTGCTCTCTGGCATCGACAAGGCCACTGGCCGGCCGAAAAAGCGCGCGTTCGGTCCGTGGATCTTGCCGGTGCTGCGCCAGCTGGCGAAACTCAAGCGTCTGCGCGGAACGGCCTGGGATCTGCTTGGGCGAACGGCGGAGCGCACGTTGGAGCGACAGCTCATTGCCGACGACGAAGCGCTACTTGCCAACGTCGCGCGCGAGTTGCGGCCTGAGAACCATGTCGCAGCTGTCGCCCTGGTCGGCGCCGCCCGCGAGATCAAGGGCTTCGGCTCGGTGAAACTGGCGAGCGTCGAGAAAGTCAAGTTGCAGGAGGCCGAACTTCTGACGCGATTCCGCGCCGCAACCTTGGCCCCATCGGCCAGTGCCCCACGCGCCGCCGAGTAAGGGCACCCTGAACAATAAGTGCGACGCTTGTTTTGCTTTGGGAGGCCGAGTTCCGATGCAGCCAAGCGCAAGGCGCCGCACTTATTGTTCTGGGAACCCTAAGCGCGGCGCAGCCAACGCCATCGGATGCCGTGGGACCGCTTCAACGGGTTCATCGATCACTACGTCCCCAAGGCTCGTGTCCTGCACCCATGGCCGGAGACGCGCTTCCGCGTCAAACACTCAAGGTGGGAGCCCGGTGCGTTAGCAGCGCCCGCCGGGATCTGTGCGGGGGCGGGGCGGTCAGCAATGACCGTCCCTACCGCGATTGGCCGTATTGGATTGGGCAGATCAATTCTTCGCCTTGTTGTTTCCAACGTTTCACAACCCGCGCACCGAGGCATATATCGCGTGATCGGCCCAGCCATCCGGATCAAGCCAGAAGCGCTTTCGGATACCTTCACACTCCATGCCGGACGCCAATGCAGTCGCGACGGCTGCAGAGTTGTTGGGGCGGACGGCAGCTTCCACGCGTTGGAAGTCCAGGTTCGAATGGGCAGCCGTCAGGACGGCGCGCAGGGCTTCAGCCGCAAGTCCCTGGCCTTGGAACTGATTGTGGACGACATAGCCGATGTTGGCCCAGTCACGTTCGTCGCGCACATAGGTGCTCAAGTCGAAAATGCCGGCCATGGCACTGTCGCTGCGTAGAAAAAGGCCGAATACATAGGTTTCATCGGTCGCAGCCCAGCCGGCGAACCGGGCCACCAGGGCGTGAAAGTCCTCGATCCCTAACCCGTCTGCCGTCGGTGGCCCTTCGTCATAAGGCCGGTTCGGCGCATGGCGGCCGAGATAACCCACCCGCCGGACGCTATGGTCGCGGACCGTCAGCACACGAATGATAAGATGCTCCGTCACCAGTTCGGGAACGTTGCGGGTTTGGGAGGTCATCCTTGGAGGGGCCTCGTTCCTGGTCGTGTCGACAGGCTTGGTTTTAGAGGGACTGCGTCCTCGATCAACCTAACTGCCGAATCCGCGCTACGCCTTGATCAGTCGTTTCGTTATGTTCCGACGCCCGTGCAGAATACGGACGACATACAGAGTGTCCGATCCAACATCGTATTTCAGATAGATATTGTATTTGCCAAAGGGATGACAGCGGAGGCCGTCGCCTAGTTTCGGAACAGGGTGTCCAGCGGCCAGAGGGATTGCAGACAAACGCTGAATCGTTCCCACAATGCGTTGGCAATATGAGTTTGCAATCCCATCACCGGCTGCAGCCATTATGCGCGCTTTCAGGTCTTCCAGATCCGCCTCGGCTTGTGGCGAGACGATGATCGCAGTCACGATACGTCATGCCGGTGGAGCAGGCGCTCAGCGACGTCATCAAGCGGCGAGCCTTCGCCTCGATCTAAAGATCGCAACCCTTCGTCAATCTGGGATTTGGCCCAAAGATGATCATCCTCACCAATGGACAACTCTGCCAATCGATGCTCCGCAACTAGCTGTTCGACCACCGCACCGAGGGAAGTGTGCGATCCGTCGGCCACGCGTTGATACAGCCAATCCTGAACGTCGGTTGGCACTTCGACTTCGAGCTTGTCCATCGTGTTCCTCGCAAACCACAAAATCAGTGACGAAACCTACCGGCCAGTCCGACGCGACCATAACACGTTCGCCCGCCGGACTGTTTCGAAAATCCGGCGGGCCCAATCGCAGCGCCTAATTCTTCGCCTTATCGACCATCTTGTTCTTGGCGATCCACGGCATCATGGCGCGCAGCTTAGCGCCAACCTCCTCGATCGGATGCGCTCCGGCCTTGGCGCGCATGGCCTTGAACGAGGTCTGGTTGACCTTGTTCTCCAGCATCCAGTCGCGCGTGAAGCGGCCCTCCTGAATGTCGGCCAGCACCTTCTTCATTTCCAGCTTGGTCGCCGCCGTCACGATGCGCGGACCCGTGACGTACTCGCCGTATTCGGCCGT
>JANMVX010000064.1:0-42255 GCA_031393505.1 Hyphomicrobiaceae bacterium | reverse complement strand
GTATCCCAGCGATATTGAATGGCGTCGTCGTCGATCATGAGATCGACCTACGCCAGTTCGCTGTTCTGCGGAATCCCGTCAGCCTGAGTCACACGGACGCACGCCTACGGATCGCGATTCTGTTAATATTCGATCTGTCCTAAGCGCCGGACAAAACAGCTAAATTCCGCGTCCGATCTGCATGAACTTGGCATGCCGGTGTGACCGGACGGCATCGGCGTCCATGCCCTCGAAGTCGGCCAGCGCCGCCTCGATGCGGTCGCCTGTGCGCTTGATCATGGTTTTGCGGTCGCGGTGCGCACCGCCCAGCGGCTCGGGAATGATACCGTCGATGATCTTCAAGCGTTCCAGGTCCTGGGCCGTGATCTTCATATTGGTCGCGGCATCGACGCGTTTGGCCGAGTCGCGCCACAAGATCGACGCGGCAGCCTCAGGCGAGGCGACCGAATAGACCGAGTGCTCAAGCATCAGCACTTTGTTGGCGGTGGCGATGGCAATGGCTCCGCCCGAGCCGCCTTCGCCAATCACGACCGCGATCATGGGCACGCCCAACGCAAGGCACGCGTCGGTGGAGCGCGCGATAGCTTCGGCCTGCCCGCGCTCCTCGGCTTCGATGCCGGGATAGGCGCCGGGCGTGTCGACCAGGGTGATGACGGGGAGCGAGAATTTGTCGGCCAATTCGAGCAACCGGATGGCCTTGCGGTAACCCTCTGGCCGCGCCATGCCGAAATTGTGTTTGACCCGGCTTTCGGTATCCGAGCCCTTCTCGTGGCCCATGAACAGCACCGGTTTGCCACGGAACCAGCCTGGGCCTCCGACGATGGCGTTGTCTTCGGCAAAGTGGCGGTCGCCCGAGAGCGGCGTGAAATCGGTGGCCAGCTCTTCCAGGTAGTCGCGCAAGTGTGGCCGCTCGGGGTGGCGCGCCACCTCGGTCTTCTGCCAGGGCGTCAGCTTGCCATACATATCGCCCAAGGCCACGCGCGCCTTCTGTTCGAGTTTCGAAATCTCGTCGGCGATGGAGGCGCTGGACTGGGCCTGCGTCAACGATTGCAGCTCAGCGACCTTGCTCTCCAGCTCGGCCACGGGCTTTTCGAAATCGAGGTAGGTGCGCATTGGCGGTGATGGGGTCCAAGGGGTGGTGGCATTGCCATCGACAATTGGGGTTTGGCGCGGGGGGAGTCAAGACGAGGGGGCGGGATGGGATGCTGTCGCTCACGACTATCCACTGCCTCGGCATGCGATGGACGCCGTTCGAAGCGGCGTCTGCCGCTGCAAAGTATCGCTGCGTGTGTTATAGACGCTCAGTTTTCAGTATCTGCTCGCGGCTACGCGGCGCTATGGGGACTTGTCATGACCGAACTCGATCTTGAACAGGCGCGGGCGCGCACCGCCTTTACCGCAGAGCAAGGCCAGATTTGGGTCAAACGCAAGGAGACAGAACTGGAGGCGTTGCCAACTGGCACTGTCGTGATCATCGATATCGCAACCGGTGACTACGTGACTGGCAAAAACTTTCTTGAGGCTAACCCGATCTTCGATCAACGGTTTGGATCATCAGCGCTGGGGTTTGTGCATCGGGTGCGAGATCGGACGTTCATCGGCGGAGGCATTGGTATTGGCTAAAATCATTGGAAGTGTCGACGAATTGGGCCGCCCGGTGGTTCGGGTCGAGGTGCCTAGTCACGACAGCTTTCTTGCCGTGATCGACACCGGTTTCAACCGATCACTGATGATGCAAGCCGCTGAGGCCGCCGCTATTGGCTTCGATGTCTCCAAGCGTACTCAGGTTGTTGAACTCAGTACAACGGAAACCGTTGAAGTGGAGCAAGCGACCGGCAAAATCTGGTGGCTGGATCGCGAAGTTTGGGTTGACGCCTTGATTTCCAACGAGCCTTCGATCGCGTACCGGCCCGACACAGCCAGGGCTCTCATTGGCACCGAACTGTTGGCCGATTGCCTGTTGCTCGTCGATTTCGCAACTCGCGTAGTCGAAATCGAGACGCAGACGTAAGTAGGCTCAATCGTCCAGTCGCGACCCAACAATCCACGGACTGAGGTCGCTAACTCGGGTCGCGCTGAAACGCTTGACCCAACCTACACGCCCCGCCCCGCTACACCGCCGCACCCGCCGGCGGAGCCATGGCGCCGGTCATGATGGCGACGGCGTCCGACATCGAAATCTTCTTCGGGTCGACAACGGCGTGGCGTTTGCCGAGGCGGTGGATGTGGATGCGGTCGCAGACCTCGAACACGTGGGGCATGTTGTGGCTGATCAGGATGATCGGCATACCGCGCTTTTTCACGTCCTTGATCAGGTCGAGCACACGGCGCGATTCCTTGACGCCAAGCGCGGCGGTCGGCTCGTCCATGATGACAACTTTTGAACCGAACGCAGCGGCGCGGGCCACGGCTACGCCCTGGCGCTGGCCGCCCGAGAGCGTTTCCACCGGCTGGTTGATGTTCTGGATCGTCATCAGCCCCAGCTCGGACAGCTTGTCGCGCGCGAACTTCTGCATGCCGGCGCGGTCCATCAGGCGGAACACGCTGCCCAGGATGCCCGGTGCGCGGCGCTCGCGGCCGAGGAACATGTTGTCGGCGATCGAGAGCGCCGGCGACAGGGCGAGGTTCTGGTACACCGTCTCGATGCCGGCGGTGCGCGCGTCCTGCGGCCCGCGGAAGTTGACGACTTTGCCGTCGAGCCGGATTTCGCCGTGGTCCGGCGTCACGGCGCCGGTGAGCGCCTTGATCAGCGTGGTCTTGCCGGCGCCGTTGTCGCCGATCACGCCCAGGATTTCGTTCGGATACAGATCGAAATCGGCGCCGTTGAGGGCAACGACCGTGCCATAACGCTTGAGCAGGCCACGGCCGCTGAGGATGGGTTGCACCTCGCTCATTGCGACGCCCTCCGGAGCCATTGATCAAGTGCGACGGCGAAGATGACCAGGCAGCCGGCCGCCAGATACTGCAATATGCTGTCGAAGCGCGCCAGTGACAGGCCGGTGAAGAACACGCCGACGATCAATGCGCCGAGCACCGAGCCGATGATCGAGCCGCGCCCGCCGAACAGCGAGGTGCCGCCGATCACCACGGCCGTGATGCTGTCGAGGTTGATGGTCTCAAAGGCGATGGGCGAGACCGAGCCGACGCGGCCGATCGAAATCCAGGCGCCGAGGCCGCAGATGAAGCCGGCGAAGGTATAGACCGACACCATGGTCCACTTGGTCGCGATACCGGCCAGCAGCGCGGCATCGGGATCGTCGCCCATGGCGTGGACGTGGCGTCCCCAGGCCGTGCGGTTGAGCAGGTACCACACAAGCACGGCGAGCAAAATCAGCGAGATGCCGCCATAGGTAATGCTGGCTTGCCCGAAATGCAGATCATTGCCGAACCAGAGCAGGCTGGACGCTTTCTTTTCAATGACGTCGGCGCGCACGGTCTCGGACTTCGAGTACCACAGCTTGAAGTATGTGAAGATGCTGAGCGTTCCGAGCGTGACGATGAAGGGCGGCAGCTTGAGGTAGGTGACGAGCACGCCATTGATCCACCCCATGAAGGTGCCGAACGCGATGCCGATCATAATCGCAATCGGAACTTGCAGGCCCGACTGGGCGACCATCGCGCCTAAGGCATTATCCTCAGTCGCGAGCCGTCCCATGATCACGGCGGACAAGACCAGGATCACGCCGACCGACAGGTCGATACCAGCCGTGAGAATGATCACCGTCTGCGCAATCGCAATGACGCCGGTGACAGTCACTTGTTGAAGGACGAGCGACAGCGTGCTGAGCTTGAGAAAATTATTGGCGATGAGACCGAAGCCGAGAATGGCCAGGACCAGGATCAACGTCGGAATGATGGTCGGGTAATTGCGCAGTACACCGCGCACCATATGACCCAGGGTGCGATCATCGCGGTCGAATGACGCTACCGTCTTGTCGGCTTCGGTAAGCTTGGCTTCGAAGTCCGAAATGGTCTTGGTTGGTCCAGCCTGATCAGCCACGTCTCCGCGCTCCCCCCGTTTATTCGTCGACCTCACATCTCTTCTGGATGCTTATATACGAAGGGCGACTGTAACAGTCGCCCTTCGATGTATTCAAGTGCTGACGAGGTTAAATTTGACCCAGACTTAGCCCCAGCACTTCGCAGTGCCTTCCTTGGAGTCGATCGAGGGCACGCCGGCGGCGGGCTTGTCGGTGACCAGGTTGACGCCGGTGTTGAAGAACGTCAGGCCGTCCGAAGCCTTCGGCTTGGTGCCGTCCTTGGCGAACGCAGCGATCGCTTCGATGCCCTTGGAGGCCATCAACAGCGGGTACTGCTGCGAGGTGGCGCCGATGATGCCGCCTGCAACCGACTTGATGCCGGGGCAGCCGCCGTCAACCGACACGACCAGAACGCCCTTGTCCTTGCCAGCCTTCTTGAGGGCCTGGAAAGCGCCTTCAGCGGCCGGCTCGTTGATGGTGTAAACGACGTTCATGCCCGGCTCCTTGGCGAGCAGGTTCTCGACGGACTTGACGCCGCCTTCCTGGTTCGCGCCCGAGGACTCGTGGCCGATGACGCGAGCGTCCTTCTCGGAGCCCATGACCTTCAGATCCGGCACGTCAATGCCGAAGCCTTTGAGGAAGCCCGTGTCGCGCAGAACGTCGACCGAGATGTTGTCCTTGTTGATGTCGAGCATGCCGATCTTGGCATCCTTGGCGGCATCGCCAAGCTGAGCCTTGGCCCACTTGCCGATCAGAAGGCCAGCTTCGAAGTTGTCGGTGGCGAAGGTCATGTCCTGCGCTTCGGCATCGCCCAGCGGCGTGTCGAGCGAGATGACCAGAACGCCAGCAGCGCGAGCCTTCTTCAGGGCCGGGCCAACCGAGTCGTTCGACGGGGTGATGAGAATGCCCTTAGCGCCAGCGGCCATGCAGTTCTCAATAGCGGTGATCTGCGGAGCAGCGTCGCCGTCCTTGACGCCAGCAAAAGCCTGGACGTCAACGCCAGCCGACTTGCCAGCGGCGATGGCGCCTTCCTTCATCTTGACGAAGAAGGGGTTGCTGTCGTTCTTGGTGATGAGGCAGGCAGCGGTGCCTGCGAAGGCGGTCGAGGCGGTCATGGCGAACGCGGCGACGGCGACAGTCGAAAGAAGCTTGAAATTCACTCGGAAGTCCTCCCTGGGATCTGAGGTTCGGCCCCGCTCCGACTGGACGCTAACGCGACCCCGCAAGCTGGCAGTCCCCCTTGACACGACGGCTTGATGGATCATCCGGACGCACCGGACGTCAAGCTATCGGGCGCCGTTTTGCAGCGAACGCAGCCCAAATGTCAATAAATAAATTGGAATGATTTATCGTTGACAGACATAGTTCCGCCGACAATGCTACCGGTTGTCTGCATTGCGGCTGCGCGCCAGCGGAATTGTTCTATAGTCGTGTCGCGCGAGCCGCTTTCCGGTCACGTTCAGGCATCACCGAGCGAGACGTGCACCATGGCCTCCGATCCAACCGGCCCGCAGCCGGGCGCGCCCACGGCCCGATCCATCGATCTCAGCCGCGGCACCAACCAGACCGGCACGCGGCTGTTCAACGAGCGGCTGCTGCTCTCGCTGGCGCGCCGCCACCAGAGCCTGCCCAAGGCCGAAATGGCGCGGCTGACCGGGCTGTCGGCGCAGACGGTCTCGGTCATCGTCAATCGTCTGGAAGCGGATGGATTGCTGCTGCGGCAGGAGCTGCAGCGCGGCAAAGTCGGCCAACCGTCTGTTCCGTACGCGCTCAATCCGGATGCGGCCTATTCCGTCGGCCTGAAAATCGGACGGCGCGGCACAGATTTGGTCCTGGTCGATTTTGTCGGCCGGGTGCGCAAGCGCATCCCCAGCACGCATCGCTATCCGCAACCGGAAGAACTGATGCGCTTTTTGGGCGAGGGACTGGTCAAGTTGACCGCCGATCTCGATCCCGCAGCACAGACCCGCATCTGCGGCCTGGGCATCGCCTCGCCGTTCGAACTCTGGAACTGGGAAAGCGAAGTCGGCGCACCAGCTAAGGCGATGCAGGCCTGGCGCGGCTTCGACACCGCCGCCGAGATCGCCGCTGTCAGCCCCTGGCCGGTGCAGCTGTGCAATGACGCTACCTCGGCCTGCGCGGCGGAATGCTTCTTCGGCAGCCACGAGCGGCTGCGCGACTTTCTGTATGTGTTCATTGGCTCGTTTATTGGCGGCGGCGTGGTGCTGGGCGGCAGTGTGGTGCAGGGCCGCTCGGGTAACGCTGGCGCCGTGGGCTCGATGCCAATTGCGCATATCGACGCCAACGGCGTCTCGGCCCAGCAGCTGATCCGCAATGCCTCGCTCTATGTCCTGGAGAACCGTTTGCGCGCGGCCGGGATCGATCCGTCGCCGCTCTGGACCTCACCCGACGTCTGGCCCGATTTCGGCCAGGAACTCGAACTCTGGATCGAAGAGACGGCGGCGGGGCTGGCGATCCTGGCGGCGGCGGCGATGTCGATCATTGACTTCGAGGCCATTATCATCGACGGCGCCTGTCCCGCGAGCATCCGGGCGCGCTTGACGGCGACCGCCGCCGCGAAGCTTCAACAGCTCGATCTGCAGGGCCTGACGCCAGCCGAAGTTCTGGAGGGCTCAATCGGCCCGGACGCGCGCGCCATCGGCGGGGCGGCGCTGCCCATGCTCGCCAACTTCGCGCGCGATCACGAAATCCTGTTCCGCATCGGTACGTAGCGCGTCAACGCTGCGGCGGTTTCCGCTTGCCGTAACAATGAAACCCGATCAGGTTTTTGGCGACAGTCCGCGCAAGGATGCCGCGCCCATGCCGTTTGACCCGACTTCGCTGGATGCCTTGCGGCGGCGCTACGGACCCATCGCGATTGCGGCCATCGATGGGCCTGCGGCAGGCCGGCTGAATCGCCGCGACTTTCTTCGTCATTGCGCCGTACTCGGCATATCGCTGCCGCTGTTCACCGCAACCCAGCAAGCCCGAGCCGGAGTGCCCGGCGGAACGCTGCGGCTCGGCCAGATCGCTCCGGTCGGCGGCCTCGAACCGGTGCGCGTCGCCGATCCCGGCGGCGTCACGCAACTGGCCATGTGCGGCGAGTATCTCTGCGTCAACGGTCCCGACTTCACCCTGCGCCCAAGTCTGGCGACGAGCTGGTCGCCGAACCGGGACGGCTCGATCTGGACCTTCAAGATCCGCGACGGCGTCACCTTTCACGATGGCAAGCGGCTGACGGCCGCCGACGTTGCCGCGACCTTCGAGCGGCTGGCCAATCCTGATGGCGAGTCCAACGCGCTCTCGATGTTCGAGGGTTACCTCTCCAAAGGCGGGACGCGCGCCGTGGACGCCGCGACGGTCGAATTCCATCTCGATGCGCCGCATGGCCAGTTCCCTTATCTGGTCTCTTCGGAAACCGTCAACGCCATCATTCTGCCGACGGACTATCGCGGCGACTACGAGCGCACGCAGGTTGGTACTGGCGCGTTCAAGTTGGCTCAGTATGCGCCCGACACCGGCGCCAGTTTTGTCCGCAACGACAGCTATTGGGGCGCCAAGGCGCTGCCGGATCGTGTCGAGGTGACGTACTTTGCCGATGACGCCGCTCAGGTGGAAGCGCTCAAGCAAGGCAAGGTCGACATTCTGGCGCGACTGCCACATGCAATGGCCTTGACGATCGCGGCCAATCCAGCCTTGCAGATCATCCGCATGCCATCGACCGCACACAACCAGCTGCACATGCGCGCCGACACCGGCCCGTTCAAGGATCCTCGCGTGCGCCGCGCCGTCGCCCTGGCTCTCGACCGGCCCAAGATCGCCGAGACGCTGCTGGCCGGCCGCGCGCAGATCGGCAACGACAGCCCGTTCGCGCCGATCTATCCGGCGACGGACAAAACGATGGCTCAGCGCGCGAAAAATCTCGTCGAGGCCAAGGCCTTGATGCAGGCCGCCGGAGTGGGCAGCGGCTTTGCGGTCGAGCTAACCTCCCAGATTTTTCAGGACATCCCCGCCTTCGCCAAGGCGATCCAAGCCGCTACGGCGGATCTCGGCATCAAGCTCACCATCAATGCCTTGGAGCCCGCCCGCTATTTCGCCGATGGCGTTTTCGGCAAGTCGCCCTGGCTGGACTCGGCGATGGGGATCACCGACTACACCCATCGCGGCATCCCGAATTTGCACCTGACCGCTCCCTTGCGCAGCGATGGCGCCTGGAATGCGGCTCGCTACAAGAGCGCCTCCTATGATCGTCAGGTGGCGTCCTATATTGCGGCACTGGATCTGGACAGCCAGCGCAAGGCTGCAGGCGAGATCGAAAAGACTTTGCTGGAGGATACGCCCGTGGTGTTCGCCTATTTCGCCGACGCCTTGGCGGCGACCCGGAAAGGTTTGAGCGGCGCCGAATTTTCACCCAATGGCCAGGCCTGGCTCGCCGGCGCTTCGCTGGCGGGTTGACGTACGCCTAGGTTTGACCGGCGCCAGGCCCGCAATCACCAGATCGGCGGTCGCCGGCGATAGGGCGAGCGGAATGTCGTAGAGCGTGGCCAGCCGCGTCAAGGCCTTCACGTCGACGTCATGCGGCATGGGCGAGAGCGGATCCACAAAGAAGATCAGTGTGCGTATATCGCCATCGACGATCAGCGAACCGATCTGCTGATCGCCGCCGAGCGGCCCGCTCTTCAGCCGCGTGATGCGCAGCTTGGGGTAGGCGTCCAGCAACACGCCCCCGGTCGTCCCGGTGCAGACGATATCGTAAGCCCCGATCACGGCGAGATGCTTGCCGACCCATGCGGTGAGCGCGGGCTTCTTTTGATCATGGGCGACGAGGGCAAGAAGGTTGGCGGGCATGGGCGTTCCGATGTGAGCGATGCGGCGCGCTCAGCATAAGCGTGGCGACAGGCAAAGAAACCCCCGTCTTTATTGTTGTATTGACGCCGAGCCAATTCGGGAGGACAGTCCACCAGTGGCATTGACCAGAGCCGGACAATCAATAGGGCGGCAGCGCCTAGCGCGTCCCCGGATCGAAGGCTCGGCACGGCCACGAGGCCTCTCCTCGAAACAGCCCATGGAGGGAGCATGACGCCACCCGACAGTCATCCCGGCCTTGCCGTCAGGCGAGGCCAAGGGTTCGATGAGCAGGCGACAGCTGCGTAACACCATCGCGCCTCCGACAATCTCATATCTGCATCAACGGGCGTCTCTGGACGCCGCGTAAACAAGCCCGGCCATTTCATGCCGGGCGGGACTGCCATGAGAGACCCCGCTCGCCGCGCACCGCAAGGTGCGGTGGCGGCGGGGTTTTGCACGTATGGGGGAGGCGTGGTGAGGCGATAGCTTGAAGGAATTGGCGTTCCACGAATACCAAACTCCGTTGATGTTGACTCAACGGTGATTGGTGGGGTGCGCAGCAGCGCGCCCGGCGTGCCACATCGTTGGTCCGTGGCGCGCCGGGCGCACTGCTGTGCCCCCCTACTCTGCGGGCGTCTGATCTCTCGCAAGACAATGGGTCAAGATCAGTGCAGGTTGGTATAAAAGCGATGCGTATCGAGCGTTTTGATGAAGAAGGCGTTGGCCTTTGCAACAGCATCAGGAGTCAGCTCACCACCAAGGTGTCCGGACAGCTCCGCGATGTCGAGTTCGGCAGCGATCAGCTCCATGAGCGCGTTAGGCGCAACGCCGGTTCCCATTTCGCGTGTTGCCGCCTTGAGTTCAAGCAACCTCTCGATCTCGGTTGCAACGCACCCGTCCATTGCGGATTGCGCGCATAGCGTCGGAAAGTGCATCGGGGCAACGCGCGCCTGAGGATGCAGCCTGAGCCAGCGCAGAGCCAGCGCCGGGCGCAGCACATAGAACAGCTTTTTCAGCGCCACCTGCTCGGGATCGGAGAGCCATTGCGCGCGCGTCCGCCGGGCCAGATGCAGATAGTGTTTCGCGATCAGATTGCGGTCGGCAATGTCCATCGCCAACGCGAGCAGATCTTCGCGAAAGCCGTCCTTGGCCTGATAAACGATGGGCGAGGTCAGCCACTCGATGATGACGGCATTACCCTTGAGCAACAGTTTTAGCGCCTTGCCCAGGTCCCAGCCGTTGACGTCCAGCAGCGGCGTCAGCGGCGTCTCGATGACGTCGCGCTTGCGAAACAGCGAGAGATAATCCTGGCGTGGGCGGATGAAAACGAAGCGGCAATCGTAGTCGCTGTCCGGCGACGGAAAACCCCAAGCGCGGCTGCCGCTTTCAATGGCGAAGGCGATGGTGACGTTGTGATCGCTGATGATGCCGTCGAGCCGCGCGTCGATCTCGGCGACGATGGCGAGGTCCATAGACGGGGGGATGTGGCGGTCAGTCATCGGGACACATTCGCTCAATCAATCCAGTTTCATCCGATACCGCACATGGTCGTCGGCCAGCACGAATGTGTCATACAGCCCGCGCGCCACCGCGTTGCCTTCGGCGGTGTGCCATTCAAGCCGCGACCAGCCGCGCTGCCGTCCCATCTCGACCAGATCCTGGATCAGCGCCCGGCCCGCGCCACCGCCGCGAGCGGTTTGATCGACATAAAGGTCTTCCAGGTAACAGGAATTCGAGGCCGTCCAGGTGCCCTCGTGAACTCTCGATAAGGCGAAACCGATCATCGCGCCATCGCGCATCGCGACGCGGCCGAACACGGCGGAGGAAGGGTCGAAGAGTTTGGCCCAGGTGGCGTCGGTGACGGTGTCGGACAGGGTGGTCTGGTAGAAGGCGAGATAATCGGCCCAGAGACGACGCCAGATGGGTTCGTCGGCGGGGGAGATGTCGCGGATGGTCAACATTTCGACGCTCTTCAAACCATCGGCTGCTCGCCGACGCGGCCAGCATCGGCATCGCGGATGGCGCGGCTCAGCCGGTCTCTGTTGGCGGGCGAGCGGGCCAGCAGCGCCATTTCCTGCAGCCGGTTCCACTCATCGAGCGATACCAGCACAACCGCAGCCTTGCCGGTCCGGCTGACGACGATAGGTTCGGCGTTGTCGACCGCCTGATCCATCAGCCGCTCCATTTGCGGCAGGGCGTCTTCGAGGGTCTTGGCGTCCATGTTGGGTGTCCTTGTCGTTCACACCAAAACTATAGCCCTTCCAGCGGCAAACAGCGCAATCAGTTCTCCTCCATCTTCAGCGCCGCAATGAACGCCTCCTGCGGGATCTCCACCTTACCGAACTGGCGCATCTTCTTCTTGCCGGCCTTCTGCTTGTCCAGCAGCTTCCGTTTGCGTGAAATATCGCCGCCATAGCACTTCGCCAGCACGTCCTTGCGCAGCGCCCGGATGGTTTCGCGGGCGATCACTTTTCCACCCAGCGCGGCCTGGATCGGGATCAGGAACAGATGCGGCGGAATCAGATCCTTCAGCTTTTCGCACATGACGCGGCCGCGCTGCTCGGCCCGGCCGCGATGCACCACCACCGACAGCGCATCGACCGGCTCGGCGTTGACCAGGATCGTCATTTTGACGAGATCGCCTTCCTCGTAGCCGGTCTGGAGGTAGTCAAAGGACGCATAACCGCGCGACACTGATTTTAATCGGTCGTAGAAGTCGAACACCACTTCGTTCAACGGCAGGGCGTACTGGAGCATGGCGCGCGAGCCGGCGTAGGTGAGATCGATTTGCCGGCCGCGGCGGTCCTGGCACAACTTCAAAACCGAGCCCAGATACTCATCCGGGACAAGGATCGTCGCCTTGATCCAGGGCTCCTCGATGCGCTCGATGCTGCCGGGGTCGGGCATGTCGGCGGGGTTGTGCATCTCGATCATGGCGCCGGCGCGCGTGTGCACGTGGTAGATGACCGAGGGCGCGGTGGTGATCAGGTCGAGGTTGAATTCGCGGCTCAACCGCTCGGTGATGATTTCGAGATGTAGCAATCCCAAGAAGCCGCAACGGTAGCCGAAGCCCAAAGCCGCAGACGTTTCCATCTCGTAGGTGAAGCTGGCATCGTTCAGGCGCAGTTTGCCGACCGCCTCGCGTAAGGCCTCGAAGTCGGCGGCGTCGACCGGGAACAGGCCGCAGAACACCACCGGCTGCACCGGCTTGAAGCCGGGGAAGGCTTTCTCGGTCGGCTTGGCGGCATCGGTCACAGTGTCGCCGATGCGGGTGTCGGCGACTTCCTTGATGTTGGCCGTGAAAAACCCGACCTCTCCGGGTCCGAGCACCGACAGCATCTCCTGCTTGGGCCGGAAGATGCCGACGCGGTCGATCTGATGAATGGTATCGGAGGCCATCAGCTTGATCTTCTGGCCCTTCTTCAGGAACCCATCGACCACGCGGACGAGCACGATCACGCCCAGATAGGCGTCGTACCAGCTGTCGATCAGCAGCGCCTTCAGCGGCGCATTCGGCTTGCCTTTTGGCGCGGGCAGCCGTGTTACAATGGCTTCCAGCACCAGGTCGATGCCGATGCCGGACTTGGCCGACGTCAACACGGCATTCGAGGCGTCGAGACCGATCACATCCTCGATCTGCTGTTTGATGCGGTCGGGTTCGGCGGCGGGCAGGTCGATCTTGTTCAGGATCGGCACGATCTCGTGCTTGTGGTCGAGCGCCTGGTAAACGTTGGCAAGGGTCTGCGCTTCCACGCCCTGCGACGCGTCCACCACCAGCAGCGACCCCTCGCAGGCGGCCAGCGAGCGCGACACTTCGTAGGCGAAGTCGACGTGGCCGGGCGTGTCCATCAGGTTGAGCTGGTACATCAGGCCGTCCTTGGCCTTGTAATCCAGCCGCACGGTCTGCGCCTTGATGGTGATGCCGCGCTCGCGCTCGATGTCCATGGAATCGAGCATCTGCTCCTTCATGTCGCGCTCGGCCACCGCCCCGCAGGTCTGGATCAGGCGGTCGGCCAGCGTCGACTTGCCATGGTCGATGTGCGCGACGATGGAGAAATTGCGGATGCGCGCGAGCGGCATGGTGGCTTCGCCCGTTGACAACAAAGGGGCGGGCGTCATGGGCGTTGTGGTGTCGGTCATCTCATGGATGTGCAGCAGGGGGGCGATTGCGTCAAGCGCAGCGCCGCAGCAACATCAATCGCCAAAGCCAAGATCGGCCATGCGCAGGGCCAGCTCCGGGACGAACAGCGGTACGATCTGCTCGTTGGGCGCAACGATGCGCACGTCCGTGAATCCGTCCGCCGCAGGATCGCGATGCACCGTGATGTCATGCTTGATGGCATTGACAACCCAGTAGTCCCGCACCCCCAACCCCGCCATGATTTTGGCCCGCAGGCCAAGATCGATCCAAATGCTTGAGTGCGAGACTTCGATTATCAGTAAGACCTGCTCCGCCGGCACGTAAGGCACTGGAGCCGCGCTCGGGTAGTACATGAGGTCGGGTTCGAGATACGTCTCGGAATTGGGCCGCCAACCCATTTCTTCCGTCGCGTTGACCACGGCCGGCAAGCGCCGGATCAGCCAATTTTGCAGTTTCGTCCTTACGATTTCATGGTGATCGCCCTTGGCCGCCATAGGAACAAGCTCTCCCCCGATCAGCTCAATGCGGTCGTCCACGGCGAATACGCCAAGTTCGGTCAGACGGTCGAAATCCTTCGTGGTCCAGCGCAAACGGGGCACTCCGTCGGCGGCTTGCGTCGTCGGCCAGATTCTTTCACCGACCGGGTCATGTCTGATGATCTCGTTCATGGATCGACCTTAGCACGGTTTTTTTGTAGGGCTACATCGCCAGCCGGTATGCCCGCACCGCCGTATCGCGGAACAGCGCACGCAGCTCCCCAGCCGAGCACCCGGCCGTTGCCCACTCCAGCACCGCCAGCCACTGCATGTATGCCCCGGCCAGTTCCACCACAGGCCAGTCGCCGCCGAACATCAACCGCGAAAAACCGAAGCACTCAACGGTGTGGTCGATGTAGGGACGGACGTTTTCCCGCGTCCAGCCGGCATGGTCGGCCTCGGTCAGGACGCCGGACATTTTGCAGACCACGTTCGGCAGCGCCGCGATCTCGCGCATGTAGGCCCGCCACGGATCGATCAGGCCGGCCGCGATGCCCGGTTTGGCGATGTGGTCGAGAATGAAGGACACTTCCGGGCAGCGCCGGACCAGTTCGATGGTGTTGGCGAACTGCGGATGCTTGATGCAGAGGTCGAAGGAGAGGTTGTAGTTCGGCAACAGTTTTACCGCCGCGATGAACTCCGGGCGGAGCATGAACTCGGGATCGGGATGGTCCTGAATCAGGCGGCGGACGCCGCGGGCCGTGCCCAGCGCCGCAAATGCCGCCATATCCGACTCGACCGCCGCCGGGCCCAGCTCCATCGGCAAAGATGCGACGCAGGCTTTCAGGCGGAGATCGGTCTTGGCGACGCCGTCGGCCCAGCGCGCTTCCTCCAAGTGCAGCGGCGCATCGACATCCACTTCGACGAACACGTAGCCGCCGATCTCATAGGGTTTTGTGCGCGCTAGAAAATCCGACGGCGTCCAATTTCGGTTCAGCGGCGGCGCGCCAGCCATCCAGGAATAGGTCAGCCGTTGCTGGTCAACCAGATGAACATGCGCATCGACAATCGGGACGTCGAGCATTGGCGCGGACCTCAACCTTTATCGATCAACCCCGAAATCAGGCCATCGATGGCCGCGATGGTCGAAAAATTCTGTGGCGTGATGACCGTCTCGGGAATGACCAGCTGAAACTCCTGCTCCAGCTTCAGCACCAGTTTCACCAGATCGAGCGACGACAGGCCGGACTTGCGCAGATCGTCGGCAGGCCCAAGATCGCGGTTGCGGTAGCGCGGCGACAGGAGGCTCGTCACGGCGGCGGAAATGCGCTGCTCTGCGGTCGTTGCGGTGGTATCGGTCATGGAGCAAGTCCCTCGGGGGCGGTGCGGCGTTAAGCTAACTTTGCGCTGTAACTGCCCTGAGCCGGGGCGCAATGCAATATGTTCGCCGCGTTTGGCTTAAGCTGCTGGCAAGCAGTTGACGTTGATAGCGATTGCGGCGAGTAGTCGCTGCGAGCAAAATCGGTCCGGCTCACGGACGGACCAAACCGACGCTTAACGCGCAATGGGTCCCAGTATGGAAACGGCAAGAACCCTCGACGAACGGGCCAAGGCAGTCGCCGAAGTGGCCGCCGCCCATGCCGAACGCACGGACGCGCACGCGCGCTTTCCGGCCGAAGCCATCGGGGCGGCGCGCAAGGAGCGCCTGCTGGGCATCGCCATTCCCAGGGATCGCGGCGGGGAGAGCGCCCCTTTGTCCGACGTCACCAATGTCTGCTACGCGCTCGGGCGATCCTGCTCGGCCACGGCCATGATCTACGCCATGCACCAGATCAAGATCGCCTGTCTGGTCGGGCATGCCGGCGACAATGCCTGGCTTTTGGACTTTCAGCGCCGCATCGCGCGCGACCAACTGTTGCTCGCCTCCTCGACCACCGAGGGACAGGGCGGGGGCGACGTGCGCAACAGCGCGGGCGCGGTGGAGCCGGACGGGGACGGGTTCAAGCTCACGCGCAGCGCGACCGTGATGTCCTATGGCGCCGAGGCCAATGGTATTCTCTCAACAGCGCGCCGGGCGCCGGACGCCCCCTCGTCCGACCAGGTCCTGGTGGCGCTGGAGAAAGCCCACTACACGCTGGAGCCGCTGAAAGGCTGGGAGACGCTGGGCATGCGCGGCACCTCCAGCGCAGGCTTCAACATGACGGCGCGGATCGGGGCGGAGCAGGTGTTTCCGGTGCCCTATCATGTCATCCACGCCCGCTCGATGATGCCTGTGGCGCATCTGATGTGGAGCAGCGCCTGGGCCGGCATCGCGGCCAGCGCGCTCGACCGGGCGCGAAAGTTCATCCGCATGGCGGCGTCGAAATCTTCTGGCGCCTTGCCGCCGGGCGCGACGCACCTGACGCAAGGCAACCTCACGCTGCGCTCGCTGCGCAACAATATCCAAGGCTCGCTGGCGACCTACGAGGCGGCGCGCGCCAACGGCGATGCGCTGGATCAGCTGGACGTCCAGACCGAGCTGACGCTGCTGAAAGTGAACGCGTCGGAGCTGGCCATCGCCACCGTGATGAGCGCGCTCAGAGCCACCGGCCTCACCGGCTACCGCAACGACGGCGAGTTCAGCGTCGGGCGGCACCTGCGCGATATCCTCTCGTCCTCGATCATGATTAACAATGATCGCATTCTCGCCAACACCGCCGGCGGTCTGCTGCTAAGCCAGACGCCGGACAAGATCAGTCGCACCCTGGGGCACGCATGACCTCCGCCATGGAAGACCGCATAAAGACCATAACGCCGGCGATGTATCATTCAACCGGGATCCTGGGCGTTTACATCCGCACACAGTTGTTCGAGCGGGTGATCGAGGGCTTGAACCAGATGATCACGGCCGAGCGCGAGCCGGGCACCGAGGTGCTGCGCTTCCCGCCCGTGATGAGCCTGAAAACGCTCGAGAAGTCCGGCTATGTGCGCAACTTCCCGAACCTGCTGGGCGGCGTCTGCTGCATGCCGTCGGACGCGCCGGTTGACCCGCACGCCGAGGCCAAGCCAGGCCACGAGCACGTCTGGGCCGATAGCGCTGAGGTCAGCGACTTGGTGCTGACGCCAGCCGCCTGCTACCCGGTCTACCCGCTGGCCGCCGCGCGCGGCCCTGTCCCCGCCGACGGCCTGAAGTTCGACGTCGCCAGCGACTGTTTCCGTCGCGAGCGCTCCGTCAAGCTGGACCGCTTGCAGACCTTCCGCATGCGCGAATATGTCTGCATCGGCACCGGCGAGCAGGTGATGGCCTTCCGCACGCGCTGGCTGGCGCGCGGCCAGGAGATGGCGACCCGGCTCGGCCTGACCTTTCACATCGACCGCGCGAGCGATCCGTTCTTTGGCCGTATGGCGCAGCTGATGGCGGCGAGCCAGATGGAGGGGGCGCTGAAGTTCGAGTTGCTGGTGCCGATCTATGGGTCCGACGCGCCCACCGCCTGCATGAGCTTCAACTACCACCGCGAGCACTTCGGCCACACCTGGGACATGAACCACGCCAACGGCGAACACGCCCACACCGGCTGCGCCGCCTTCGGCCTGGACCGCCTGGCCCTGGCGCTGTTCGCCACCCACGGTGCCGACCTGGAGCGCTGGCCGGCTGGCGTGCGCGCGGCGCTGGGGTTCTAACGTCTCCTCTCCCCCTACTTAGGGGGAGAGGATGTCGCCCGAGGCGATAGCCGAGGAATCAGCGACAGGTGAGGGGCGGCCGCTGGTGCCGTACAGCCCTCACCACGTGTGGAGCACGTTGCTGCCCCTCACCGACCGCGTGGCTCTTGGCTCCCAAAAGGTCGCCTGCGAGACGCGGTCTCCTCTCCCCCTGAAGAAGGGGGAGAGGGGGAGCAAGCGGCGCGCAAGTGTTCGATTCCACTTCAAGCGATCGCACTTCAGAGCCGCATCTTACCCTCAGCAATCGCCCGCATAACCTGTGCATCCACGCGCACAAAGCCGCCGGCGTCGACATGGATCGGATCGTCCGTCGTCGCCGGATCGAAGCCGTCCTGTTGCAGCTGCTGCTTATTGGCCTTGAACGTTGAGGTGCGGTCCAGCGTGCTGCGTAGGCGCACGAACAGCGGGCGGGCGTAGGCCGGCAGGCGCTCGGCCACATGGGCGCGAAACACCGCCAGATCGAACCAGCTTTCTGTGACCAGCGCCGCCATGCCGGCCCGGCCATCCGCGCCCGGAACGCTGACACCGTACACATCCGCATCGATCACGCCGGGGCAGCTGCGCACCACGTCGGTGACCTCGGCCGTTGAGACGTTCTCGCCCTTCCAGCGGAAGGTGTCGCCGATGCGGTCGACGAAATAGAAAAAGCCCTTGGCGTCCTTGCGCATCAGGTCGCCGCTACGATACCAGGCGTCGCCGGGTGCGAACACATCGCGCAGGATTTTGCGTTCGGTGGCGGCGGCGTCGGCGTAGCCCTCGAAGCGCTCGCTGGCGCGGGCGGCGTCATCCGTCAGCCTGCTGATGGCCTCGCCCGGCTCATTGACGGCCGCGCGCAAACAGCGCCCCGCAGCGTCGCGCAAGGGCACGCCGGTTTCGGCATCCACCTGGATCAGCGCCACGCTTTGCCGCTGGTTGGAAAAACCGGGAATGCGGCCAATGGCTCCGGGCTGCTGCTCGAAGTTGAACAAGGAAAAGCTGCCCTCGGTGGAGGCGTAAAACTCCAGGATCTGCGGGATGGCGAAGCGCTCCCTGAAGCGCTGCCAGATATCGCCCTTCAAACCGTTCCCTGTCGCGAGCCTCAGATGGTGGCGTTTCGCAGCTGGATCGTCGGGCGAATTCAGCAGATAGCGGCAGAGTTCGCCGATGTATTGGAACACCGTGCAGTCCTGCTCGGCGACCTCGCGCCAGAAGCGCCGCGCCGAAAAGCCATCGCGCACGAACACGGAGCCGCCTGCCGCCAGCGCCGCCCCCACCGCCACCACGCCGCCAACGCTGTGATACAGCGGCAGGCAATTGTAGGTCCGGTCCTCGGGACCCAGATTGCCCATGGCGGCGAACCATTCCGCCCACTGCATGATGCGGTGATGGCTGACGCTAGCCGCCTTCGGTAGGCCCGTAGTGCCCGAGGTGTAGATGTAGAGAGCGCGGTCGGCGAGGGTGACGGCGGCCAGGTTGCGCGACGGCTCCGCGGCGCAATCAACCCAGGCGTCGATGCGCGGCCAGCCGCCCGGCGCCTCGCCATGCAGCCAAACTGAAAATCCATCCACACCCGCCAATCGATCGCTCAACTGCGCCTCGACGATCACCGTCTTGGCGTTGGCCGCGCGAATGCAATGCAGCAGCGAGGCGCCGGCAAGATTCGTGTTCAGCAGCGCCACCGCAGCCCCGCTCTGCGTCACGCCCAACCAGATCGCCACATATTCGGGCCGGTTCGACATCAGCAGCGCGACAATGTCGCCTTTGCCCAGCCCCTGTGATTGAGCCCACGCGGCATACCGGCCGGCGCGATCAGCCAGCGCGAGGTAGCTGAAGCGCTCCGTCGGCGAGAGGATCGCAAGTGCCTCCGGCGTTCTGTTCGCCGCTTCGCGCACCTGGACAGACAGCGTCCGCTCCGGCTGTGCGGCCAGCGCCGCCGTGCGCTGGATGGCCTGCAGCCAGGCCTCATTCGCCGTCATGAGTTTGGCTGCGCCTGTCACATCGGAGGTCCGTGGTTAGCGTCGAGCGTCCCGCTATAGCATCGAATGGTGGTCTACGCCGTACCGCCCGCATCCACGGTCATGACCGTACCCGTCACATTAACCGCCTTGTCGCTCAACAGATAACTGACTGCATGCGCCACATCCTCGGCGCGGGCCATGCGGCGGAGGGCGCTGCGTTTACGGATCTGCTCGGCCTGCTTGTCGCCGAGGTCTTTGGTGAGGTCGGTCTCGATAAAGCCGGGGGCGACAGCGTTCACGGTGATGCCGAGCGGGCCGACTTCGCGGGCCAGCGAGCGGGTGAAGCCGAGCAGCGAGGCTTTTGTTGCGCTGTAGACGGACAAAGCCTTGTACCCGGATGTCGCCACGATGGACGACATGTTGACGATACGGCCTCCGCCATCGGCCATCATGAGGCGGACAACGTGTTTGGTCAGCAGCAGCGGCGACAGCGTGTTGATGCGGATCAGGCGCTCGATGTCCGCTTCAGGCATGGTCGCAAGAATGCCCTCGGTGCCGATCCCGGCGTTGTTGACCAGGCCGTAAATCGAGCCGTGGGTTTTGCGCAGGGTGCGGACGAAGGCGGCGATCTTACCGGTCTCGCCGAGGTCGAACGGCTCGAAGTGGACACGGTCAGGGTGCTGGGCGATCAGCCGGGAGAGCCCATCGCTCGGCGAACGGGCGACGGCGATGACGCCAAAACCCTCCCCCGCCAAGGTCTCGGCGATGGCGAGGCCCAAACCGCGGCTGCCGCCAGTGACCAGCACGTTACGCATTGGGACGCGCCAGTTTTCCGGAGGGCGTGGTGGGCAGGCCGGCGACAAAGCGAATGCTCAGGGGCACCTTGTGCGACGCCAGCTCGGCCTGGCAGAGGGTGGTGATCTCGGTACGGATGGCGTCCAGCTGTTCGGAGGAACGGCTCGCCGCGGGCGCGCCCTTCAGCACGATTTCGGCCGCGACGATGGCGCCCATGATGGGATTGGAGCGCGCCTTCACGAGAGAAATCTGCACCTCGGCATGGCGGTTGATGACGGCTTCGACTTCCTCGGGATGCACCTTGGCGCCCCCGACATTGATGATGCCGCCGCGCCGGCCAGTAAAGAAACAGCGTTCTGCGCGCAGCTCCACCATGTCGCCGGTGTCGACATAACCCTCGGCGTCCCGCAAAGCCTCGCCGCTTTCGCCGACGTACTCGTGGGCGGTGCGGTTCGAGCGGATCTGCAGCGATCCCTCGGCCACGCGCATAAAAACGGGGCCCACATCATTGCCGATATAGGAGGCCGGGAACCCCTCGCGCTCATCGGTGACTTCGAAGGCGACGCCGGCTTCGGTGGAGGCGAAGGCATGCACGATGCGAGCGGCCGGGAAAGCCGCCCGCAACCCGTCGAGTACCACCTGGCCGGCGATTTCGCCCGAAAGGCGGACATAGCGCGGGGCGATGACGCCAATCGATCCCGTCATAAGCGCACTGCGCCAATGCGACGGTGTCCCGGTGACGTGGGTTGCGCTGGCAGCGGCAGCGCGGGCGAGGAAATCCACCAGCGCTTCGGGCGCGTTGGAGAGCACCAGCGAATGGCCGCCCAGCACCGCACGCAGATAAATCTGCAGTCCGCCATAGCGGCGAATGTCGTAAAAGGTCGACCACACAACAGGTTCGGCAGTGGCGGCGGGCGCAGCAATCGCTCCGGTCAATGTGCTGAGTGTGTGGCGCACAGCCTTTGGCGGGCCGGAGGTGCCCGAGGTCAACAAAACCCAATTGGTTGCGACCGCAGGGGCAACATTGCCGGCATCGGCCGTGATCGCCGGAAAACAACGGAGATGTTCGATCTCGTGCAGGCCCCGGAGTGGTCCCTCGGCGTGATCGGTCACCACCAGATCGACGCCAACACGGGCGGCGATGACCGCCCGGTGCTCGACCGACAGATCGGGCGGACACAGCACAATGTCCTTTGCCACGCCGTCGAGCGCAATCAAGGCCAGGGCGCTGGCGAGCTGTCCGTCGGCGGCCAGCAGTACCCGCCGTCCAGCTGCACCAGCGTTGCCGCCCGCCAGATTTGTGCCGCCCAGCGCATCGGCCAGATTTACACTGGCGCCAACGTCAACAAACGCCCCGAGAGCCTGCGGGGCGAGATCCGACAACGCCTGTCGCAACGACGTCCGGTTACTTGGCGGCATGGTCGTAGAGCGCCACGAAGTCGCCGATCGTCACCGGGAACGTCACCTCGTTGTCGCCGCTGAAGGGATCGACGCCGAGTTTATCTTCCAGCCGCGCAACGATGATCGCCAGGCAAAGCGAATCCAGGCCGCTCGCCTCCAAGGTCAGATCGTCAGCCAACGGCGGCAGTGCGCGCTTTTGCTCGCGCGCAACGGTTTCAATCACGCTGAAAATTTCAGACTTAACACTCATGGGACCGCTACCTTGTCTGCACGGAACCCATGGCTTAGCGTGATCGCTGTGGTTGGGGAAGCACTGTGCGCCTCAGACAGTAAATGGCGGGCCGTGCTGTGTCGCTTGCAAAGGTATTGTGCCGGCCGATCAGCGAGGACGATCTCGCGGCGGCGACGCAAATTCTTTACGAGGGTTTTGCTGAACGGCCGTTGGCGTTCTGGCAGGGCGCCATCCGCAAACTGGCGACGCGCTCGTCACCGGACGGCTACCCGCGCTACGGCTATCTTCTCATCAGCGATAGCGCTCCGGTCGGCTGTCTGCTGACGATCTTCGCCGCCGCCGAACCCGAACGTGGCCTGGGCGTGCGCTGCAGCCTGTCGGCGCATTACACGAGAGCCCAGTTCCGTCCCTTCGCCTCACTCATGACCATGCGCGCGCTGCGGCACAAGGAGGTGACCTATCTCAATCTGACGCCCGCGCCGCAGACCGTGACGATGCTGGAGGCCCATGGCTATCAGCGGTTTTGTGCGGGTGGACTGTTGATTGCGCCGCAGCTGACCAAACCGCTCCCTGGCGTCACCGTAGAGCCATTTTGCACCGACGGCGCGGCGACCAAGGCGTTATCGGGAGCCGATCGGACAACGCTGAGCGACCATGCGGACATGGGTTGCATCAGTCTTGTTGTGACGGGGCCGGACGGGCCGATGCCCTTCGTATTACAGCGCCGCCGCGTGATCCGGAACCTGCTGCCCGTCACGCAGCTGATCTATTGCCGCCAGATCGATGACTTTGCCAGAGTGGCTGGCAACCTCGGGCGGCATCTGGGCATATTTCGCGCGCCCCTGATGCTGGTCGATGCGGACGGCCCGATGCCCGCATTGCACGGGCGTATGCTGCAGCTGCCGAAATACTACAAGGGCCCGCAGCGCCCCAGGATCGGCGATCTGAGCTACACGGAATTGCCGATACTCGGCGTGTAGTTGAATTTTACAATTCGTGCGCGCGCCGGCGACGGTCTTTTCCTCTCCCCCGCTTTTTCGGGGGAGAGGAGATCGCGTCTCGCAGGCGCATCTTTGCGCCAAGAGCCACGCGGTCGGTGAGGGGCAGCAACTTGCTCCGCACGCCTCTCACCACCTGTACGGAGCAATCGGCTGCCCCTCATCTGTCGCTGATTCCTCGGCTTTGCCTCGGGCGACATCTTCTCCCCCTGAAAAAGGGGGAGAAGAAAGGACCACTCCGCACCGCTACTTCTCGTCAAACGAGATCGCGTGCTAGGCCGCCGCGTCGGGCTTGGGGGCTTCCTGCAGAGGCTCCTGAGCGGCCGCCGTCGGCTCCGGCTCGACCGGCTTTGGCGCCTTCGCTCCGCCGCGCGCCACCATCACGACGGCCGGACGCAGCGTCCGCTCGCCGATCATGAAGCCCGACTGCAGCACCTGCACGATGGTGCCAGGGGGAACATCGGGGTTCTCCTTCTCCATCACGGCCTGGTGCTTGTTGGGATCGAACTTTTCGCCCTCGGGATTGACTCGCACCACGCCGTGCCGCTCCAGCGTCGCCAGCAGCTCGCGCTCCATCAGCTGAACGCCCTCGAGAAAACTCTTCAGCGCCGGGTCGTTGGCGGCGGCTTCGGCGGGCACGTGCTCGATGGCGCGCTCGATGGTGTCGCCGAGGCCGATCACATCGCGGGCGAATTCAGAGACGGCGTACTTGGAAATATCCAGCTTTTCGCGCTCGGTGCGGCGGCGCACGTTCTCCAGCTCGGCCAGAGTGCGCAGCACCTTGTCCTTGCTCTCGGCCAACTCCGCCGTGAGTTTGTCCTTGTCAGCCATCAAGGTGGTCACGACTTGGTGGCCAAGGTCCGACGACTTCTTCAGTTCCGAATAAGCGTCGCCATCCCAGTCCCCGTCCTTTTCGCCATCGTCAGCAGGGGCGGCGGAAGACGCGGAAATGATTTTAGCGCGCAGGTGCTTGTTGTCCTGGCGCAGCTTTTCGATCTCCTCATCGCGTTCCTCGATAGCGCGCTGATAGAACGATTTCATAACATTGGATTTGTCGATCGGACCCGTTGCGGCCGCCGCCTCGCCGGTTGTCGGGGGCTGCACGTCGCCCGAAAGCGGAGCGTCGCCGGTCTCGGTCTGCGGGCGCTGATCCTTGCGGATGGAGCTCATGGGCTGTTCCTGCCATTCTTGTTGGCGCGCCGGGGCAGGCGCGAAATGAAGATGTCGATATCGTGGCTTTGCTGGGCGAAATCAAGACGCAAGCTTGCCAACCAGCTTGGCGGTAAAGTCCACCATGGGGATAATGCGGGCGTAGTTGAGCCGGGTCGGCCCGATCACGCCCAGCACGCCGACGATCTTGCTCTGTGTGTCACGGAACGGCGCCACCACCAGCGACGAGCCCGAGAGCGAGAACAGCCGGCTTTCCGCACCTATGAAAATGCGGACGCCCTCGCCGGTATCGGCGGCGCCGAGCAGAGTGATCAACTCCTGCTTGGCTTCCAAATCATCAAACAACCTGCGGATGCGGTCGAGATCCTCGATGGCGTGAATATCCGTCAGCAGGTTTGATTGCCCTCGCACGATCAGGCTTTTGTTCTGCTCACCACCGGACCACATGGCGAGGCCGGCATCGATGACGCGCGCCGTCACCTCATCCAACTCGACTTTGAGCGTGGAACGCTCGGTTTCCAGCCGCCCACGCGCCTCGTTCAGCGTCAGGCCTGCGAGTTTGGCGTTGAGATAGTTGGAGGCCTCTTGCAGCGCCGACGCGGGTAACCCTGGCGGCAGATCGATGACGCGGTTTTCCACCCGGCCATCCTCGCTCACCAGCACCACCAACGCGCGCGTGGGCTCCAGGCGGACGAACTCTGTGTGTTTCAGGCGGATCTGCTGCTTTTCGGCCAGCACCACGCCGGCGCATTGCGACAGGCCGGAAATCAGCTCGCTGGCCTCGGCCAGCGCTTCTTCCAGCGTACCTGTCTGGCGCCGGCCCTTGACCTGTTTTTCGATCTGCTGGCGGTCTTTTTCGCTGAGGTCGCCAATCTCCATCAGCCCATCCACGAACATGCGCAGGCCCGTCTGGGTCGGCAGCCGGCCAGCTGAGGTGTGCGGGGCCATGATCAGCCCGAGCGCTTCCAGGTCCGACATGACGTTGCGAACCGAGGCGGGCGAGAGCGTCATGGGCAGAGTGCGTGACAGGTTGCGCGAGCCTACCGGTTCACCGGTGGCGATATAGGTCTCGACAATCTGGCGAAAGATTTCGCGCGAACGGGAATCGAGGTCCGCCAGGGCGGATCTGGCATCCGTCATTGGAGCACCCACTTTGAGGTGGGCGGATAGGGCAGAGCTTGCAAATGCATGCGCCTATTTAGGGCAGGGGGCCCATCGGGTCAACCGACGGGCCGGTGTAGGCAGTTAAACCGGCAGTTAAACCGGGGACAGTATATCTATTTCTACGCAATCGCTTCAATCCGGGCGCCGCATCGTCGAAATAGGTATACTGTCCCCGGTTTAACTGCCTCTCCCGGTTCAGTTGCCGATGGCGGCGGTTGCCCGATCCAGCCAAGCTTGGTCGGATGCAGACGGCAGGTTCGGCCCGACTTCGGCCTGCACCCGCGCATGGTATGTGTTCAGCCACACCCGCTCCGGCCCGCTCAGCAGGCCCGCCTCGATCATGTTGCGGTCGATGGGCGCCCAGTTGATGGTCTCGAGGCCATGCATCGGCCGTTCGCCGCCGGGAATGGGCGCAGCCTCGGTCACCACCACCAGATTCTCGATGCGGATGCCATAATGGCCCGCCTTGTAGTAGCCCGGCTCGTTGGAGATAATCATGCCCGGCTCCAGAATAGCCATGCCAGCCTTGGAAATGCTCTGCGGTCCTTCGTGTACGGAGAGGTAGCTTCCTATCCCATGGCCGGTGCCGTGATCGAAATCCAGCCCCGCGGCCCACAGCGCGCGCCGCGCCAAGGGATCAAGATCCATACCGCGCGTCCCCGCCGGGAAGCGGGCGACTGACACCGCGATCATGCCTTTCAGCACCAGCGTGAACCGCTCGCGCGCCTCCCTGCCGGCATCGCCGATGGCCACGGTGCGCGTGATGTCGGTGGTGCCGTCCTCATACTGGCCGCCGCTATCGATCAGGAACACGCTGTTCGGTTCGAGTTTGAGATTGCTACGCATGTTCACCCGGTAGTGCGGCAACGCGGCATGCGGACCGGCGGCCGAGATGGTGTCGAAGCTCAGGTCCTTGAGTCGGCCGGTGTCGTGCCGAAAACCTTCCAGTTTCTTGGCGACGGCAATTTCGTCGAGTGCGCCGTAGATAGCTTCCTGGTCCAGCCAGGCCAGCAGCCGGCAGACCGCCACCGCATCGCGCTTGTGTGCGGCGCGTGCGCCCTCCAGCTCAACCGGGTTCTTTTTCGCCTTGGCGAGCTGGCAGGGATCGGGATTACGCCGCACGCTGGCGCCCGCTGCGGCCAACGTATCGGCGAACCATTTCGAGGTCGTGTTGGGATCAATGCGAACCTTGGCCTTGGCGGCGCCAAGCGCTCCCAGCGCCCCTGAAAGATCGGCCGGCTGCCGAATGTGAGCAAACGTCTCGACTTTGGATCGCACCGACTCATCGAGTTTGCGCGCATCAATGAACCACTCCGGGCGGCCGCGCGCGGAAACCACCGCGTAGCTCAGCGCAAACGGGGTATAACGCAGATCCGAGCCGCGGATGTTGAACAGCCAGGCGATGGAGTCCGGCATGGTGACGATCAAGGCGTCATCGCCAGCCTTGCTCAGGACGCCCTGCACATCGGCGATCTTTTGCGCTGCCGTCACTCCGGCGAACTCCAGCCGATGCAATGTAACGGGCCCAACGGGCGGTGCGGGGCGATCCGTCCAAATGGCGTCGATGAGATTGTCCGCGACGGCCTTCAGTTGCACGCCAGTTGGCGCCAGCGCCGCCTCTGTGCCGTCCAGCCAGGTGGGCGTGAACAGTTTTGGGTCGTAACCGATCTGCGCGCCCGTCCCGGCAACCTCGCCAAGCCAGGCAGACAGCCTGGTGTTCGGGATCTGCACGACCTCGAAGCTCGTGTGATCTGCTTGTTCGGCGGCCTGCACGGTATAGCGCCCGTCCACAAACAACGCGGCGCGTTTCGCCAGCACGACGCACGTCCCCGCGGAACCCGAGAATCCCGTCAACCAGCGCAGACGGTCGGCGCCAGCGGGCACGTATTCGCCCTGATGTTCGTCCGCACGCGGCACAATGTAGCCGTCGAGTTTGTGCGTGGCGATCGCCTGGCGCAATTGCGCAAGCCGCACCGGGCCGAGAGACGGATCGGAAGTGTCGTCGAAGGATTGCAGCATCGCGATGGTCCCAGTGTCGGATGTATGGCGAACGCGCTCTTCTCGCGGTGCAGCGCGAGCAAAGCTGCGTCACGCCGCAATTGTCCCGCCCAGTTCGTCTTCAATATGGATACGGACGATATCCTCAAAGCTGGTATCGCCTGTGAAGCCCAACGCCAGCGCTCGCTTAGGGTCGAAGTTTCTCGGCCAACCGGCGACGATCTTCTGGATGAATGCGTCTGGCTCCTTGCGGATGCGTTTGACGACGGCCTCTCCCGCCACCTTGCGCAAGGCGGCGATCTGCTCGGCCACCGTCACCGCCAGCCCCGGCATGGAGAGATTGCGGCGCGCGCCCACCTCCGCCCCATCTATAGTGGCGGCCCGCAGCAGAAATCCTATCGCGGCGCGCGGGCTGGCGTGCCAATGCATGACGTCCTCGCCCACGGGCAGCACGGCCTCGTTGCCGGCCAGCGGCTCGCGACAGATGTTGGAGAAGAAGCCCGACGCGGCCTTGTTCGGCTTTCCAGGACGGATGCAGACGGTCGGCAGGCGGATGCCCAAGCCGTCGACAAAGCCTTTTCGCGTGTAGTCGGACAAAAGCAATTCGCCGATGGCCTTCTGCGTGCCGTAGCTCGTTAAGGGCGTGTGCTGAAATTCATCCGGGATTTTTTCCGGGAAGGGCGCGCCGAACACAGCGATCGACGACGTGAACACCAGCCGCGGTTTCTTCGCCGCCTCAGCATAGCCATGCCGGATGCTCTCCAGCAGATTTTGCGTGCCGACCAGATTGATCCGGTAGCCCTTTTCGAAATCCTGCTCTGCCTCGCCCGAGACGATAGCCGCGAGATGGAAGATCACATCGGGGCGGTCGGCGACCAGCTTGTCCGTCTCGCCCGGGGCGGGCATGTCGCCGGTCAGCAGCTTGACCGGAAACTTGGCGCCCGCCGGCGCAACCGGGGCAACCACATCATAAAGCGTCAACCCAGTAACCTCGCGCCCACCGAGTGCGCCGTCCTTGGCCAGACGTTCAGCAAGCTTGCGGCCAACAAGGCCAGCACCGCCAGTGATTGCAATTTTCATTCCACTTGTCCCTCGGTGATTGTCCGCGACCTCAGCTCTGCGTGCGCGGTTTCGCCAGAACATCCGACACATCCGTGTACCGATTGGACGTTTCGACGATCATGTAATTCCATCGTCGCAGCATATCCTCGAAGCCGGTTCGGTTGCCGTGCTCAACTTCCACAAACAACGCCGGCCGGCACCGTGCGATCGTGCCTTCGAGACCTGTCAAAACGTCCAGTTCCATACCCTCCACGTCGATCTTGATGAGATCAACCTTAAGTCCTGCAAAACGCTCGTCGCCGGTATGAACTTCAATCGACCCGCCACCACCTCCTTTCATCGACAGGCGCGTGGCTCCGAGATTCATGGGATCGGTGATGTCTATTGAAGCCGTAGCGCGACTTTTTCCAAGACCGATCCCGATATGGTCCCAGCAGACTTTGCCTGCACAGTTCATGGCGAGATTTGCCTTCAGCACCGGCGCCATCATCGGATTGGGCTCAACCGGAACAATTGAGACGCACTCGGTGAAGGCGGCAAGATAGACCGAGTGATTGCCGATGTTGGCGCCGACATCGACGATGCATTTGGCATGGCCAACGTGCCGACGCACCATCTGCAGCTCTTCAAGAGCATAGAAGGTTCCGCGCACAAGTCTGTATTGCACGTAATCGCGTGGGTGGCTGACGGCAAACGTGAAGTCACGGCCGTCGTGCTGAAATTGCGTCAAACGCCAGTACGACATGCCCGACCGTTGGAGAAAAACGTCTGTGGCCCGGCCGATGGCGCGTTGGGTGAGCGACGTCTGCACTTTTGCTGAACTCCGATCCGGTCCTGCGAGCCATTTGCTCGTACGCAGCGGAACGTAGGATCACCGGCTGAGCGTCTCAAGCGAAATTGTGCCCCCGCGCCGCACCAAGCAGGGGAAGGGACATAAAAAGTCTTGCGACTGTCGAAATAGGACGACCAACCGCGACATTCGTTCAGCGAGAGGCCTGATCGCCTCAAGCCAAACGCGCCCTGAAAACCTCCCCAAACCCGTTCCAGGAGCCAGCCATGACCATGACTTTACCCGTCGAAACAGCCATTTTTGCAGCCTTGCTCGGACTTGTGGGAGCGGCGCTTACCGCCAACGCCATCGCGCAGCGTGCCCGTACCGGCATCACGACCGGCGACGGCGGCATCGCGGCCTTGGCCCAGGCCATTCGCGCGCATGGCAATTTCATCGAGCAGGCGCCCTTAGCCCTGATCGGCCTCGCCTTTGCCGAGGGCGTCGGCGTGCGCCCGCTGGCGTTGAACGTCCTGGGAGTCGCGTTGGTCGCCAGCCGCCTGGCGAGCGCCGTTGCGCTCAACGGCTCGCTCGGGCTGACGACGTTGCGCGTGATTGGCGGCGGATCCGCGGTCCTGGTTCAGGCCGCGATATCCGCCGCAATCTTGCTCGCTCTGTTCGGTGTGCACTGAGTAATCGCGCGAGAAGCATGGGGGCCTTCCTTCTCCCCCGCCTCTTCGCGGGGGAGAAGGTGGCGCCCTACTGCTCTCTTGCCCCGTGCCACATCACGTCCACGATGGGCCGCGTCAGATACTGCCACATGGTGCGCTCGCCGGTCTTCATATAGACCTCGGCGGGCATACCGGGCGACAGCTTCAGCTTGCCGATGCGCTCTTTCACCGAGGCCTCGTCCAGCTCGACGCGAGCGAGATAGAAGAATTCCTGACCTGGCGAGCGCGCGTTCTGGTTCTGGATCTTGTCGGCTGAGACGTAAACGACGTTACCCTGCACCAGCGGCGTCGTGCGCTGGTTCAAGGCCGACAGGCGCACCTCGGCCGGCTGGCCCGAATGCACGAAATCGATCTCCTCCGGGCGCACCTGGGCTTCAACGATGAGTTTTGCATCCGTCGGCAGAATTTCCGCCACCACCTGGCCGGGCGGAATGACGCCGCCGGAGGTGTGGTAGTTCAATTTCACAATCACGCCGTTGACCGGCGCACGGATGATGTGGCGCGACAGCACGCCCCTGGCCGAGGTCAGCCTTTGCTCGGTGTCCGACAGATCGGCCGTGGTCTCGCGGTAGAGTTCGGCGCCATCCGAGATCATTTTCGAATGCAGATGCGTGAGTTCGTTCTGGGCTTGCAGGATGCGTTGCTCGGCGCGGCCAATCTCGGCCAGAAACTGGCCGATGTCGCCCTCCGTCTTGGCCTTGGTGCGGCGCAGCTCCAGCACGCGAGAACCTTCCGAGAGGCCCTTGTCGAGCAAACGAGCTGCGGTCTCGGTTTCCTTGGACAGGAACTCCAACTGCGATATCGTGGACGCCTTCTGGGCGTTCAGACCGACGATCTCCTGCTCAATGGCCTTGATCTGGCGCTCGTTGATATCGCGCTGGCCTTCGAATTCGGCTTGCCGCGACGCGAACAGGGATTTCTGCGCCGAAATGCTCTTGGCCACTTCCGGATTGCCCGACATGGCTTCCAGCTGCCGGGGAAAGGCGATTTCCGTTTCGCCATTGCGCTCGGCGTCGAGGCGGGCCTTAGTCGCAAGCAGCGTCGCCTGCTTGATGGTCAGGCGCTGATCGTCGGCGTTCGAATTGGTGTCGTCGAGTTCGACCATGGCCTGGCCATCGGTGACCTTGTCGCCTTCGTTGACCAGGATCTTGGCGATGATGCCGCCTTCCAGATGTTGCACGATCTTGTTCTGACCGGTGGCGACGAAGCTGCCATGCGCGACGACAGCGCTGGACAGGGGAGCCGTGGTTGCCCATAGGCCCAGCCCGCCGACAAACACCACCATGGTGAAGACGCCGACACGCGCCGGCCGCCGGATGCTCTGATGCAGGTCGCGCGTCCAGCCGTTCAGCTGGGCGTCGAGATCGGAGGCGGGAAAGCCCAATTTGCCGCCGGCCACCGCAGGGACGGCCGAAATCGGGTGATCGTCCGTGCCGAGCACCAGCGCGCCCAGCGAGTTCACCAGCTTCGCGCCCACCGGCGAGGCCTTGTCGAGGGCCGCGCCAAGCGACTGGCGCCAGCTGTCTTTTTGCGTGTCGGGCTGGTTATGCATGGGCGCGGACCGGCTTGCCGGCCTCCTCGGTTACGGCTGCGGGGACGGGTCGGGCGGCGGGAGCTGGAGCCTGCTGGCCGGCGGCGTTCTGGGCCATGCGCTCAAGCACCTGATCGCGCGGGCCATAGAGCTCGATCATGCCGTCGCGCAGCACCAGGATCTTTTCGAGCGCGCCGAGAATGTTGCGACGCTGCGTGGTGACCAGCACGGTCATGCCGGCCGCCTTGGCGTTGGCGAGCGCGCCCATCAGAGCCTGTTCGCCGTCCTGGTCGAGGGCGGCGTCCGGCTCATCCAGTACCACCAGTTTGGGCATGCCGAAAAAGGCGCGGGCGAGGGCGACGCGCTGGCGTTGGCCGCCAGACAGAGGCGCGCCGCGCTCGTAGACCACGGTCTCGTAGCCGTCCTTCAGACGCACGATCAGGTCATGCACGCCGGCGAATTTAGCCGCCGCGAGCACGTCGTCCGAGCTGACATCGGTACGCAGACGGGCGATGTTCTCGGCAATGGTGCCGGGGAACAGTTCGACGTCCTGCGGCAGATAGCCGACCGAGCGGCCAAGCTGCGTGGGATCCCAGTTGCGCAGGTCCGAGCCGTCAAGGCGGATGGTGCCGGACGTTACCGGGAGCGCACCGATGAGCAACCGGCCGAGGGTCGATTTGCCAGCGCCTGTCGATCCGATCATGGCGACCGAGGTGCCGGGGAACACGCCGAAGGAGATCTGCTTGATGATCGGTTCACGCGCCGTCTGCACGGCATAGACGAGCTTGTCGATCACGATCTCGCCCTTGGGCTCGGGAAGGATCGTCCGCGGCGCAGCCAGCATGCTCGCCGACATCAGGCGATTGACGCGGTTGTAGGATTCAAGGGCCTGGACAACGCTCTTCCAGCTCTCGATGGCCGCTTCCACAGGAGCGAGCGCGCGGGCACCAATGATCGAGCAGGCGATGCTCATGCCGGAAGTGATTTCGCCATTCAGCGCCAGGTAGCTGCCCCAGCCCAGGATCGCGATCTGCAGGATCAGGCGGGAGAATTTCGACAGCGTCGAGACGACGGCGTTGGCCTCGGCGGCCTTCATCTGCACGTTCAGCGATTTGACGTTGAAGCCGCCCCAGACCGCCACGCATTCGCCGATCATGCCCATGGAGCGCACAGCGTCGGCATTACGCACTTGGGCCGAGGCGCGGGAAAGCGCCAAAGCGCCGGCCTTGCTGGCCTCTTCGAGCGGGGCCTTGGTGAGAACCTGGTTCAGGCGTGCAAAGAACGACAGCATGACGCAGCCGGCCAGCGTCAGCAGGCCCAGCTGCCAGTGGATCATAAAGATCACGAACATATAGAACGGCACGGTGGGCACGTCGAACAGCGTCGGCATCACCGGCCCGTTCATGAAACTGCGCAGCGTCGAGAGATCGCGCAAGCCTTGCGCGTCGGTCGCCACACCGCCGACGGATTTTTCTATCGAGGCCGCCAGCAGCGGCCCGCCAAGCGACGCCTCGATCTTCACGCCGAGCCGGGCCAGGATGATCTTGCGCAGGAAGTCGAACACCACCAGGATGATCAGGGCAAAGACCGCCCCGATGGTGAGCAGGATCAGCGTGTCGTTGCTCCGACTGACCATGACGCGATCGGAAATCTGCATCAGGTAAACAGACGTCGTCAGCATTAGGACGTTGACGATGACGGAGAAGGCGCCGACCAGGTAGAGGCCGTTGCGCAGGTTCGCGAAGGCCTGTCGGACCAGCGGATTGTCGCTGGCGAACAGGCCGGGGGCTGACGGGTTGGCCATCGGGCGGGCTCACTGCAAAAGGGCGCATCCAGGGGCTGGAACGCCAAAGATCGGGGTCAGAGCCTTGCGCCCGAATCAGTTAACTCAAAATTAATCTCTTCTTTGTTGGCGCCGGGCGACACGCGTAACCGCGCGCCGGCCGCCCGGCGCGGAGCAGCCCAGGAAGGGGCGGAAATTGCGCGAACAAACGTCACCCCTGCACCTCGGCCAGCAGCCAGTCGCGGAACGCCTTTACACGCGCGCGCTCCAGCGCGCGGGGCGGGCAGACGGCATAGTAGGCGAAGTCGGACGGCAGGCTGAGCGCAAATGGCTTGACCAACCGCCCGGCCGCAAGATCATCGGCGGCGAGCCCGCTCCGGGCCAGCACCACGCCGTCGCCCTGCACCGCCGCTTGCATGGCGAGCACGGACGATGAGAAAACCGGCCCGCGATGTGCATCGACTTCGGAGATACCCGCCATGCGCAGCCAGCCGGCCCAGTCGATGGGAAAATCATCGTGGATCAGCGTCTGGTGGGCAAGATCGCCCGGCTCGCGCAGCGGGTGCGGCCCCGCCAACAGCTGCGGACTGCACGCGGGAAACACCTCTTCGCGCAGCAACAATTCGGTGACCAGGCCGGGATAATCGCCGCGCCCGAAGCGGATGGCGATATCGATGCCGTCGGCGTCAAAATCGGTCAGGCGCTCGGTCGTCTCCAGTCTAATATCGATGCCGGGGTGCGCGCGCCGGAAGCGGAACAGCCGTGGCACCAGCCATTTTGCCGCGAAGGATGGGAAGGTGCTGACAGAGAGGTGTCCTTTGGCGTCGTCGCGGGTCAGCGCCTGGGTGGCGCCGGCCAGCCGATCCAGCGCATCGCGCACGCGGGCTGCGTAGACGGCGCCGGCGGGGGTCAGTAACACCTGGCGGGTTTTGCGCTGAAACAGTTTCAGGCCGAGGAATTCCTCCAATTGCGCGATCGAGCGGCTGACGGCGCCATGCGTGACACGAAGCTCGTCGGCGGCCTTGGAGAAGCTGGCGAGGCGGGCCGCCGCTTCGAAGCTGCGCAGCGTGTTCAGGGGCGGGAGATGTCGGGTCATGGGGGCGGTCTATGTGTGAATTTTTCTCACTTATAGCAGGCCGATTACTCGTTTGTCACGGGGTATCGCGAGGCGCATGTTCTGCCTCAAGGAAGGCCGATATCCGGCCCCAAACGAGCCCAGGAGGCCACCATGCGTTCGCAGAAAAATATTCACATGATCGCCACCAACCGCGCCGTCGCAATGATTGCTGTCGCCGAGGCTCTCGCGCACGGGATCGGTGTTGTGTTCCAGCGCATTCGGGACCGGCGTGGCGTGCGTCCGCTCATAGGCATGGACGACTGCGCGCTGAAAGATATGGGCATCAGCCGCGCCGACGTCGATCGCGAGTTGAGCAAGCCGATCCTGTGGCGGTAATGGTCAGTCCGCCAGCAACGCCACCCGCGCAGCATCCAGCGCGGTCGGCGCCAGGGCACCCTCCAGGAGCACCGCGCCAAGCGGTGCGCGGGCTAGCAGAATGGACCCGTCGGCAAGCCGGATGCGGACGCGCTGATGGGTCCCCAGGAATAGCGTTTCGATGACGGTCGCCTCGGGACCGGCGCTCCAGCCGGTCAAGGGTGCGCCGCCGACTTGTATGTGCTCTGGCCGCAGCGCCACCGAGGCCTCGGCGCCGGGTGAGCGTCGCCCCTCTACGGCGAGAGTACCTAACACTGTCTCGACACCGGCCTGTGTCATCCTTCCCTCAAGGATGTTACTCTCGCCCATGAACAGCGCGGTGAACTGCGTCGCCGGCTTCAGGTACACCCGCTCGGGCGGCCCTTGATCCTCGATGCGCCCCGCGTTCATCACCACGATGGTGTCGGCGATCGCCATCGCCTCTTCCTGGTCGTGCGTGACGTGTACGAAAGTTGTCCCCACCCGGCGTTGCAGAGCCTTCAACTCATCCTGCATCTGGCGGCGCAGTTTCAGGTCGAGCGCGCCGAGCGGTTCGTCCAGCAGCAGCAGTTTCGGCTCCACCACCAGCGAGCGGGCGAGCGCCACCCGCTGCCGCTGCCCGCCCGAAAGCTGATGCGGCCGGCGCTCGAAGGCATCCGGCAGCCCGACCATGGCGAGCGCGTCCTGCGCCTTGGCCTTGCGAGCGCCCGCCGGAACGCCGCGCATGCGCAGGCCAAAGCCGACATTGGCCCCGACCGTCATGTGTGGAAAGAGGGCATAATCCTGAAAGACCGTGGCCGTGGGGCGTTTGGCGGGAGGAACCGACGTCATGTCTGCGCCATCGATCAGCACCCGTCCCATGGTCGGCGCCAGAAACCCGCCGAGGATGTTCAGCAGCGTCGACTTGCCCGACCCCGACGGTCCGAGCAATACCGTGAACCCGCCCTTTTCAATGGCGAGCGACACATCGTCCAGCACCGTCTGCGCGCCAAAACGCTGCGTGATGTTGGACATCTGAACCAGCGGCAACGTCATGACTTGCGCCTTCTGAGCACGGAAAATTCCAGCAGCGCGACCAGCGCAATGGAGACCAGAAACACCAGGCTGCCGATGGCGTTGGTCTTGGGGCTAAGGCCGGAGCGCAGCAGGCTCCAGATTTCGACAGGCAGCGTGTTGTCGAAGCGCCCGAGCAGGAAGGCAATAATGAATTCGTCCCACGAGAAGGTCATGGAGAGGAAGAAACTCGCGAACAGCGCTGGCGTCAGCATCGGGGCGGTGATGAGGGTCAGCACCTGCCATTCCTTGGCGCCGAGGTCGCGGGCGGCGCGCTCGATGTTGACCTGATTGTCCGCCATCTGACTGAGAATGATGGCGAAGCACAGCGGCAGGTTGATGACGACATGCCCGATCCCGATGGCAGCGAGCGATTTCGGCACCCCGGCGTAAGTAAAGCTGATCAGCAGCCCCATGCCGATGATGAGAGAGCTGACGCTGAGCGGCGCGGTGAGCAGGGCGTTGAGGACGCGTTTTCCCGCGAAGGTGAAGCGGGCAAAGCCATAGGCGGCCAGGAAGCCGAGGAATACGGAGAGCGCGGAGGAGAGGCTGGCGACGAGGAAGGAGTGCCAGAGGCCGGTCATCAGGCGGCGGTCGGCCAAGACGGCGTTGTACCAGCGCAGGCTCGGGCCGCTGAACGGCGGGACCGGGAGGAGGGTGTCCTGGAACGAGAACAAGACAAGAACAACGACAGGCAGGAAGATGAAGGCGTAGATGGCTAGGGCGTAGGCGGTGGTGAGGATGTTTGCCAGTAGCCGCATCAAATAACTCCACTCACCAGTATCTGCGCACTGCAGCACGAGCCATGCCGCCCTCGCGCCCGCCATTGGGTGCTACGCTAAACGCCGCGCAGTCGGGAATCGAGTTATGATTCAACTTTGCAATGGAACCCGAAGCTCTCCTGTAGACCGCACGGGGCGGACGCCATGAGGATCGGCGCCTGTCGGCCCGCACACAATCCAACCTTCGATGTCGCTTTCCGGCACCCCGCTGCCGCCGAAGGACTTGTACCTGCCGCGATCGCTGCCTAGACAAGGTCCATGAGCGACTTGGTCCGCATCGGCGGCCAACTGATGGAGACGCGCCGTGGCCAACGAACCCGACACAAAGCCCGTCGATGCTGAGCCGGCCGGCCGCCGCAAGCGTGGAGGCGGCGGGGCCGAGGCGCGGCGCGCGCTGCGCAAGGATCAGGGGCTGGTGCAGCTGCCCTATATCCATCGCAAAATCGCGCCCTACAATATTCTCAGCGACGAGAGTCTCGCCATCATCGAGGCCAACGCCGACACCATCCTGCAGGAAATCGGCATTGAGATTCGCGAGGATGACGAAAGCGTAGAACTATTCCGCAAGGCGGGCGGGACCTGCACCGTGATGGAGACGCCCGACAAGGTGCGCATCCGCTTTCCAAAAGGCCTGTTGCGTTCGATCATCCAGAAGACCGCGCCGAAAGCCTTCATGCAGCATGCGCGCAACCCCGAGCGCACGGTCGAGATCGGCAACAATTCCACCGTGTTCGCCCCGGTTTACGGCCCGCCTTTCGTGCGCGGCCTGGACGGCCAGCGCCGCTACGGCACCATCGCCGACTTCGAGAACATTGTTCGTTTGGCCTATATGGCGCCCTCGCTGCACCATTCGGGCGGCACGGTCTGCGAGCCAGTCGACGTGGCCGTCAACAAGCGCCATCTCGACATGGTCGCGGCGCACATCAAATATTCCGACAAGCCGTTCATGGGGTCCGTCACGCATCCGATGCGCGCCGAGGACAGCGTGTCGATGGCGGAACTGGTGTTCGGAAAAGAGTTTGTCGATAAGAACTGTGTGCTGATCAATCTGATCAACGTCAACTCGCCGATGATCTACGACAACACGATGCTCGGCTCGTTGAAAGTGTACGCCCGCGCCAACCAGGCGACCATCGTGACGCCGTTCATTCTCTCGGGCGCCATGTCGCCGGTGGCCCAGGCCGGCACGCTGACGCAGGTGCTGGCCGAAGTGCTGTGCGGCGCGGCGCTGACGCAGCTGTGCCGTCCCGGCGCGCCAGTTGTGTTCGGCGTGTTCGCGTCGTCGATGTCGATGCAGACCGGCGCGCCCACCTTCGGCACGCCAGAACCGTCGCTGGTCATTTATGGCGCGGCGCAGCTGGCCCGCCGGCTCGGCATTCCGTTCCGTTCGGGCGGTTCGCTTTGTGCATCCAAACTGCCGGACGCCCAGGCCGCCTATGAAAGCGCGCAGACGCTGATCCCGACGCTTATGGCGGGTACGCACTTTGTGCTGCACGCCGCCGGCTGGCTGGAAGGCGGGCTCGTCTCCTCCTTCGACAAGTTCATCATGGACGTCGACCAATGCGCCATGATGCAGAGGTTCGCGGCCGGCATTGATATGAGCGAGAACGGCCAGGCGATGGACGCCATCCGTGAGACGCGAAATGCCGGAAAAACGCACTTTCTCGAAAGCGCTCACACCCGCGCCAATTTCGAGAGCGCGTTCTACCGCTCGATGGTCGCCAACAACGACAGCTACGAGCAATGGCTGGCCGAGGGCGAGCAGCGCACCGAGCAGAAGGCGCACGGCATCGCCGAGAAGTGGCTGAAGGACTACGAAGCGCCCGCGCTCGATCCCGCCATTCTCGAATCGGTCAATGAGTTCGTGAAGAGAAAGAAGGCGTCGTTCCCCGACGCATTTACATGAAAAGAGCCGCAAGTCGAAGGCCCACCAGGATCGGACGTCGCAAGGATGCAACTCCGCGGGGCTTTCAGGCTTAACGATTAGACGGTGTTGCCCATTGCGGGATGAGGCAAGTGATGCGGGTTTGGTTGAGCGGTTTGGCGCTGCTTGCGCTTTCGTCAATAGCGCAAGCAGAAAATCTGTGCCCGCCACTTGAGAGCCTGTCCGCGCAGGATGGCACGCGCATGACGGAGGACACCTTCGATCTTCCATCGGGATTGGACGCCACGGAAAAACTGTCCGCCTTCCTCAATAAGGAACACCTCAGCTACAGCTTCGAGCAGGTGGTGAATGCGTTTCTGGCCAGGGGCGTGATGCTGCGGCAGGGCGCGGTGATCGCCAATCAGGCGCTGGAGCTGGCCAAGGCCAAGTCTGCCGACAAGTCCGAGATTGATCGCGCCGAGTCCGAAGTCAGACGAGCCCACGACAGATACTGCAGTTTCATGGCTGACGCCGTGGTGGCCGAGTAGGCGCCCATGACGCTGCACTATAAGATGATCGAAACGGCAGTCGCCAGAACGGGATTGGCGCTACGCGGAGGATTTGCATTCGCGCCCGACGAAAAACCCGACGGCGTCAAGACCGTGGTTCTGGTGGGACATGTCGGCGGCGCGATGTGGCCCGCCTTCGGGGCCGGCCGCCGGGATGAGCCCAATCCGCTTGACGCCTGGAGCAAGCGCGTGGTCGATCCCGTTGCCAAGGCCCTCGGCGCCTTGGCCGTGTATCCCAGCGATCGTCCGTACCGCCCCTTCCAGCAATGGGCGCAGCGCGCCGAGCCGGTGCATGCCTCGCCGCTGGGTATTCTCATTCATTCCCAGTGGGGGCTGTGGCACGCCTACCGGGCCGCGCTGCTGTTTTACGAGCCGGTCGAGGGGCTGCCCCTGCGCTCCGAGGCGGCCAGCCCGTGCGTGAGTTGCGTGGAAAAACCTTGCCTCACGGCCTGTCCGGTGTCCGCCTTCGACGGCACGCGCTACGATGTGACAGCCTGTGGCACGCACTTGCTGGCTGGCAACGATCCGCATTGTGCTGATCTTGGCTGCGGCGCGAGGGACGCCTGCCCAGTCGCGCCGGATATGCGCTTCCCGGACGAACAGGTGAGGTTCCACATGGCGGCGTTTGTAAGATCGCGCATGACCGTGGGGCCGTAGGGCGCAATAGCTTTTCGCGTATTGCGCCGCAGGGGGTGCGGATCAATTGCGGTGGTACGACGGCGCACCTTCGTCTATGCCTCACCCCTTGCGGCGCAATACGCCAAGAGGCTATTGCGCCCTACCCGCGCGACGATTTCCGTGTTCGGGCCGCGCGGGTCGCCGCATCCACCGGCGGGGCGACCATGGGGCCGATTTCGGCTTCGATCTTGGCGCGGTCCGGGCGCGGGCCCTTGGTGTGGTCGTCGAGCGCCTTACGCATGGCGGCGAGGTGCATCGGCGAGGTGCCGCAGCAGCCGCCGATGATGCGCGCGCCGCTGTCGACCGCCAGCCGCACGTAGTTGGCCATCAGCTCGGGCGAGCCGGAGTAGACGACTTCGGCCCCCTTCAAGACCGGGATGCCGCAATTGCCCTTGGCGATCACCACGGCGTTGGGATCGGCCTCGGTCATCGACAGCACCGACAACAGCAGGTCCGACGCGCCGACGCCGCAGTTCGATCCATGGGCGACCGGCGGCGGGACCATGCCCTCGGCGACGGCGCCCAGCCCTTCCGGCACCAAGCCCATCATGGTGCGGCCAGCGGTGTCGAAACTGCCAGTGAAGGTGTACGGCAGGTCCGCCTCGATAGCGCCCTGCATGGCGGCGCGCATCTCTTTCGGCTCCGACATGGTCTCGATCCAGGCGACATCCGCCCCGCCCGCCTTCAGGCCCTCGACCTGCTCCTTGAAACAGGCAACGGCGTCTTCGTAGGTGAGTTTCCCCAGCGGCTCGAACAGTTCGCCAGTTGGCCCGACCGATCCCGCCACGATGACCGTGCGGCCCGACCCGTCCGCCACGCCGCGCGCAATTTCGGCGGCGGCCTTGTTCAGTTCGTGCGTGCGCGCCTCGAAATGATGCAGTTTCAGCCGGTGTTTGTTGCATCCAAATGTGTTGGTCAGGATGATATCGGCGCCTGCATCGACGAACTGTTGATGCAGCGAGGCGACCTTTTCGGGCTGGTCGACATTCCACATTTCGGGCGGATCGCCGGCGGTCAACCCCATGGCGAAATAGTTGGTGCCGGTCGCGCCATCGGCCAGCAGGATGCCTTTTTCGGCGAGCAGGGCGGACAAAGAGGGCATGTGGCTGGCTCCGGTGTGGCGATCAGGACTGGGTAAGCCGCTGATCTAGCACAGCCAAGTCAGACTGCGCAAAACATTGGGTGCCTGGTGATTGACAGCCGCCGGACATTGGCCAAGCCGGTCGCGCCACTACGCCAGCGTCCGCAGCGCATGGCTCACCGTCAAGGCGCTTTGGGGCCACGTGGGTAGCGATTGCCGCGCCGCCTTTGTGCCAGCACGCATGTCAGCAAGCCGTTGCGGCTGGGTCAGAACGTGCCGCAAGGCCGCACGCATCGTTTCGGCATCGTCCGGCTCCACCAGGATTGACGCACGCGGATCAAGCCAGTCGCCGACCGCGCCCGATCGGGTGGAGACGACCGGGATGCGGCGGGCAATCGCTTCGGCCAAAGCCATGCCGAAGCCCTCGTGCACGGAACTTGCGACATAAAGATCCGTAGCTTGCCAGACCGCCTCCAATTCCATTCCGGTCAGGGCGCCGGTCAACGTAATGCGCTGAGCGAGGCCCCCAGCTTCGATTACGTGGCGGAGCCTGCCGACGTGCGTCTCATTCATCGCCAGACTGCCGGCAATGGTGAGGCACCAATCGAGGTCCGCAAGCCCGGAGAGCGCGGCCACAATCAACTCGTGGCGTTTGCGCGGGATCACCGAGCCGAGGCTGAGCAGGTGCAGCCCCGGGCCGCCCGACCCGCCCGATGGCGGCAGCTCATCCGTCCCGGGCTCAGCCAGAATCAGCCGAGCGGCCTCGACGCGATAGTCCGAGATCATCTGCCGCGCCGTCGCCCGCGAGGTCGCAATCACTCGGGCGACATGCGCCAGGGCCAACCGCTCGGCCGCATCCATGCTGGCGGCCAAAGCGGGCGGACGGCTTCCCTCCAGCACTTGTGGGTGATGCATCAACATGGCGACGTTTAACCGGCCGGCCGCAGCCTGAACACTGTCCGCGAGCGGCGCCAGAACCACCTGATCGGCAAGGACCAGGGTTCTATCCGGCAAAGCCGAAAGCACCGCCGATGCCGACACGATCACGTCCGGAGGCGGGTCGGGAAAGCCGGCCGCCAGTTCAATTCGGTCGATCCGCCAGCCCAGAATTGCAAGTTCGCAGAGCAGTCGCTCATTGTAAATCCATCCGCCGGTGGTGCGCGCGTAGTCGGCCGAGATGAGATAGGTGAGGCGCATAAGGTGTTCCTGGAGTGCCGTATCGTCGTCGACGCCGGCCAGGATGGATCAAAAATCGAGGGGAATCTCTCGGTCACACCCGCTCAATCTTAAGCCACCGCGCGCTGGCGAGATAGACCGCCGTCACCACCAGCATGAGCAGGATCGACAGCGCCGAGGCCAGCGGAAAATCCCCACGTCTGCCAATCTGCAGCATGATCAACTGCGGCATCAGCAGCTCGTTGTTGCCACCCAAGACCTGCGGCGTGATGTAATCGCCGATGGCGAGCACAAAGGTGAGGAACGCGCCGACCATGATGCCGGGCAACGTCAGCGGCAGCACCACATGCCAGAACACCTGGAACGGATTGGCTCCAAGATCAGCCGCCGCCTTGCGGTAGCTGGGCGAGAGCTGCTTCAGGTTGGCGTAGATCGTCAGGGACATCAGCATCACGAAGAAATGCACAAAGCCGGTGACGGTGGCTACCCTTGTGTTGGCGAGTTGGATCGGCGCGTCGAGCAGGTGCGCGGCGACCAGCGTCTGATTGACGATCCCCTTCTCGGCCAGCACCAGCAGCCAGGCGTAGGACCGCACGACATAAGAGGTCCAAAACGGCAGCACAGCCAGCGCGAGGGCCAAGCGCTGATAGCGCTCGGGCACCCGCTCGGCCAGGATCCAGGCGAAGGGATAAGCCAGCAGTACAGAGATGATCGTAACAAGGACGGTCACTTCGAGCGAGTTCACCATGGCCTGCCAATAGGCGGGATTGGTGAAGAATTGAGCGTAGTTGTCGAGCCTGGGCGTCTGGTCGAGGCCGGTGGGCGTGAGACGCCACAAGCTCATCACGCCCATGGCGGCGAAGGGC
>JANMVX010000056.1:0-4161 GCA_031393505.1 Hyphomicrobiaceae bacterium | reverse complement strand
TCAGATGGCATTTGGCGGCAGGTGCGCCGATCACTTCGGCCAGCATTTCCGACACAGCCTCGCGGTCCTTCGCCAGATCAAAGAAGGTCGTGTCGGGTTGCCACTGCTGTCCGACATCGACCTTGAGGGTCGCGCCAAGCTCATCGATCAGCCCGGTCCCGGCCGCCAGCGTCTCGGCCATGACCACGGCGAGGAGTCTCAGAACATCCGTATCGGGAAGGTCAAGCAACCGGGCAAACACCGCTGCCGTGATTTCACCATCGGGACGCCCCTGGACAACGGCGCACGCAGTCTCATCCAGTCCAACCAGCGCCGCCGCTTGCCGTTGCCGTCCCGCAAAGGCGGCCTGTGCGGGCAGCGCAGCGATGGCCTGACCGATGGCCGGATTTGAAGGTCGCTGCGGTTCGGCTTCCACCTGCCACAAGCGCCCGCCGCCGATGACGTGCGCCAGCATCAGCCGCAAAGAGATCTCCGGGGCGTCTGCCATAGCCAGCCGCACCGCACTATGACGAACCAGATCGACGTAGTTGGCCAGCGGCGCGCTCATCTCGGGGCGCGGTGCCGGTGCGGTGGCATCCGTGTCCGCCCCATTGTCTGAGACAGGACGCACCCGTCGCGCCTGGGCGTTGGGCAAAAAACCCTTGTGTATCGTCACTTGGCCGTCCGCTTCAACGTCTATGAACACAGCGCCGCCTTTGGCCTTCGACGCTGCCGCGCAATCCCAACTCTGAAAACGCTGATCCGGCGCGACGATGTGGACCTCGGTCCAGCCTGCCTCCAGAAGCCGGTCGCGCTCCTCGGCGATGGCTGCATTCTGCAGACGCCAGAATGCTTCGGGGTCGGTGAAATACCGCTCGTCGCCGAACAGATCGGCCGTGATCGGCCCTTGATACAGCGCCTCGTCGAACAAAGCGGCCTTGGTGTCTATCTCCGCCCCGCCGAGCAGCCAGGCTTTCAACTGCCAGGGCGGGGGCGGCGTCTGCTCGGGATCGGAGGCGAGCGCAATCCAGGCCTTTTGGCGGTCGCGGGTCGCCAGCGTCAGCAGATGCAGGGTCTGCGCATCGATGTCGCCCGCGCGATAGCGCCGCCGGATGTCGGGATGCAGATTGGCGATGGCGAGGCGGCGTTTCACCAGCGTTTCGGAAATGGCGAAATGCCCGGCAATCTCGGCCTCACCGAGTCCCGTCTTCTTAAGCGCGGCGAAAGCTTCATACTGATCGATTTCGTCCATCGGCAGCCGTGCCACGTTTTCGGCCAGCGACGATTCGATGGCGGCGGCATCGTCCGTGGCCTGCATGACCACGCATGGCAGCGTGTCGGTCTCCGGCGCGCCCTCGGCATTGAGACGCTTCATGGCGAGATAGCGCCGCTGCCCGGCGACGATCTCGAAGCCGTCGCCGCCATTGCGCACCAGCAGCGGCTGGATCAGCCCCAGGGCCGCGATGGATGCAGCAAGACTGCCGATGTCCTTGGGGCCGTGCCGGCGCACATTGAGTTTTGACAGTTTGAGGTCGGCAAGCGGGATGTACTGTAGGTCGTTTAACATGATGGTTCTCCAGGTTTGACGGATGATCGGGAACGGTCGTCTTCGGGAGGCCGTGGACGCGTTGGCGCACCGCACAAGCGGCGCGCCATTTCTCAATCCTCAGCTTTCGGTGTGTCAGGCGGCGGCCTGTTCGCTTTGGGCCGCCTGGAAGCCATCGAGATAGGCGACCGCTTCCAGCGCCTTGGCGGCGGCGGCAAACACCGCGCGTGGGCTGGCCTTCATTATACTGATCCAGTGGTGAACATAGCGCGCGTGGTCGGGGTGGGGTTCGGCGGCGATGCCGAGTCGGGCGCACAGGAAAGCCGTGCAAATCTCGGCACACGCCTCTTCCAGGCAATAGGCATCGTCCCCAAAGCGCTTGCCGAAATCGCGCGCGAGGCGGTTCGGCGCGCCAGAAAAGTGACAGACCTCATGTCCAAGTACGGCGTAAAAGGCATCGGACCGGGAGCGGCCGTCGCTGTCCATGAACCGCGCCTCGTCCGGCATGTGGATGGTATCGGTCGCGGGCCGATAGCAGGCCTGCGCGCCACCGATGATGATGCGCGCGCCGGTCGCGGCGAAGTAAGCATCCGCAGCGGCGCGTCGTGCAATCGGATTGGGTGGAACAGCCCGAGCGGCCACATAGCCATCGACCTGCTCGGCAGCAAACACCCAATAGCCTCGCGCGACAAAGAGCTTATCGGGTTCGTCGTTGTTGGCGGCGTTCTCGTCGAGCTTGTCAATCTGGCGATAGAACACGATGGGCGATGCCTTCTCGCCCTTGCGCACGGTCGCGCCTTTGGCCTGCCATTGCTTGAAGGTCGCAAATTCACCAGAGGCGTAACCGCGCTCCAGGGCGGTCACCCACAGGCTGAGGATGTTGACGCCGCGATAGGCCTGCCGCGTCACGGCATTGACCGGCAACACTGGCCGCGCGCCGGCGCGCTGCCAGGGCATGACCGGATCGCCGGGGCCGGATTCAATGGCGGCGAGGATCTTATCCGTGATCGTCTCATAGATCGACGGGCGGGACTTTGAGAGGCTGGAAACCATGACGCATAACTCCTGAAACAGGGACCCATAAACCAAGCCGTCAGCGCTGATCTCAGTGTCAGGATACTAGCACGAGTTCTGTTTTTGTTCTATCACTTTTTTAGGATTTATCGTTCTAATTCAATCACATAATGTTGCGGGCGCGAGGCCGCCGAATGCACGCAATGCGGGCAATTCATCTGCCTAGGGATTATTCCCCCGGAATACAATTTGGCTTGGTCGCCGTGTCTGCCTCTTGGTGAGCTTCGGTCTTGCTCGCGCGGACGCTATTGCGCGTGGCGTCCCTGCCGGCGTGGTCCGCGCCAGGGACCGTCACCCGGACGGGCCGAGACCCGCCGTCCCGGGGCTCGGGTCCGCGGGCCGGCGATCCATGATCTCATAACGATCTTTATACCGCGGACTAGGGCCAGGCCGCGGCCCCTTTGGCCGCGGGGCGCCCAAACTCATGGGGCTGGAGATATTTGGCACGCTCGGGGCATCAGGGGATGGTGAATGAATATGTGTGCAGACGGAATTCTGCGTGTGGGCAAAACGGTGTTGATCAGGCTGATGCGTAGGTGATAGAGACGCACCAAGATCAGGTTCGAGGCGGCAGCGTCCGTCCGCGATCCAAGGTCCAGGAAACGCGACTCGGACCGATACCTCCCGTGACCTGAAGTCCGCGCAGGGGTTCTAGCGCCGGCTTCCAGGGCGCCAAGGTGAAGGTATCCTGACGTTGGATCACGGCGATCTTGCCGGTCGGGGTGTTCAGCGAACGCACGTAGGTGCCGCTGATGCGACGGCCAGGCTCGGAGGGCATGAACTCGGCATTCAGCTGCCGCGAAAGAGTCGCCACAAGACGCTCAGTTTGCATCTTGCGAAGACTAACCATCATGTCGGGTGATGGCGTGACGTTATCCGGTGTCCTGACTACCGCCAGCTGCCGCCCCGCCAGCCAATCGGCGCGAGCGGCAATTGCTGTTCGCAGTTCGGCGGCATCGCCGGGCATCGCCGGGTCGGGTCGCCACTTGGCGATGATCGCCTCGTCGAGCCAGGTCGGACCTTCGTAACTGGCAAGGCGCTCGACCGAAACCGGCGACAACACATGCAGACGGGGCAACGCGTTCGGTTTTTCGTTCTGGTGGCCACCGCCAAGGGCGGCGATCATGCCGCGCGCCGGCACGCCGCCCGGCTGCAGCCTGCCAAGTTCGGCATAGTGGACGCGGCCATCGACGGCATCGAGGATGACCCAGGTACGGTCGGTGATTTCGTCGACCATGCCGACCCCGACTACCTTGCCGATCAGCGGCGTCTTTCGAGGCGCCTTTTCGAACAGCGCCATGGCGGACGCCGCCCGATCGATGCCAACCTCCTTGAGGGCGCGTTGCATCATCTTGAATTTGTCCGCTCGTTCGCCGAGCTGGCGCAGCTTGCTCTCGGCGGCGGCGTCGAGTTGCCAGACACCCTTTTGGCGCTCGTCGGCCAGACCGAGCCGTTGCAGGGTCTGGAGCCGTCCGATCCGGAGCGAGCGCAGCGCCGGGTTGGGTTCGGCGCTCGCGGGCAGCGTCAACACGCCATCCTTGGCGCGAAGCAGCAGCGAACGG
>JANMVX010000043.1:0-50384 GCA_031393505.1 Hyphomicrobiaceae bacterium | reverse complement strand
CTCGAATCCGGCTTGCACCAGAACTGGTGGCGGCACTATGATCCAACCACCGGGCGGTATACGCAGGTGGATCCGCTGGGGTTTGTGGATGGGCCGAGCGTGTATGGGTATGCAGGCGGGAATCCATACGAACTGGTGGATTTAGATGGGCGACTCGTTACCCCCGACGACAAGCATCCACCGAACAATCAGCCACCCGATCCCAATCACCACAAGGGTCCTCAGCTGCGTCCACCAACAACTGAGTGTGATGATGCGGGAAATTGCCAAACATGCTATCCGGACGGAGAATGTCGGACTTGTAATGCTTCGGGAAAATGCGGTGATTTTTACTCTACACGCAAGAAGAGGAGGCCCCCCGGACCATTCACACCAGTACCACCGCGCGGTCATAGGCTTGCGCTTTGTGAGCCCTACAATCCGTAGATGCGTTTGGGTGTCAACTCTGTTATTCGCATGGCTGGCCTGGACTCCTTCACTAGCAACGAGTGCTCGACTGGAAATTCCAGTTTTTATGGAGAGCATCAAATTGAGCGCGCACTTCGAAAGACAATACTTTGGCGTAATAATGAAATTGGAGGGAAAAAACATTCACCTACTGCTGGATACTGGTTCCCGCGGATTAGCTATATTTAGGAATATTTCTGGAATTTCAATTCGGAAAGATGAGCCGATAAATATTGTCTATTTGGGATCTGTGGTCCGGGGGTATAAGGCAAAGGCGCGAATTGAGTTTGCTGGTCTGTATGCGAGTAGACAGATCGAGATTGCGGTGGGCAGCGAGCTGGATGGCTGCTGTTTGCGTCAAATTTCCGAGATCTTTGACGGTGTATTAGGAATCGGTTCGAATGGAGATTTGGAAAACCCAATAGCTAGTATCGGGAATCGATGGATCTTAGATTTCCCGCGCAAGCCTGACCAGATTGGTCGTCTCATTTTGAATCCAGATGAAGCTGAGGTTAGCCAATACACTATGCTAGCTAACGTGCCTGACACTGATGAAACTTTTTTGTTTCGAGGTTGTCTTAACTCTGCGACTCCTAGGCTGGAAGGATGCGGCACGATGGTGCTGGATATTGGATCGCAGTCCATTTATGGGTACCCAGCAGCAGATGATGCCGTAGAGCAGGTAAAGCGGACTGGCAGCTTTTCAATCACTGTAGAGACGGTCAATTCATCCTCCGTTTCCTGGAATATGGATTATATTGAGCAATATGATTCATCAGATCGCAGATTAAACTCGGATTACATCCAAGACAATCGAGTGATCATGGGGTGGCCAGCATTCTCCGAATTCTCGATTCTGTATGATTACAGCCGCGGCACGATTGGGTTGAGACACCGAAATTAGGTTTGCGCCTAGAATGCTATGGACACTCTACAAGCCTGCGTGCCGCAACAGGCGAAATGCGCCGATCAAGAACGCCGGCCAAGCCTACGCAGTCGCCTACGCCTACGACCTCGCCGACCGGGTGATTGGGATCGTGTATCCGGACAACTATCCGTCCGGCCGCATCGTCACCTACGTCCGCGACGCCCAAGGCCGCGTCACCTCGGTCACCACCAATCAGAACGCCACCGCCGCGATGGTGACGCTCGCGCAAAACATCGCCTGGCAGCCCTTCTCGGGGCTGGTCTCCAGCATGACCTACGGCAACGGCCTCCTCGAGACCGACACCTACAGCCTCGACTACGAGATCAACCGCCTCCTCGTCCAGAACGGCGCCGCCTCGGTCCAGGACAACGTCTGCGCGCTGCTACTGAGTAAGGTCGATGCCAAGCCCCGGCGACGAACGCCCGGTCCGATATCACGCCAACGCGCTCGGCCGTGGCGGCTACGGCGCGCTTGACCTGGTGACCGGCTCGCCCGCGGTCGACACGTTCACGGGCGGGGCACAGACGGTACTGGCGGCACTCGACCACAATCCCGGCAAACGCTACCAGGACGTCGCGTTGCTGAGCAAGAATTGATTAGACAATTGGTCCGTCGAGCACGGCATGTTTTAGTGGGCCATCGTTACTGCAATGGTATTGGCGAAATTCGGTGAGTTCGTTGCTATCAGCGCTATCGTTCTGATCGTCCGTGCCGTGCGCTACTTCTTCCGCCGCAAGCGGCCTGCAAAATTAGTCTTACTCAAGATGCGAGCGCAGCTGTCCGGTTCCGCGAGCAGTAATCGGTATGGTGCTGTTATCACGTATGAAAACAATTTTGAAATTTGCATCCCTTTTGCGTTGCAGGTTGGTTTTATGGCTGATAACATGATCAGTGTGACGCCAAACGAGAGTGTCTCATTTCTGAAATCTTTGGCGCTATCAATGCCCAGTGGTCGTTGCCGGTGGACGGCGGAGTGCTGGGCAGCGCACGTTGTGTGGTCTTCATGAGGCTTTGTAATGTTATCGAACGTCTTCAACTAGGGAGTAAGTATCATGACTCGTAACAGAAATACTTTGCTTGCCCTGTCGTTGTGTCTAGCGCTCGTCCCGGGTGCCGCATCGGCTGTCGACAATAATGACGGTGGAGCGGTGCGCGGAAGCGCGACGGTTGGCTCGCTCGCCCCCAATCAAGGCCATTTCATATGCACAGCGGCAATTAACGCAACCGGTACTATCGCTTCCAGACTTGCCGGGAGTTATGTTAGCTCAGCTGTCCTTTCATCCGGAGGAACCGGAAGGATCAGCATCGGCACATATCAAGTCGGTTTCGTCGCGCCCTGTAACAACGTTCAAATCGCAAAGGGCTGGATGCGCGTTGTCCAGTCAGACACGCTAGGCACTGGCAGCCAACCGCCAGGTTACTGCACAGTCGCTGATCGCTCTACTTTTGTCAACGCGCTCTTTATACAGTGCTTCAACCCTACCGGTATCCTTACCGACACGTCGTTTACCGTGTCAGTTTCGCGGTAAACTGCAGGCTCCAAGTTGGCGTGTCCTTGGCAACCGTGACCATGCATTCAGGTGCCGCATTGTGGAGTCTATGAGGCGGCAACTCTCCTCACGGCTCAAAATGAGTATCGTGGCCCCACCGCCGCCGTCCAGAGTTGTGCGAGTGGGGCCAGAGCGTGCCACCGCGCATGACGGTGGGAGGCGCCTGCGCTTTCGAGACCAGTGCTTCGACTGGCGACGTCACCTCGCGCGGGCTGAAAACCGGGGGTAGCACCCCCACCTTCGTCTTCAACCAGACCCAGACGTTCGACGAACTCGGGCGCCTGCTGCGCCACTGCAGCGCGACAATCAAGGTGAGAGCCCGCCCAGACTGCGCCGCAATTGGCTCTATGCTGCCTCGCATGAACAGCGGTTTGACACGGCGGGCACTGATCGGTGGCGCGGTGTCTTGCGCTGTAGCCCGCGCATGGGCCGCCACGCCCGACTGGGACGCGACCTTGGTTGCGGCCGCCAAGCGCCAAGTGGGCGTCACCACCGTCTATGATCCGGCCTATGTCGTGTTGCCCTATCCCGGCGGCGACATTTCGCGCGAACGCGGCGTGTGCACCGATGTGGTCGTGCGCGCCTATCGCGACGCCTTCGATCTGGATCTGCAGCGTCTCGTCCACGAAGACATGCTGCGGGAGTTTTCCGCCTACCCCGCGCGGTGGGGCTTGAGCGCGCCGAACGCCAACATCGATCACCGCCGCGTGCCAAATCTGCGGACGTTCTTCCTGCGGCAAGGCGCGGCGTTGCCAATCAGCGCCGATCCCGCCGCCCACCGGGACGGGGACTTGGTGACCGTGAAATTACCGGGCAATCTCGATCACATCATGATCGTCTCGGGACGGAGCGACAGCGGCGAGCCGCTTGCCGTGCACAACATCGGTCGTGGCGCGCAGCTGGAGCCAGTGTTGTTCCAGTTCCCGCATACCGGGCACTACCGATTTCCGCCGCCTGACGCGTAGGCCGGACAGCTAAGGCGTCGCGGCGGCAGCCGCCGCCGCTGTGTCGGTGCTCGGCGTCGTGGTGGTCGCGGCAGCCGCAGGCGCGGCTGGTGCTTCGACCGTGCCTTCCTGCACCACCGGTGACATCTTCTCGATGGTTGCGGCCAGCTGCAGCACCAGCTGTTCCGGCAGGTTCTTGAAGGCGGGGCACTCCGTCCCGCGCAGCCGCTTCATCAGCACGGCAGGGCTCGACTTGGTGGGCTGTTCAATGGCGCGATGAATGATGCTTGAGGCCACGGTGCCATCGGAATGATCAGATTGGCAGCTGAGGCGCGACAGATAAATCGCCGTCTTATCGGTGCGCGCGCCCGCGTCCGCCGTCAGGCTCGCCTGCTTCAGCCCGGCCCAATTGGTCGCCTCGTCGCCGGCGTTCCATTCGGAGCCGCTGGTTGTGGTGCCGATGCGCTCGATCAGCTTGCCAATCTTCTCGGCCACCTTGGGCTGCTTCAGCGCTTTGCGCAGCTCTTTCAGCGCCGTGATGTCCTTGGTTTCCAGCGGCTTGATGTTGATGGCGCTATAGTCGGCCAGGTTTGAGAGCGTCGCGCTCGGCGGCTTGGTGATCCAGATGGTGGCATTGCCGAAATCGGCCGCCGAAACGTCCGCGTCTGCGAGGTCAGCGCCCTGCAACTTGGCCGTAGCGAGGCTCGCCCCTTGCAGCTTCGCGCCCCGGAAATTGGCCCCTTGGGCTTGGGCGAACAGCAAACGAGCGGCCTGCAAGTCTGCGCCATAAAAATCGGCGGCCTGGATTTTTGCGCCCTTCAAGTCTGCGCCGCTCAGATTGGCACCCAGGAAGTTCGCGCCCGTCAGATCGACGCCGCCGCCCATGAGCGCGCCACGCAAATCGGCGCCGGAGAAGCTGGAGCCGATCATGTTGGCGTAGCGCAAATCGGTGCGCACGAGCGTCGCATTTTCCAAAGTAGCGCCATCGAGATAGGCCAGACGCAAATCGGCGCCGGAGAGATCTGCCTTGGTCAGATCGGTTGACGTGAGGATGGCGCAGCTGGTGCTGCGAAGTTTCGAATCGGTCAGCACGGCGTCGATATCGAGGCAGGAGAGTTTTGTGCCTCTGAGATTGGCGCCGATCAGCCGCGCGCCGGTGAGATCCGCGCCAGTGAAGTCGACATTCTGCAAATTGGAGCGGTCCAACTCGGCGAAGCGCAGGTCGCGATCCCGCAGGGAGACGGTGGAAATCGAGCCGGTTTTGGGGTCGCGGTCGACGACCGTCTCATCCGTGACGGAAATGTTGCGATGGAACAGGCCGGTGCGGCCGACGCCCTCGAACATGTAATCGGTGAGCGCGAACACCCGTCGCTTCTGGATATCGCCATCGGTGGCCGTCGCCGTTTTCACCACCGCGCCGGGCAGCGCCTGCATGAACTTGTCGAGGCCCTCTTCGGGGACCGTGGCGATAAAGAACGAGAAGGAGAGTACACAGACGTAGAGCAGCGTGGTGAATACAACATTCAGGGGCTGGTTGCGCACCATGCGCCCGAACGCGCCAAAAAAGCTCGTCGAGCGGCTGCCCAGGAACACGCCCATCAACGCCAGCAGCACGGTATCGAGCACCAGCGCAAAACGATGCGTCCAGGTGGTGGTGACATCGTGGTAGGGCAGATACACGATCTGGATAAAGAGGATTACCATCACCGGCACGCCGATGATGGAGAGCCAGAACATGCCGTGCAGGAAGCCTCCGAACAGGGCCGAGCGCTCGGGGCCGGCCAGGGCCTGCGTGAAGAAATAGGAATTCAACTCGTGCCGGATGGGATGGGTGCGCCGCGCGCTGGGCTCCATGGCGCGCACGGCCGCATCGAACTCCATGACTTTGCGGGCCAGCATGACGTGCTGCACCAGCAAGCCGAAATGCATGAACAGCAGCACGACCGGGGCGAACAGGAAGAAACGCGTGAGGTCGATCGAGACCTGCATGAAAGGCAGCTGCACGGCCGAATTCAGCAGCAGGTCCTTGTGCGACACGCCGGCCGCCGCGATGCAGAAATAGGCCACGACGCCGAGGAAGATGATCCAGCCGGTATGGGCGATTTCGCTGGTGTCGTTGACGGCTTCGATGAGGCTGAAGGGATTGACCTCGGCCAGGCTGGAGCGGGCCGAGTTGCGATCAAGATCGTAAGCGCCGGGAAGCGCCGCGGGCGAAAGGCCTGAAACGGTCAAGTCGGTCATCAGGCAACGCCCTCGGGATAACGGAAATCTCAGTCCAACTCGTAACTTATCACGTCCAATGCCAAGACGCTAAAGTCCGTTCTGCTCGCGGTGGAGTTTGACTGGCAAATGCGGCGGGAGGTAGGAAGACGCCAAATCGTGAAGTCGTGAAATCGCCAAGTCGTGACCGAGCGACGTCAAACCGATTTGGCGAATTGGCGACTTCCCGACTTCACGCCTTTCTTCCTACAAATCCGCCGCCACTCGCAGCGTCTTGATCTTATCCGGGTTCTTCACCGGCTCGCCGCGCTTGATCTTATCGACGTTGTCCATGCCGTCGATGACCTTGCCCCAGGCGGTGTACTGATTGTCCAGGAACCCGGCGTCGTCGAAGCAGATGAACCACTGGCTGTCGCCGCTGTCGGGGCTGGACGAGCGGGCCATCGAGCAGACGCCGCGCACGTGCGGCTCCTTGTTGAACTCGGCCTTCAGCTTCTTGCCCGAACCGCCGGTTCCCGAACCTTCGGGGCAGCCGGTCTGGGCCATGAAGCCGTCAATGACGCGGTGAAACACGATGCCGTCATAAAACTTCTCGCGCGCCAGTTCCTTGATCCGGGCGACGTGCTTGGGCGCCAGATCAGGGCGCAGCTCGATCACGACTTTGCCGTGCGTCATGTCCATGACGAGGGTGTTTTCGGGGTCTTTGTGTTTGGTCATTTTATGCTCCTACTCAGTACAGATTACTTGTCGTCGGCGGCCAGCGCTTTTCTCCTCTCCCCCTACTTAGAGGGAGAGGAGACCGCCCCTCGCAGGCGCCTTTTTGCGCCAAGAGCTGGGCGGTCGGTGAGGGGCAGCCGCTTGCTCCGTCCACGTCTCTGCAACGGTGGAGCAAGCTCCTGCCCCTCATCCGGCCGTGCTTCCTCCCCGCTATCGCGCGTCGGCGGCCACCTTCTCCCCCTAAGCACGGGGAGAAGGAAAGTCGCGCCTACTTCGCGTCGGCAGCCAATTGCACTTTCACGATCTTGCTCGGCGCATCGGGCGGCTCGCCTGCCGCCAGCGCGTCGACCAGCTCCATGCCCTTTACGACCTCGGCCCAGACCGTGTATTGGCCGCGCAAAGAATTGCAGCCGGTGTCGGTGAAGCAGATGAAAAACTGGCTGTTGGCGCTATCGGGATCGGCCGTGCGGGCCATGCCGAGGGTGCCGCGCTTGTAGGGTGTGGGCGTGAATTCGGCCTTCAGGTTGGGCTCGTAGGAGCCGCCGGTGCCGGTGCCGGTCGGGTCGCCGGTCTGGGCCATGAAGCCGGGAATGACGCGGTGGAACACTTGGCCGTCGAAGAATTTGCGCAAGACCAGTTTCTTCATCTGGGCGACGTGTTTTGGCGCGAGGTCTGGGCGCAATTTGATGACGATGCGGCCGCCCTCGACATCCATGAACAACGTGTTTTGCGGATCGTCGGCCGCCGAGGCCGTGCCCAACGCGGCCAAAACCAGTCCGGCGCCAACAACGGCAGCGCGCGCCCAACTCTTCATCGACATACAACCATCCTTCTCAATGACCGCGGAGTGCGGCGTACTCAAACTTTGGCGAAGCGCTTCGCCATGCGATTTGCGACGTCTTTGGATACGAACTGGGACACATCGCCGCCCATGCCAGCGATCTGGCGCACCAGATTGGCGGCGATATGACGGACTGCGGGCGACGCTGGCAGAAAAACCGTCTCCACCGAGGGGGCCATGGCGCCGTTCATGCCGGCCAGCTGCATTTCATAATCGAGATCGGTGCCATCGCGCAGGCCCCGGATCATGACGCTGGCGCCGGCCTGGCGCGCCGTCTCGATGGCGAGGCCGTCAAACGTCATGACGCGCAGCTTGTGGGCGCCCGATTTCAACAAAGGTTTGCATTCGGCCTGCAGCAGCTCGATGCGCTCGTCGGCCGAGAACAGCGGCTCCTTGCCCGGATGCACGCCGATGCCGATCACCAGTTCGTCCACCAGCCGCAGCGCGCGCCCGATGATATCGGTGTGTCCGCGCGTCACGGGGTCGAAGCTGCCGGGGTAAAAGCCGATGCGGGTCATGGGATGGTTCTAGCGGAGGCGGGCGGCGGGGACAATTGGTGAGTGGTGATTGCCTTCTCCCCCGCCACTTCGCGGGGGAGAAGGTGGCGCACCTGCGCGGAGGCGCAAAACAACGGGGCGCCGGTTGAGGGGCAGCGACTGGGACAGGGCCTTTCGCCGCACGACCGGTGCTAATGTTGAGACTCGCATGCAGCACGTACGGTGCATGTGTCTGCCCCTCATCCGCCCTGCGGGCACCTTCTCCCCCGCGAAGTGGCGGGGGAGAAGGAAATAACGCGACTACTTCTTCTTCCCCGGCAAAATCGACGGCGGATCATCGGCGGTCAACGGCGGGAACGCCTCGCCAATGTCCGTCGGTGGACCGGCATCGAGTTGCGGAACCACCACCTTTGCCTTGGCCGGATCGCGCGGCTGGATGCGCGGGTCTTCGGGGCCGAGCTCGAAGATCTGGCGGAAGATGCCTGGCGCCACCGCCGACACCGGATTGACAATGACTTCCGGCTTGGCCAATGCGCCCTGGACGGCGAAGGTGATGCCGAGCAGACCCTCGCCATTGCGGCCAACCAACAGCTGGCCGAGCACCGGCAGCGCGCCGAACATGGAGTTGAGGCCGAACAGCGGAATATAGGTGCCGCCCAGGCTGACCGTCTGGCGCTCATAGTCGATTTTTCCGCGTAGCGTCGCGCCGACCACCGGGCCGTTGATGAACATGTCGCGCAGCACCAACTGGCCCTGGCCGACCGAGAAGCCGACACGCATGCGGTCGAACTCGAATTTCTGGCGCTCCTCGGGGCCGCTCGCGCCGCCCACGGTGGCGCCGTTCAACACCTCTTTTGCAACCGGATCGCCTGACAGGCTGAACTGCCGCGCCCACAGTATGCCGGTCTTTTCGGCCGCGCCTTCGCCATCCAGATTGACCTGCAGCGAGGTGTTGCCGCCCTCCAGGTTCTGGTACAGGCCGATCAGCCGGAAGGCCTGTCCCGCATCGTCCGCCTCGGCCTGCAGGACGCGCGGCTTGCCCGGTGCAGCGTGTAGCCGCACGCCGACATTGCCGCCACGGTCAAAGCCGGCGCTGGCCTCCAGGACCGACAAAACGCCTTTTCGGCGCGAAGCTTCGATGTGCACGCCGTGCAGCGACACCTGCGAAAAACCAAGAACGGTCTCGATGTCGGCGGTGAGGTCCAGGCCGGTGGTGGCCTTGGGGGGCGGCAGTGGAGTGGCGGTCAGCTGGCCGAGCGAGAACAGCGATTTGAAAAAGTCGCGGCCGTCGAAATAGGGGCCCCGCGCCGTTACGGCCAGCACTTTGTCGGGCCGCACGGTCCCACTCACGGCCAGCCGCGTCACCAGGTTGACCGAAAACTCCGGAAACGCGAACGCCACGAGCCGGTTGTCCGGGCCGATATCGATCGAGCCGCGGATGGCGATCTTGTCGCCGGTGAGCTGGAACTCTTCCAGCCGCGTTGTCGTCTTATCGACCGAGACCAGATCAAACGCCGCTTTGGCCGCCTCGCCCGCCGGTTTGCGCCAGGCCAGCGTGTCCAGCACGATTTCGGCTTCGCCAAGATCGGCCTCGACATGGGCGAGCTTTTCGCCGTCGCCAACCGCGCCGGACGCAAGATCGATGGTCACCGGAATCTCGCCGCTGATCATGTGGTTGACCAGGATGCCGAGTTGCTCGCGGTCGGTGGCGTCCAGCCGCGCTGTCAGCCGCAGGTCGGGCGAGGGGCCGCTGCCAGGGCCGAGCGCACGCTCCCAGGAGAGCTTTGCCGGCACGCTGTTCACCAGCACGTCGCCCTCGGCCTTCAGTGAGGTTTCGGTGGCGGTGAGGTCCACCGTGCTGCTGTTGATGGTCAGGCCGTTGATGCTGCGCTTGAGCTTGGCGTCGCTCAAGGTCGCGTTGGCTTGCAGCTTGAGATCGCCAGGCTGCAGCGCGCGCGTGACTGGCAGCGACAGATCCAGTTTGCCCTTGAACTCGCCCGTCAGGTCGGTGAAGCGCAGGCCCGAGGCCTTGACCAGCCCGAAGGGCTTCAGATCGAGATATTCCAGCCCCGTTTCGATCGGCCCGCTGGTTTCGAGCGTGATGCGGCCGCGCGGGCTAGGATCAAGAAAGTCGGCCACCTCATAGCGCGCATTGGTGAGCGAGAGCACGCGCCCGCTCGGCATTTGCGAGGCGGCTTCGGGGATCTGCGCCGTCAGCTTGCGCCCCGAAAACTGCATCTTTCCGCGCGTCGCCAGCACATTCGGCAGGCCCTCGGCATAGCTGAAAGCGATATCGCTCATGTCGAAATCGGCGTCGGCCGCCTCGTCCGGCATCTTGCCCGTGCTCTTCAAACGCTCCAAGCCATCGGCGTCTATGGTCAGCCGCATACGACCCTTGTCGATGATCCCCGAGCGCACGTTGGCCAGCACCCAGTTGCGCGCATAACTTTGGAAGCACACCGGCCAAAGCCGCAGAATGATGCCCATCGGCGCGTCGGTCACGCGCGTATCCATCGCCACGCCGGCCTGCGAAATCCGTCCCACCATCGACATGCGCGTGCTGCCGACCTCCATCGCCATGCGCTCCAAAACGGCCTCGCCGGTCGCGGGCGTGAAGGTGCCGCGCGCGGCCCAATTGTCGATGGCGGTGGCGGCCAGGCCGTGGGCGGTATCGGCGACGGCGGCGTCGGCGAACGCGGCCGTGTATTGCCAGCGATCGCGTCCCTGTTCGTCCTTGCTGACCAGCGCCGCGCCGGAAACCGTAGCGCCCGAGCCATTGCTGCGCAGATTGGACGGCAGCAGATCGATGCGCCCGGTGCCCCGCACATAACGGATGTGTGCGCCGCCGCGATCCAGCCGGAAACTGTCGGCGCAGGCCCCGCCAACATCGAACACGCCGGCGCCGAGTCCGACGTTCATATCCAGCCGGTCGAGCTGACCGTCGGCGCTGAAATCCAGGCTCGCTTCCCCGCCCACCGGTAGCAGCGCCGCCGCGAGCGGATTGAGCGCCGGGCTGAGATTGGCGAAATCGGCCGGGACCATGCGGTCCATGGCGACGCTCAGTTTCAAGGTGGTCGCGCCCGGCGGCTGCTCAGCCGAAATGGTCGCCCGCGTCTTGCCGCTGGGGCCGATCAACTGGCCCGAGCCAACCAGAATGCCGCGCCCGTCTTTGCTGTCCAAGCGCAGATCATAATCCGGGATGCGCCAGGCGGTCATGCGCTCCTGGCCCTCAATGTTGAGGTGGCCCGAGCGGATGTGCAACGCGGCCACGCTGGAGCTGGAGCCACCAGACGAGGACGCACCGGTCAGAATGGCGCGAATGACGCCAATGATGTCTTGCGCCGGAGCGGATGCGATGGAGTCTATGTTCGCTGCCGGAGAGGTGATTGGTTCCGGCGCAGCGGTTGTCGTCAGCGCCGTTTCGCCGCTTGTCTGCGCGTTGCGGGCTTTCGGCTCAACCGCTGCGGCCAATTCCAAGCCGCGGCCGGCGTTATAGCGCATGCGGAACTGCGGCTGCTCGAGCGTTAACGCTCTGGCGTTGATCGCGCCGGTCAAAAGGCTCAACGAATCCAGCTCCACCGTCGCCTCGGCGATCGAGGCCGCGGGTTTGCCGTCGGCGCCCGCCAGGTCAATGCCGGACAGGCGCAGCGCCAGGCCGCCAACTTCCGCATCGTAGTGCAGGCTGGCCGCGCCAATCTCGGCGCTCATCGGCGCGATCTGCCGGTCGACGGCGGCTTTCAGCGACCCTTTCAGGAAATCGACCTCGACCGGACCCAGCCGAAGCGCCACCGCCAAACCAACGGTGATGACGATCAGCAGCCCAACGGGCAGGCCGACGCCAAGCACCAGCCAGAGCGGCCAATGGGATGATGTCTTCGGCTTGCGCGGGCGTTGTCCATTGCGGGGACGATTGGTCCGTCCCGTCCCGGACTCGGGCGGGTCGCCACGGCGCGTCGGTGGCTGCGGCGCAGCTATCGCAAGTGGTCTCTTCACGCCCGCGGCCAGTCCTTCGTGTCAACGCCGCTCAGCGAGCAGCCCCCAATTCACCCAGCACCCAACACAGCGAGTGAGGCCCATTGGTGGCCTCGCCCCTGCGACACGCGGACGTGTCCACTGGCGTTTGGGAATAAGTTGCGGCAAAAACAGGGCGTCACCATGGCAATTGTCACTGAGAGGTCTCAATCGTGATCGACGCAGGCAGCACGTTCCCGAGCTTCGAACTTCCCGCCGACGATGGCAAAACCATCGGGTCAAAGGTCCTCGCGGGAAAACCTTATGTGATCTACTTCTATCCCAAGGACGACACCAGCGGCTGCACCTTGGAGGGTCAAGAGTTTTCGGCCTTGGCGCCAAAATTCCAGGCGGCCGGCGCGCGCGTCATCGGCGTCTCGCCCGACAGCGTCAAAAGCCACTGCAAATTCCGCGACAAATACGAATTGAAAGTGACGCTGGCGGCGGACGAAGACCGCACGCTGATTGGTGCGCTCGGGCTCTGGGTCGACAAACAGATGTACGGCAAGGTCTACCAAGGCGTGGAGCGCACGACCTATCTGGTCGATGGCAAAGGCAAGGTGGCGCAGGTCTGGTCGAAGGTGAAAGTGCCAGAGCACGCCGCCGAGGTGCTGACGGCGGTCAAGGCGTTGGCGGCAAAATAGCGTGGTCTCCACGAGCTTGCTTGACCGAAGTCCCATCGCTGGCGCAAAGTGGCCAAGGGGGCGGATGTCCGGCAACCGAAGCGCTTTGACATGGCGGGCGCCAGCCTTGGCGACGCCATAATTGGCGCAAGAATAGTCTTGCTCTTGTTACAGATTAGCCGTCTTGCTAGTGGAAAGACGTGGGAGACGGGCCATCCGGCGGTGCGGGTTGGTCGCCATCTCTCCTCGGGGAACCTATCGCGAAGTTGGGGAGTACACATGTTCACCAAGAAGCCGGAGCGGAACGACCGCTCATTTGGCGCGACGGATGTGAGCCGGCCGGCTCCGACGCCATCACCGTCGATTGGCAGTTATTCGACGGCATGGTCTGGTAATGGTGTTAGCGGGGATAAAATGGGCCCATCGGTTATTGGTTCTGATTTGATCATCATGGGCAACCTGGAGTCCAAGGGCGAGGTGACCGTCGAGGGCCAGATCCAGGGCGACATTCACTGCGCCATGCTGCTCGTGGGCGAAATGGCCGTGGTAACCGGCGGCATTGTCGCCGAAGAAGTGGTCGTACGCGGCAAAGTCATGGGCTCGATCCGCGGCAACAAGGTCACGCTGCAGTCCAGCGCGCATGTCGAGGGCGACGTGTTCCATCGCGCATTGGCGATCGAGCAGGGCGCGTTCTTCGAAGGCAAGTCGCGTCGCGCCGACGACCCGATGGGCATGAACCAGCAGGCCGCAACCAATGGTTCGGTCAGCCTGCCGTTGTCAGGTATGGCCAACTAAGCGGCCTGAACTTTTTGGCCGCGATCCCAGGAACAATCCCCAGATCGCGGCCATCAGCACGAAGAAATGCCGCCAGTGGTCCGTGTCGACCACAAAGCCTTCCATGACCGTGCCGATATAGGCCGAGAGCATGACCAGCATCAGCGCTTGCGCCGGGCCGGGCACGAACGCGCCGGCGATGCCGAGCAGCAGCGTCAGCACCACCAACAAAATGTAAGCTCCGCCCCCCACCCAGCCATGCCCGATGAGCATGTTCAGGTAGACCTGATGCACGTCCTCGTGGTGATAGTGGATGCCGAATTGCAGCGCGCCGATCCCGAAGGGATGGGTGACGATCAGCGCCTTGGCCTTGGCATGGCCGGCGAACCGTCCGTAGGGCTCTGAATCGTAGGTCTGGGTCAGCTGCGCGCGCTCGCTCAGGAGTTCGCTGACTTTGGGCGACTGGATGGCGAAGGCCAGCACGATCGTCCCGAGCACGGCGGCCACGCTCAGCAGCGCGATGATCCTGGTGCGGTAGCGGTTGCTGGCCGAGGTGATGAAGCTCAAGTAGCAGAACAGCGCCAGCGACAGCGCCGCATTGGTCCAGGCCCCGCGCGAAAAGCTCAAGAGCGATCCCAGCAGCAGGAACCCGGTGACGCAGAGCGCGACAAACGCCGTGCGCGGCCGGCTGGTGAAAGCGAGATACAACGCATAGACCAGCGCCGGGACGACGAAGGCGCCGTAGACGTTGGGGTCCTTGAAGGTGCCGCGCGCGCGCCCGTAGAGCGTGAAGGTTTCTGTGAGCGGCGGGATGAGATCGAAGTAGCCGATCAGGCCGGCGAGCGTGGCGACCACGGCCGCCAGCAGATAGCCGTTCAGGATCAGCCGGGTGTGCCACACTGGATTGGCCTGGATAAAGCCGGCCAGGATCACGGACGACACCGAGAGATAGAAGGTGATGCCCACCTGCTTGCTGGCGACGCCGAGATCAAAGGCATCCATGGCGCCCAGGCACCCGCCCGCTACCACCAGCAGCCACAGCATGAGATAGATCAGCAGCGTACGGTTCATCTCGGTCAGCCCCGCGACGGGCAGGAGGCCGATCAGCAGGATCAGGATGAGGTCGATGGGCGCGGGCTCGGCGAACACGATGCCGGAGAGGGCGAAGCCGAGCCAGACCAGGGCGAGCGCGAGCCGCTGGATGAAGAGCGGGCGGGAGGTGGTGTCGCCCGGCGGAGTCCAATCTGCGGTGCGGGCGAGCAGGGCCAAGGCAGAAATTCCGTGTAACGACTATCCATCGGCGAAGCGCGGTCGGTGAGGGGCAGCCGCTTGCTTCGTCCCCGTCGCAACAGGTTCTGAGCAAGCGGCTGCCCCACCTGTCGCTGTTTCCTCGCTGACGCTCGGGCGACATCCTCTCCCCCAAAAATGGGGGAGAGGAGAAGACTCTACCACCCCAACCTTAATAAGCGTTCTCACTCTTCAGCAGCGCAAACGGCGTTTTCGCTAGAATGTACAGATCCAGCACCACCGACCAATGGTCAATGTAGTAGAGATCGCACTCGACGCGTTTGACGATCTTTTCCTCCGTATCCGTCTCGCCGCGCCAGCCGTTGATCTGGGCCCAACCGGTCAGGCCCGGCTTGACCTTGTGGCGCGCGAAGTATCCGTCCACGGCGTCGGGATAAAGCTTGTCGGCGGCCTTGGCCTGCATGGCGTGCGGGCGCGGGCCGACCAGCGACAGTTCGCCCTTCAGCACGTTGAACAGCTGCGGCAACTCATCGATGCTCGACCTGCGGATGAAGCGGCCGACCTTGGTCACGCGCGGGTCGCCCTTGCTGACCAGCGTCACGGCATCCGAGTCGGACTTGTCCGTATACATCGAGCGGAACTTGTAGACCTCGATTAGTTCGTTGTTGAAGCCGTAGCGCTTCTGCTTGAAGAACACCGGCCCCTTGCTGTCGAGTTTAATGGCGAGCGCGGCCAGCAGCATCACCGGCGTCAGCGCGATCAGCGCGAGCAGGCCGATCACCTTGTCGAACAGCCATTTCTGGATGGTCGACCAGTTGGCGATGGGGCGGTCGGCCACGTCCAGGAACGGCACGGCCCCGATGTAGGAATAGGCGCGCGGGCGCAGGCGCAGCTTGGCGGCCAGGCTGGAGAGTTTGATATCCAGCGGCAGGATCATCAGGTCACGCAGGATCGCGTAGAGCCGCTCCTCGGCGCGCTGTGGCAAGGCAACCAGCACCAGGTCCACGCGGGTGCCGCGCGTGAATTCGGCCACATCCGAAATCGACCCCAACTTTGGATAACCGGCAATCTTCGATCCGACGCGCACGTCCGAGCGGTCGTCGAACACGCCGCAGATGCGCAAGTCGGTGTCTTGGCCTTCCAGGCGTCGCAGCAAAGCCTCGCCCTCGACGCCGCCACCGACAATGACGGCGCGACGGATCAGGCGGCCGTCCAGCGTCCAGCCCCGCAAGACGCTGGCAAGACCGGCGCGGAACGACACAATCCCGACGGCCCCGGCGACAAACCAGGCCAGCAGCCAGACGCGCGAAAAATCCGGGCCGACTTTCAGGAAAAACACCGCCGCTACGACCAGAGCGAAGATCGAGGTCCAGCCAAGGGCCAGGCGCGACAGCTGCCCGACGGGAGCGCGCAGTCCCGGAATGCTGTAGAGGCCAGCGGCCTGGAAGATGGCCGCCGCCCCGACGCCGACAGCGCCGGCGATGGTGAAATAGGGGATGCCTGACGCGAGAGTTGGCGTCTCGACATAGAGACCGAACAGTCCGGCGCCGACCAGCGCGATCATCAGCACATCGGCCAAGCGCGTGAGGCCAAGGACGACGACGGGCGATATCGAGGCCGCACGGTAGTTGAAACGGAAGTCGGCGAGCGGAGGAACAACGGCCGAATGGACCGAAGACGTGGAACTATGATCGAACATGGGACGTGAACGCCTGCTAAGAAAGTCTGCATCTGTCGGCAGACAGTCAGCAGGAACCGTGCCAGTTCCGGCGCGGCCTTAACTGTTCGTCAAGAATTTGGCTTCGGCCGGAGATAGAAATACGGAGATAGAAATACGGGGACAGTATACCTATTTCTCGACAGCCGTCGAAACCGAACCGCTGGCGCCTTGAAATAGGTATACTGTCCCCGTATTTCTATCGGAAAACAGGTATACTGTCCCCGTATTTCGAGACGACACGCGCGGCAACCGTCTGAGCGTAGAATTCATGGATTTCAGACGCCATGCGCGCGACCGTGAAGCGGCCCGCGACCTTGGTGCGCAAGGCTTCGGCCTGTGCCCTGAGGGGCGCCGGATCGGCGAGAAACGCCTGCAAGTGGCGCGCCAGCGATGCGCTGTCGCCGGGGATCAGGAAGGGTACGGTCAATCCGGCGGTGATTTCCGGAATGCCGCCGACGCCGGTCATGAGCATCGGCAACCCGGCGGCGGCTGCTTCCAAGACGATGTAGGGGAACGATTCCGCACGGCTCGGCACCACGATGCAGCGGCCGAGCGGAAACGCTTTTGACGCGGGCATGGGGCCGGGGAAGGTGACGCGATCGCCGAGGCCCAGCTTGGCGGCCTGCGATTTGAACAGATCGGCGTCCGGCCCGCCGCCAACGATCATGGCGGAGGGCGGATGCGGCGTCTCGATCTGGGCCAGCGCCTCCAGAAGGACGTCGACGCCCTTTAGGTGGCGCAATTCGCCCACAAACAGCACGTCGCACGCGTCGGGGTTCGGCGTAACGTCCGTAAAGTCGGCGGGCAACAGTCCGTTCGGGATGACGCGTTCGGGGCAGGGCGGCACGCCGACCTTGACGCGATAGGCGCGCTGCGAAAACGCGCTTTCAAAGATGATGCCGTCCGTTTGCGTTGCGAGGTGCTGCTCCAAGCCGAGAAACAACGTCCCCTGAAGGGTGCCCGGCTCGAAATGCAGGCTGCCGCCATGGGGCGTGTAGAACGCTTTCACCGGCAGCCCGGTGCGTTTCAATCGGTTGGCCGCGAGCCTGGCGTAGGCGCCGCCCTTGGCGCCATGGCCATGCAACACGTCGATCTTCAGCGTTTGCGCCAGTTTCTGCGTCGCCATCAGCGCCGTGTAGTCGCCGATCCCGAGCTGGCGCGGCATGCGCACGCGGGTGACGCCCAGGGCGAGGAGCGGGGCAAGCTCCGCCAAGGTCTTATCCGCTGATGGGCCGCCGGTGCTTGTATCGGCAAGGATGCCGACCAGATGGCCATCGGCCACCTGCTGGCGGGCGAGGTCCACGACATGCCGGAAGAGACCACCGACGGGGGCGCGGAGGCAGTGGAGGATGCGCATAAAGAGAAACTTTCGGGAACTTGTAAGACTAAAACCACCGCTCTTCGATCGTGATCGTATCGCCCGGGCGGATCGGTTCGCTCATGGCGGCGTGGATCTCCGTGGCGACGCCATTGACGCGCCGGGTCAGGCGCGCCTCGCGCTGGCTGGCGCGGGGCGAAAATCCGCCGGCGACGGCGACGGCGGCTTCGAGCGTCAGGCCGGGTTCGTACGGGTAGGGACCGGCCGAGCGCACTTCGCCAAGAATGTAGAACGGGCGGGCGACGGCCAGTTCCACCGAGACCTGCGGGTCTTTCACGACCGTGCTGCCAAGCCGCGCCGCGATATTCTGGCCTAGCCCAACCGTCGTCAGTCCGCGTGCGTGCAGAGAACCGATCAGCGGCACCGCGATCGCTCCGGCCGCATCGACCGGATAGATGTGCGAGAGATTGGGCTGGCCGTAGACGAACACGCGCACCCGGTCGCCGCTATCGAGCGTATACGGCGCAGCTGCGGCGGGCACGGCGGGAATGTCGGAGTCTTCGCGATTGATGCGCGTCACCAGCGGTTCCATGAAAGCGACTGCGCCGCCGTGTCCGGGCTCTTTCAGCCTGCGGATGGCTTCCAGCGCCGCCACCGGCATGGGCGGCATGTTCGCGACCGGGTCGGACGGCAGCGGCCCGCCATCGCCGGGCGGATGCAAATGGCCGTCGTCGGTCTTGGGTTCGCCGGCGACTAGCGGCGTCAGCGGCGTGTTGGCCGCGATCGTCTGGTGGGCCTTTGCGCAACCCGACAGGACCAGCGCAACGGCCGCGATGGACACGAAACAACGCACAGACATCGGACGAAACCCCAAAGCAACGGAACAACTTGCGGCCAGTGGTACCTCCGCCAGATGAACAATCGGTTAAGGCGCGGCGCGCTTTGGGACACTTAAGGCGTTGGTAACAGACTTATCCGCTAATCGAGGCTGGCGGCGCTTCGGCGACGTGGCCGCTGCTCGGTTCTTTCAGGTGTTTCCGCATGCCCGCTTCCCAAGACGACATCGACATCCGCAGCCTGCTGAGCGCCTTGCGCGCCAGTCTGTGGCGCATCCTGGCGGCGACCGCGATCGTGGGCGCTGGCGTCTATAGCGTCCTCAGCCTGATTCCGCCGACCTATAAGTCGACCTCGCAGATTATTCTGGAACCCGCGGGACGCGGCCTGTTGCGCCCGCAAAACCCCGAGGCGGCCAACGTCGAACAGAAGGTCGACGAGAACGAGGTGGCCAGCCAGGTCGAGGTGGTGCGCTCCCGCGATCTGCTGAACCGGGTGATCGTCAGCGAGCGTCTCGATCAGCATGCGGAGTTCAATTCGGCTGTGAAGCCGCGCGGTCTGGTCGCCGGACTGTGGTCGGTGGTGAGCGGCGAGCCGCAAGGCGTGGACCCGCGCGACCGCGCGCTGCTGATGCTGGAACAAAACGTCAAGGTCACCGAGGTACCCAAGACGCGGCTGATCAACATCGATGTCACGGCGCATGACGCTGCGCTGGCCGCCACCATCGCCAATGCCGTGGCGCAGGCTTACCTGGAGCGCAACCGCGCCAGCCAGGTCAAGGACGCCAGCGACGCCACGACCTATATCGACAGCAACATCAACGAGGTGAAGGCGCAGGCCGAGGCCGCCGAAAGCGCGTTGGAACGCTTTCGCGCCGAATCCGGGCTGCTCTCGGGCTCCAACAACGTCACGCTGAATTCGCAGCAGCTGTCGGAGTTGAACACGCAGCTGAGCCAGGCCACAGCCGCCCGCACCGAGGCCGAAGTGCGCGCCCGCATCGTGCAGGAGATGGTGGATGGCGGCCGCGTCGAGGGTTCCGCCGATATCGTCCGCTCACCGAACATGCAGCAGCTGTTCCAGCAAAAGCTGCGCGTCGAAAGGGATATCGCGGAGCTCTCGACGACGTTGCTGCCGGGGCATCCGCGCATGCGCCAGCTGTCCGCCGAGCTACAAGCCACCCGCGCGCGGCTCGCCGAAGAGGCAAAACGCGTCGCCGCCGGCATGCAGAACGACGTGGAAGTGGCCTTGGCGCGCGAGAACGCGTTGCAGGCCAGCATTGCGCGGCTCACCGAAACCAAATTTAAGTCCAGCGATGCGCAGGCCAAACTCGGCAGCCTGGAGCGCGAGGCGCAGTCCAAGCGCATGGGCTATGAGCGGCTGCTGCAACGTTTGAACGAGGTCAGCAATCAGCGGGACCGCTCAGCGGTGTCGGCGCTGGCCAGCCTGAACGAAAGCGCCGTGCCGTCGCGCGTGATCGATAGCCCGCGAAAGTCGCAATTGGCCTTGCTGGCGGCGGGAGCGGCGCTGCTGCTCGGCATCTTCTATGTGCTGAGCCGCGAGCTGATGCGGGGCGCGCCCGGCGCCGGACGGCGCGCGCCAGCGTCGCGACCGGTGCAACAGTCCGAGCCGGTCAGGACCGTTGCGGCGCCGCCGCCGATGGCGATGGCCAGGTTCGCAAATGACGCCGCCTTGGCCGCGCATGTCGCCAGCTTGCCAAAGGGCGCAAGCGCGGGGCGGATTCTGGTGACGGGCGAAACGGATGGCCAGAACGCTGTCGCCGCCGCGACCTCGCTTGCGCAAAGGCTGGCCACCACGGCCGCTCCGCTGCTGATCATCGATCTGAAACAGGGGACAGATCCCGGCTATCCCGGCCTATCCGAACTGGTGCTCGGCGCCGCCACCTTTGAAGACGTAGTGCGCCCGTCCGAGACCGGCCGCTGGCAGAGAATTTCGGCCGGCAGAGCCCGTGACAGCGCTTGGCTTGGCGCAAACGGAGCCAACCTCGAACTGGTCTTGTCCGCCTTGGACGCCATCTACAGCCATGTCGTGGTCGCGGCCCCGCGCGCCGTCGCCAAGGACTTGCTGGAGGCCATCGATGGCAACTTCGGCGTGGGCGTGCTGTGCGCCGATCCCGCCCGTGCTGCCTCGGCCCCGATAGAGGAGGGGTTCCTCGGCTATGACGTGAGCGGGCTGCAGGTGGTCTGGCTGGCGGCTGCCCGGCGCACCGAGCCGATCGTGGGTCTTGCTCGCACCGCTCCAAGACGCCTCAGTCCAGCCGCCTGACATCTGGTGGCGTTGCTGCGCTGCAGCACAAATCCTTGACAGCCATCGCTATCGCCCTTACATGAGCGAACGTTCATTCGCGAATGATCGTTCGCTCGCGGATTATTCCATCCGGCGTTTTGACGCGATCCATCTTGCCGTCCTGCGCGTTGATCGAGCGACAGGCATTCTGGGTTGCGGCAAAGATAAGGGTATAAACGTAAATGGCCGCTGTCGCCGACCTGCACAAGACTGTCTCCCCGATGCCGGTTGATGTGCGTCAGCGCATTCTGGAAGCAGCCACCCGCTGTTTTTCCACCAGCGGGTTCCACTCAACGTCGATGCAGCAGATCTGCGCGGCGGCGCAGATGAGCCCGGGCGGCGTCTACCGCTATTTCGCCTCCAAGGACGACATTATCGCCGCCATCGCCCAGCATGTTCACACGCGAAACAACGAATATCTGGGCCGGCTGGCTGTCGAAGGCGTCACGCTCGACGCCTTTTGCGACGCCGGGTTCGACTGCCTGAAGGACCTGATGAGCGGGCCGGAATGCGCGCTGTTCTGCGAGGTGTTCGCCGAGGCCCATCGCAACCCGAAAACGCGAAAGGCCTTTGAGGCGACGTATAGCGAGGCTCGCCTGACCCTGCGCGCCGTGCTCGCCAAGCTGCAGCAGGCCGGCGAAGTCGAGGCCAGCCTCGATGCCGACGCCGCCTCGAGCATGGTCATGGCCATCGGCGACGGGCTGATGATGCGCATGCGGCTCGATCCCGACACCAACTTCGAGACGCTCTGGCCCGCGCTCAGCGTCCTCATCCACCGCATGCTTGCCCCATCCAACACGAGCGCCCCCACGGCGCCAAAAACCAAGGTGATCTCATGAGTCTCGTCACAACCAAGCGTCTCTCCCTTGGCATTGTCGGCGCGCTGTTCGCCCTGTCGGCCGGTCCCGGCATGGCCGCCGAGGACGCCGCCAAGGCCGCGCCGCCAGCCGCCGCGCTGCAGGGCCCGGCCGTCAGCATCTTCACCGCCGCCCGCAGCGACGTCAGCGAACTGGTCCAGGTGACCGGCACCCTGACGCCGCGCGAAGAGGTGCTGGTCAGTCCGGAAGTCGAGGGCCTGGGCGTGGCGGAAATCCTGGTCGATATCGGCGACAAGGTCGAAAAAGGTCAAGTCCTGGCACGCCTCAACCGCGATACGCTGGATGCCCAGGTGGCGCAGTTCGATGCGCAGCTCGCCCAGGGCGACGCCTCCAAGGCGCAGGCCGAAGCGCAGCTGGCGCAGGCCAAGGCCAACCGGCTGGTGGCGTCCAAATCGCTCGACCGCACCGAAGTGTTGAAGGCGAAAGGCTTCGCCACCACTGCCACCCTGGATCAGTCGCAGGCCTCCTCGGCCGTCAACGACGCGTTGGTCGACGCCGCCGCCAAAGCGATCGACGTCAGCGTCGCCAACCGCAAGGCGACCGTGGCCCAGAAAGATCAGGTCTTGTGGAAGATAGGCCGTGCCGAAGTGCGCGCGCCAAGCGCCGGCATCGTCAGCCAACGCAATGTGCGCCTCGGCCAGATCGGCAGCAGCGCCGGCACCGCGATGTTCCGCATTATAGCGGACGGCGATGTGGAGCTGGAAGCCGAACTGCCCGACGTATCGATGCCGCGCATCGCCAAGGGAATGGCCGTCGCCGTGTCGCCGGCGGGCATGTCTGAACCGATCCAGGGCACGGTGCGGCTGATCTCGCCCGAGATCGACAAGGCGACACGGCTGGGCAAAATTCGCGTCGCCCTGAAGCAGGACGAACGCCTGCGCATCGGCGGTTCGGCGTCAGGCTCAATCGAAATCGGCCATACCACCGCCGTCACCTTGCCGGTGGCCGCCGTCAGCTACGACAAGGACGGCGCCTATGTGCAGATGGTCAAAGACAACCGCATTCACACGCAGCGCGTGACCGTCGGCCTGCGCGGCAACAAGCTGGTGGAAATGGCGACCGGCGTGGCCGTCGGCGATCAGGTGGTCGCGCGCGCCGGCACGTTCGTGCGCGACGGCGATCGGGTCCGCCCAGTCGCGGCGTCGATGCTGGAGGCCTCGCAATGAATATGAATTTTTCCGCCTGGTCGATCCGCCAGCCGATCCCCGCCATCGTGCTGTTCGTGGTGCTGATGGCGTTGGGCATCGTGTCGTTCCGCGGCATGCCGGTGACGCGCTTTCCCAACATCGACGTGCCGGTGGTGGCCGTTACGATCACCGAATCCGGCGCGGCGCCGTCCGAACTGCGCAACCAGGTGACCAAGAAGGTCGAAGACACGGTCGCCAGCATCACCGGCGTCAAACACATCCGGTCGTCGATCACGGACGGCGCCTCGCAGACCATGATCGAGTTCTACTTCGAGGTGAACAGCGACCGCGCGGTCAACGACGTCAAGGACGCCGTGGCGCGCATTCGCGGCAACCTGCCCAAGACCATCGACGAACCGGTGATCAGCCGGATCGATGTCGAAGGCCAGGCCATCATGACGTTCACGGCAGAAGCGCCGGCCATGACGGTCGACCAGCTGAGCTGGCATGTCGATGATGTGCTGATCCGTGAAATCCAGAGCCTGAAAGGCGTTGGCCGCGTCGAGCGCTACGGCGGCGCCAGCCGTGAAATCCGTGTGCAACTCGATCCGGCGCGGCTGGCCGCGCTTGGCGTGACAGCGGTTGACGTGAACCAGCAACTGCTGTTGACCAACGCCGATCTGGCCGGCGGCCGGGGCGACGTGGGCGGGCAGGAGCAATCGATCCGGACGCTCGGCGGCGCCAAAACAGTTGCGGCCCTCGCGGCCACCAAAATCACCCTTCCGGGCGGACGCGATGTCCGGCTGGAGGAGCTTGGCCGCGTTGTGGACGGGGCCGAAGAAACGCGCTTCTTTGCCCGCCGCAATGGCCAGCCGGCCGTCGCCTTCGCGATCTTCCGCGCCAAGGGGGCCAGCGACGTCTCAGTCTCGCGCGTGGTCGACGCAAAAATCGCCGACCTGGAAAAGCGTTATCCCGACGTAAAGCTGTCGCTGATCGACGATTCCGTCGGCTACACTTTTGGCAATTACGAAGCGGCCATGCAGTCCCTCATCGAGGGCGCGCTTCTGGCCGTGTTGGTGGTGTTCCTGTTCCTGCGCGAATGGCGCGCCACCGTGATCGCGGCCATCGCCCTGCCGCTGTCGATCATTCCGGCCTATTGGGCCATGTCGGTGATGGGCTTCTCACTCAACCTGGTCAGCCTGCTGGCGTTGACGCTGGCGACCGGCATCCTGGTCGACGACGCCATCGTCGAGATTGAGAACGTCGTCCGGCACATCCGTATGGGCAAGTCCGCCTACCGGGCCTCGATTGACGGCGCCGACGAGATCGGCATGGCGGTGATCGCGATTTCCTTCACCATCATCGCGATCTTCGCGCCGGTCAGCTTTATGGGCGGCATCGCGGGCCAGTACTTCAAGCAGTTCGGCCTGACGGTGGCTGTCGCCGTGTTCATCTCGCTGCTGGTCGCGCGCTTCATCACGCCCGTGCTGACGGCCTACTTCATGCGTGGCGTGCCCGGCGAAGAGCATCCCGCCGATGGCCCGATGGCGCGCGCCTACGGCAGCTTCCTGCGTTTCACGCTGCGCCACAAACTGCTCAGCATGATCGTGGGCGTCGGCCTGTTCTATCTCTCGATCACCAGCGCCGGATTGCTGCCGCAGGGCTTCATTCCGGAAGGCGATGAATCGCGCTCGACGCTCTCGGTCGAATTGCCGCCGGGATCGCGCATCGGCGACACCCAGGCCGCTACCGACACCATGGTCGCCCGCGTCCGCGAGCTGCCGGAGGTGAAGTCCGTGTTCACGCTTGGCGGCGCCACCGTCAAGGGGGCGGGCGAAGTTCGTACCGCGATCATGCTGATCCGCTATGTGCCCAAGACCGAACGTAAGCTCACGCAAAAGCAGCTTGAGCTGAAGATCGGCGCGATGCTGAGCGATACGCCCGACGTGCGCATTTTCTACTCGAACGAACGCGGCGACCGGCAGCTGCAGATGACCATCGAAGCGCCCGACAACGAGTCGCTCGGCAAGGGCGTCGGCATCATGGCCAGCGCCATGCGCCAGTTGCCCGAGCTGGTGAACGTCAACCCCAGCGCCGGCCTCGATCGTCCGGAAATCCGCGTCCGTCCGCGCTTTGACGAGGCGGCCCGGCTGGGCGTCGCGCCGGAGCAGATCGCGCAGATGGTCCGTGTCGCAACCATCGGCGACGCCGGCGCGAACCTGGCCAAATTCACGGCTGGCGACCGTCTGGTGCCAATCCGCGTGCAACTGGTGGAAGAGGCGCGCGGCGATCTGGGCACGTTGCAATCACTGCACATCCGCACCAACACCGGCGCTTCGGTGCCGTTGTCAGCGGTGGCCGACATCACCTTCGGACAGGGCCCCTCGTCGATCGAGCGCTCGGACCGCAACGACCAGGTGGTGATCGGCGCCGATCTGGCGCAAGGCGTGCAGCTCGGCACCGCCGTCGACAAGGTGCAGGGTCTGCCCGAGGTGAAACAACTGCCGCCCGGCGTTCACCTGGTCACCAGCGGCGACGCCGAAGTGATGGGCGAGGTGTTCTCTGGCTTCGCCCAAGCCATGGGGCTTGGGTTGATGATGGTGTTGGGATTGCTGATCCTGCTGTTCGGCAATCTGTTCCAGCCGATCACCATCCTGCTCTCGCTGCCGCTGGCCATCGGTGGCGTCATCGGCGCGCTGCTGCTGACCAACAACGCCATCTCGATGCCAGTCGTGATCGGCATCCTGATGCTGATGGGCATCGTGACTAAGAACGCCATCCTGCTGGTGGATTTCGCTGTAGAGCGGGTAAAACACGGCATGAGCCGCTTCGACGCCATCGTGGACGCCGGCCAGAAGCGCGCGCGCCCCATCATCATGACCACCATCGCCATGGTGGCCGGCATGGTGCCGACGGCGCTCGGGGCCGGCGAAGGCGGCGAGTTCCGCGCGCCGATGGCCATCGCCGTGATCGGCGGCCTGGTGGTCTCGACGGTGCTGTCGCTGGTGTTCGTGCCGTCGTTCTACCTGGTGATGGAGATCGTCAGCGGCTTCTTCGGCTGGATTTTCAGCCCCCTGGTCGGCAAGCGCGACGAGTCGCCGGAATGGCATGCGGCGCAAGGGCACGCGCCGGTGGTCGTTCCGCCCGCGCCGGTGGCGGCCCCTGCGTTGCCGCCGCTGCAGGCGCCAGCGCAAATCGCGGCGGAGTGAGGATTCTCCTCTCCCCTCGCCTCTCTTTGCGGGTGGCGGCCGGTGTCAGGAACTTACGACTCGTAAGTGCCTGACACCCAGTCGTTTGCAGGTTGCCAATCTGGCAAGTAACTGGGTGTCAGGCACTTGTGAGCCACAAGTTCCTGACACCGGGCCAGCCGCGCGCAATCATAAAAAAAGGGCCCCTCACTTTGGGGCCCTTTTGCATGTGTGATCGGCGATTTCCGAGTGTTGCGAGCAATCGAAATCAGGCGGCTTCAGAAGACGTATCTTCCGGGTTGCGCAGCACATAGCCGCGGCCCCAGACGGTTTCGATGTAGTGGAAGCCGTTGGTGGCGGCGGCCAGCTTCTTGCGCAGCTTGCAGATGAAGACGTCGATGATCTTCAGTTCCGGCTCGTCCATCCCGCCGTAGAGGTGGTTGAGGAACATTTCCTTCGTCAGCGTCGTTCCCTTGCGCAGCGAGAGCAGCTCCAGCATCTGATATTCCTTGCCCGTCAGATGCACGCGCTGGCCCTGCACTTCGACGGTTTTGGTGTCGAGGTTGACGGTCAGCTCGCCGGTCTGGATGACCGACTGGGCGTGGCCCTTGGAACGGCGGACAATGGCGTGAATGCGCGCAACCAACTCGTCCTTGTGGAACGGCTTGGTCATGTAGTCATCGGCGCCGACGCCAAGTCCCTTGACCTTGTCCTCGATGCCCGCGAGGCCCGACAGGATCAAAATAGGCGTCTGCACCTTGGAAACGCGCAGGGTTTTCAAGACCTCGTAGCCGCTCATGTCGGGCAGGCCGAGATCGAGGAGAATGATGTCGTAATCGTAGAGCTTACCGAGATCGACGCCCTCTTCACCGAGGTCGGTCGTGTACACATTGAACCCTTCGGACTGCAGCATCAACTCGATGCTTTGCGCGGTTGCGCTCTCGTCCTCGATGAGCAGGACCCTCATGCTCGTTTCCTTATGTTCGCTGCCCCAGCTGCCCCGCTGGTCGGCAAGTGCTTTGGGCGGTGCACCTGTCGGCCAGATTAACTCTTCGTCACCAAACTAAGTCGCATTGGTTAACAAAACTAAAATCTTACCGGTCCGTTTCACTTTTTTGCCGGGCAGCGAAGACCGGCAAAACCAACGGGACGCAACGCCAACTTCGACAAGTGGGGCAGTTTCGAATGACGCGATACCATCACGTCCCAACGGCGGCGGATCGTCCGCTCACGTCAGGCAAAGCAGTGACCGGATCTCGGATGACGCTCCGAGGTCTGGTCGGCGAACGTGTCTCAAGGAGCCCCCCGGCCCGCAGAATCGCACGCGTCATCCCGCTCCCGCACGGCGTCCTGAGCCATCCGAGTCAAGGTAAGCGACGAATCATCCTGTGGATAAAGAAGTAGCAGATTTGCGAGTCGGGCCAAAGGGCGCCGCGAGCAATAATGGCGGCTTTCGGGCAATGATTCTTGTTGACCGGGCGAACGACGCAGGTTCGGCCCATCGACTTGCCAAATTGCGGTCGGATGACAGCGCTGGCGCGCCCCGGCGTCCTGAACGACGCGATTGAAGTTTTCTTTGGTTTACCGCAACTTAAGCCGAAGCTGCTAGTCTTCACCATGGCGGTAGGCGTTGGAGCGTTGCCAACGATTGGCATGCGGATTGCACAGCTTGGTCGTATTCGAAGTCGTATGGGGTATCGAATCATGAAATCACGCGAGGCTCTGATCCGGGCCGCCACTTTCGATCTCGCCGAAAAACGCCGCAAGCTCGGCGATATCGACGCTATGATCGCCGAATTCCGGCGCATGGCGCAGGATCTGGAACAGCAGATCGAAGGCGAGCATGTCCGCACCGGCGTGCGCGACTTTAATCACTTCGCCTATTCCTCGTTCGCCAAGGCGGCGCGCAAGCGTTGCGACAATCTTCAGGTCACCATCGCTGACTTGGCGGCCAAGCGCGAGCCGGCCGACCGCGATGTCGCCACGGCCGAGGATGAGCTGAAACGCGTCCAGATGGCCAGCGACCGCGCCAATGAGGAACGTCCCTCGGCGGGCCGGCGCGCCTCGCGCAACCGCTTGGTGGGCGCAGGAACGCCGTCGCGCTCGGCGTAACGGCCGGCGTTACAACCATCGATTCGTTATGAAAACAGGCGAGCGGCGGGAAATCTTGCCTTCGCCTTTTTTCTTGGGCCGCGCTCAGACGAAGATGAAATCGCTGGCCGTGATGTCGGCCGCCAGCACATGCGCGAGCAGCAGGCTGTCGAACGTGCCGTTGGTATGCTCATACTTGATGAGCGCGCCGCCAGCGGTATCGGTGATCTTGAGCTGCTCGAAATGGCCGAGATAGGCCACCAGCGTCACATCCAGATGATCCGTCCCGACAGCAAAGTCGGCGATGGCGTCGCGGCCAAAGCCGGTGGAGAACGCGAACGTATCCTCGCCAGCTCCGCCCGTTGACGTGTCGTTGCCAGCACCACCCGTAACCGTGTCGTTGCCGCTGTCCCCGTTCAGCACATCCTTGCCGTCGCCGCCGTTCAAGAGATCGCCGCCAGTCCCGCCGTAAAGACGGTCGTTGCCGACGCCCGCGTCCAGATGGTCGACGCCATCGCCGCCTTTTAGCAGGTCGGCGCCGTCCTGGCCGCTCATGGTGTCGTCGCCGGTGTCGCCGGACAAAACGTCGGCCCCGGCGCCGCCGAACAGGATGTCCGTGCCAGTGCCACCGAAGATGCGGTCGTTGCCGGTTCCGCCGGTCAGTTTGTCGTCGCCCGACTCGCCCCGGAGCGTGTCGTTGTCGGCCCCGCCGTCCATGGTGTCCTTGCCGGAGCCGCCGCTTAAGCTGTCGTTGCCGGCATCGCCATTGACGATGTCCGTTCCGCCATCGCCGGTGCCAACGTCATTGCCCGCGCCGCCATAGACCCTATCGTCGCCGTCTTCGCCATGAACCGTGTCGTTGCCGAGGAGGCCGTTCACGAGGTCGGTGCCGTCGCCGCCGAACAGGACGTCGTCGCCCTTGTCCCCCAGCAAGCCGTCGTTGCCCGTGCCGCCATAAAGCTTATCGGCGCCATCGCCGCCAAACATGGTGTCGTTGCCGGCCAGCCCTTCAATGAAGTCCGCGTCGGCGCCGCCCTTCAGGCCATAGTCGACATGATCGGTGCCAATGATGTGCGCCATGACGGCCTCGCTCGGGACGGAACAATCCGGCAGTTTGAGGTTAATGACCTTTCCGCAGCGTTAGCAGCGGGACACTGGCGCGAGGCGTGCCACAATAAATCAGCGCCAGAACAAATAAAGCGTGAAGGCCGATCCCAAAGCGACAATGGTTGCGCGCAAAAACCGCTGGGGCGCGTTCTTGGCGATCTTGCCGCCGAAATAGGCGCCCGCCAGTCCGCCCACCATCATCACCAGCGCCTGCGGCCAGGCGACCGGGCCGCTCAAGCCATAGATTGTGGTTGCAACCAGGGACGCCACCGAGCCGACCACATTCTTGACGGCGTTGGCCTTGTGCACATCGTCATAGCCGAACACGGCAAGAACGCCGAGCAGCATCATGCCGACGCCGGCGCCGAAGTAGCCGCAATAGATCGAGAGCGCGAAGATCAGGATCTGGCACAAGGGGCTGCCGGGATCGGGGGCGGTGCGGGTGCCGCTGGTCAAGGCCTTGCGCAAACTCGGCGCCCCGGCGAACATCGCGGTCGCCGCCAACATCAAGTACGGCACCAGCCGGGCGAAACCGGATTCGCCGGTCCAAAGCAGGAGAAACGCGCCCACGGCGCCTCCCGTCGCCGCCAGCACGATGCTCGGGATGATCGCGCGGCCGATCGCCCTCAGCTCACCGCGATAGGACGTGGCCAGTGCAATCGGCTGGGCGAACAGCAGCGAGACGAAGTTGGTGGTGTTGGCGGCCAGCGGCGTGAGACCGAGAAATATCAAGCTGGGAAAGGTCACGAACGACGACCCGCCCGCGACGGTGGTCAGGATGCCGCCGCAGAAGCCGACGAACAGAAGCAGCAGCATTTCAAAGAGGTGCATCGTTGCCGGGTCGATCAGAATTGATATGAAGGTGCGCCAGACTGGCTAGCAGGCCATGTCGTTTTGGGCCATTTCTGGCGGGCTGTTCCTGACTGGCTGGTCACCGTTGTCGGAACGGCTTATGCTGTGTTAACTTTGAACTAACTCGCTAAGATGATTTAGAGGGTCAGCGCATGGCTATTCTAGAGAAACGGTCTGTCCCGTCCAGGGTTGAAAAAAGTGAACCGGAGCGGGTCTATGCCGGTTTCTTCAAGATCGACCGCTACCGTCTTCGTTATGAACGCTTCGACAACACCATGAGCGCCGAGCAGGTGCTTGAGGTGGCCGAGCGTGGCGACGCGGTGGCGGTGCTGATTGTCGACGCCGAAGAAGACGAAGTGCTGCTGGTGGAGCAATTTCGTCTGCCGACGCTGGTTCGCGGTGGGTCGGGCTGGATCGTCGAATTGGCGGCGGGAATGATCCGTGACGCGGAAAGCCCGAGCGATTGCCTGCGCCGTGAAGTCCTGGAGGAGACGGGCTATCAGGTCACGGATCTTGAATTCATTGCCAAGTTCTTTGTCTCCCCTGGTGGCAGTACCGAGCGTATTTATCTCTACTATGCCGAAGTTCGCTTTTCAGATTTGAAGCGGCAGGGCGGAGGCATCGTTAAGGAAGGCGAGAATATTCGATCCGTTCGGTTGAAAATTGACGACTTCTTGAAGAAGCTCGAGAGTGGGGACTTTGAGGACGCAAAGCTTATTGTTGCAGGCCAATGGCTTAAAGCCGAGCGCGCCGGACAGCCTGCCGAGAAATCGGACAAGACCACGCGAACCGTCGACTTCAGGGTGAAGCGAACGGCAAAGCGATCGAGGGGACCTGAACAGATTATCGGATACAAGACCGGCAGCATCACCGCCATAACCGACGTTGACGTGTGGGTGAACCCGACGGACACGGATATGATGTTGGATTCGTTCCGCAGTCGTTCGGTTTCAGCCGTGATCCGCACGCACGGCGCAGAGAAACATGTTGGTCCCGAGCAGCGGATCAAGAAGGACACGATTGGCGGCGCGCTTCGCGAAAGTTTGTCCGGCATGGAATATGTGAAGCTGACGCAGGTCATTGCCACGACGCCGGGCGCCTTAACGTCAACGAACAATGTAAAGAAAATAATCCATGTCGCCGTAGTGCCGGGGGCAATCGGAACCGGTTTGGAGAAACGGGAAGAGACTTTGGAGCAGTGCGTCGACAAAGTTCTCGTCTACGTTGAAAGCAAGAACTGGGCGATGTTGCCGGAATCGTCGCGCTGTACGTCGATCTTGTTTCCGATCCTGGGTACTGGTCCGGGTGGTTTCTTCAATCGCGACGTCATCCCCCGGTTGGTTCGGCGAGCAATCGATTACGCCAAGTCCAATCCGAAGGCGGGTCTGCGGAAGATCTATTTTTGCGGCTACACCAATAGCGACAGAGATCTGCTTGAGCAGGAATTGTCCGCTGCCGAAGAGCTGGAGCGCTGTTAGCTCTATCGGACCCAAGAGCGCCGGCGGCGTGCGGATCAAGCCTGAACGAAGCGGAGTATCGCGATGTTGAGAACGATCTGGCGGGTCGCGCGCGGCATGGCCTATCAGCGGCTTCGCCAAGTCGTTCGTACTCTGACCATCGCGCCGCCATTCATGGGTTTGCTCATCTTTCTCGTGCTGTCCGTGCCGGCCCAGTTGACCGATCTCTACCTGGGTCTATGGGAAGACGATTGGACGACCGAACTACCGCGAGGCATCGCCGCACTGGCTGGATTGATGCTTGTGAGCGCACTCTTGGCCTATTGGCATCTTTTCTTGGCGCGGCCCCGCATTGAAGAGGTCTATGCCGAGTACCCCGATGTCGGCTTTCACCGTAATCTGACCCGGATAGCGCTTGGGACCACGCTGGCGCTGGCGGCCCTGCCGGGCTTGGGCGTACTACTGGGCTTGTGGAGTGCCTCTAGATTGTTCGAGGGCACCTGCGCCAGTCTCGATACGGCGAGAGTTCAGCTGATCAAGGGGGCCGGTAACAGTGCGGCTTGGCTAAACAATTTGGCGCCCGACTGCCAAAAGGTGTCAGGAGACCTTCGGGTCGGCGAGGTCAGGCTTGAGTTGACGGCTATGGTTGTCGCTATCGCAGTGTTCGCGCTGCTGGTGGTTATCAAACGCCGGCATCGCCGTCGGCGTCCGATCGCGCTGCTGGCTGCCGCCGGCTCGATTGCCGCAATAGCTGTCCTCGGGCCGATGTTGACTACTCAATGGTTTACTGAGACCGGCATGCGGGTAATCGTCGACCTCGGGTGGCGCGCCGGACCGATGGCGGCCCTGATGATTGTCCTTACGTCGGCCCTGATCACGATCATGGGACTATCATGGATTTCGCAAAGGACCAAAGTCCCGGTTCTGCTCTTCTTGGTCCTACTGGGAGCACTTTTCGCCGCGCAGGGGCTTCAAGGGCCGGGCTTGCCCGAGCAAACCGACAACCGCCAAATTGCACCCGATACCGCCAAAGTCGAGATCCCCAGCAAACTCGACTTGAAAAACTCTTTTGCAGACTGGTTGGATGCCAAGAAAGCGAAACTAGAAAAGAAGGCGAAACAAGATAGGCCAACGGGACCTTATCAGGTTTACATCTTCGCCGCGGAGGGTGGCGGCATCTATGCCGCCTCCGCCATCGCTCTCTATCTTTCTTCATTGCAGGATCAGTGCGACGAGTTTGCAGACCATGTGTTCGCGATCAGCGGCGTTTCTGGCGGCGCAATCGGAGCAACTCTCTTCGACGCTATGCTCAGCGGCATACCGCATGCCGGCTGCGATACGCCAAGCACTCCTATCGGCGCCATGACCAAACGAGCCGGCAACATCTTGCATGCCGATCATCTCTCGCCTTTGTTGGCTTTCGTGTTGCCGGACATTATTGGCAAGGACCTTCCAATCGCAAGCACATGGGACCGGGCAAAAGCGCTGGAATGGAGTTTCAATTGCGCCTTTGAGACATCGGCCAGGCCTGAGCCATCCGCATCGCTCTGCGGCGATAGGCATGACGGCCACGGTGAACTCATGAGCGGATTCGGCGATTATTGGCGCGCTTCCAACTATGAGGCGCCCGCGCTCGTCCTCAACACAACTTGGGTTGAAACCGGCTATCGCGTCGCGTTCGCACCGAGAGGTTTCAAATTCGAGACGATCAGCGATGGCACGCTCATGGCCTTTTCCGAAGTTTTCGACCGAGCGAGGTTGTCGGCAAAGGACAAGAAGACCAGGGAGCGTCCGGACGCTTCTTGGGCCGCTACCGGCCTGATCCAGGCGGCCGTGGCAAGCGCCCGGTTCCCACTGATCGAACCGCCCTGGAGCCCGCAGATCCCTGATCGGTCTTGGAATTTCGTCGATGGCGGCTATGTCGACAATTCCGGCACCAACACGGCTCTCGATCTTTACAAAGTGCTTGATCCGATTGCGATCAATAGCGGCGCGGAGCTGCATTTGATCGTGCTCACCGACAAGTCGCCCGAGCTGCGAGTTGAGGCCTTGGACGGGTCCGGTTTCAGGGATATCGTCGCGCCCATCGCCGCCCTGTTGAATGTGCGTGGCCAACTCGCGAACCGTGCCCTCACCGAGTCGCGCGCGTCGATTTTGGCGCTGGCCAATCAAAAGGACTACCCCGCCAAAAGCACACCGGGGCACAAATTTATCTCCCTTGATCAGCGCGTCTGGGCGCTGCCATTGGGTTGGAAGATTTCCAAAACGGAACTTGACTACATCCGCCTGATGCTAGGCAGCCCCGAACTTTGTGAGTCAGGCAATGAACATGTCGGCTCAAGAAGTTTAGGGCTGGCGAAAATCATCTATGACAACAGTTGCGCGACAAAATTGATGCTTGAGCACATCCGTCGTCCGGCCAACCGCTAGACGGTCCGGTCGCGCTCAGCTCCCGACCGTGAACTCTTCGGTGTCGGCGTCCTCGCCGGACCCCAGCCTCAGCTCGGCGTCCGCCCCGCGCATGAAACGCGCCTCGGCCAGCACCGCTTCGACGGCCTCCCACAGCGCATGCGCATCCGGCCCGGTCATGGTCATCTCGCCGGTCTTGCCGTCGATGGCCATCTCGTGCCCCTCGTAGTCGCCGACGCCAGCCTCATCGATGGCCTCGCCCAGCGCCTGCTCCAACTCATAGAGCGGCTCGAAATCGTCGCCACGATACTTGAAACGGACAATCAGGGAATGCTGGGCCATGGCCGTCGATCCGGTCTTGAGGGAACGCGCTTGGCGGGTCTGCCCGCCACGTAGCGTGCCGGTCTAGCCGCTCCAAAAAGACAGCGCAACGGGTGATGCAGACCCTCAAAACAAAAGGGGGCGGCCGCTGGCCACCCCCTTGGGATACAATTTGTTGCCGGTCTCAGCGGCTCGGCCATCCGGCGGGCAGCTCGGGCGAGCCGGTCAGGCCGGCGATCCTCGGTAGGTCGTGGCGGTCGATGCCGATATCGGCGAGGTCGCGGTCGGTAAGGTTGGACAGTTCGCGATAGACGCGGGCGCGCTCTGCCCGCTCGGCGACAAAGCCGGAAACGGCCAACAGGCCCATAGACAGCCCCTCGGCAAACTGGGTCATGGCGCCGGCGCGGCTACGCATCAGGGCGGTTGAAGTGCTCATGGTCAAAACTCCTTATGGGACGGTCCGCCCGGGTGGCGGCCGCCTTGTTTTTCGATTGAAAATCGATTTGGTGACCGGCAATTTGTACGGGAATCGCCGGGTTGGGGCAAGGGGGCGGGCGGATTGCAGCTATGCGCGGAACGCGGGATCGGTTTCATAAAAAGGCGGATTTTCGCCAAATATTAACCAAGGCGTGCCGTCTCTCACGCCGAATCGGGCAGCAGACGCATAGCTAGGTCCACCGTCTCGCGCTTGCCGACCGCGCCGCCATGGCGCGCCAGCCAGCCCTCGGCCTCGTGCCGCCCGGCCTCGAACAGCTTGTCGCTGGTCACCCGGTCCGGCCGCATCTTGCTGATTTCGGGCAGCGTCGCGGTATAGGCGCCACCGTCGATGAGATGGAACCGGTGCTTGGCCACGCGCTTCCTCTCGCGTCCAACCAAAACCGCCTGCGGCCCGGCCAGCGCCGCGCGGATCGACACGATCTCGCGCACGTCACGCAACAGCGGCTGGTTGAAGGTGATGCGGTTGATCTGCCCCAGGATGTCGACCGCCTGGGTCGGCACTGCGGCCCGGCTGGTGGGGTTAAGCAGCACGATCAGCGAGTCCTTGGCCTTGGCTTTGCGCGCCAGGGTCACCAGGTCGGGATTGGCCGCGAATCCACCGTCCCAATAGTGATTGTCGCCGATCTTCACGGCCTTGGAGAGCATCGGCAGGCAGGCTGAGGCCATCACCACATCCACCGTCAGTTCGGCGCGCCGGAACAGCCGCGCTTGGCCGGTCGAGGCGTCGGTGGCCGCCAGCAACAGCTCGATCGGGCTTTTCGCCGCGATCGCCTCGAAGTCGATCATCTCTTCGAGCAAACGCCGTAAGGGATTGAAATCAAAGGGATTAAACGTATAGGGCGACATCATGCTGGCTAGATGGGCCATGCCGGGAGAATCCAGCGCCGGCATCATGGGATTGAAACTGCTCATGTCGGGCGCGGCCGCCTTCACCACCGCCCCCCACAGTTCGCGCAGCAGCGTGCGCGCCCCCTCCGGCCCGCCCGTCAGCAGGCCGCCGACGAAGGCCACAGCGTTCACCGCCCCCGCACTGGTGGCGCTGATGGTGTCGATCTCGAACCTGTCCGCCTCGGCGAGCCGGTCCAACACGCCCCAGGTGAACGTCCCGTGCGCACCGCCGCCTTGCAGGGCTAGGTTCAGCTTCGGCTTGGCTTTGGGTTTGGCTGCGATGATTGATTCCGTGAGTGGTGAATGGTGAGTGGTGAATGGCATATAGCAAATGGTGAATCGTCGGTGAGCGAAGCGGCGAGCACCACTCACCACTCACGACTCACCACTCACGATTTTGTTAGCGTGCGTTCCTCGGTGGTGCCGATCAGGCCATCCGAACCATGGGCGCGCCTTGTGAGATGGACACGCCAGCGCTCCTCGGCAAGGCTCAACCTGAGCAGATTGTAGCCCGACCCCGGCTCGTGATGGTCCGGACTGGCGCTGGCCGAGGGCGCGCCGACCACCGGGATCGGGCCATCGGGGCCTTGAACCTCGTTCAACATCTCCCGATGATTGTGGCCGTGCAGCACCAACTCAGCGCCCTCGCGCGCCAGCACGTCGGCGAGTTCCGCCGCGTCCTCCAGCCGCCGAAACCGGTCCGCCAGACCCGGCAGCGGCGGATGATGGATCAGCACCACGCGCGCAAAACCGCTCTGCCGCAGCTGCGCCAAGGTCCGCCTGAGCGTCTCGCGCTGCGCCGCGCCAAGCCGGCCGGTCGCGAACAACAACGGCGTCGGCACAGCGCTGGACAGGCCAATCAGGGCGATTTTGCCGCGTTTTTTGACAAACGGAAAGCCTGATTGACCCGTGTCCCCGCCCATAAAAGCGCGCCAGCGCTCCGTCCCCGGATCGTTCCGCGACAGGCCGTAGACGTCGTGGTTGCCCGGTATCGCCGTGACCTGGGCCGGCTGCCCTAGCGACGTCAACCAGTCGAGCGCAGCGGCCTGCTCCTCGGGCAACCCCAGGTTGACCAGATCCCCCGTGACAGCGATATGATCCGGCCGCGCGCCATGAACATCCTTCACAATTACATCCAGAACCTTGCGCAGATGATGCGCTTTTCGCGACCGATGCCAATTGATCAGCCCGAGCGCCTGCTTGGCGTTCAGCCCAAGCAGGCGGGGCGCGGGAAGCGGCGCCAGGTGCACGTCGGAGAGATGGGCAAGCGTGAAGGTTTGAAGCATCTGTCCGGGTCTGAGAAGTGCTATGGCGTTCCGATAGCACAGGATCGGCCCGCCCGCCCCATGAGGAGAGCTTAGCCTTGCGCAAAGTTTTAATGCGCCTCGTCCATCCGTTCTGGCGCATGAGCCGCGGCATCACGCTGGGCGCGCGCGCCTGCGTGGTGGATCCGGATGGGCGTATCCTGTTGGTAAAACACAGCTATCTTCCAGGCTGGCAGTTCCCCGGCGGCGGCGTCGAATGGGGCGAGACGGCCGAGGCGGCGGCGTTCCGCGAGGTCAAGGAGGAAACCGGCGTCGAGGTGGCCGGGCCGCTGCAACTGCACGGCATTTTCTCCAACCACGCCAACTTCCGCGGCGACCACATCGTGGTGTTCGTGGTTCGGGAGTGGCGCCGTCCCGTCGTGCCAGGGCCGAACGCGGAGATCATTGCGACGGCGTTTTTCGCGCCCGGCGACCTGCCGCCGGACACCACGCCGGGGACTCGGCGGCGGGTGGAGGAGATTTTTGCGGCCGCACCAGTTGTGCAGCTTTGGTGAGTATAGAGGAGGCTGGAATCAGGTCAATCCCGCTCCAATAGTCACTTTTGGAGCTATGCGTTTTTCGAATGCCTGCATTAATAAGTAATTCATCGTATTTATGCAGTATTTGCAGAACTCAATGATGCCAGTGATCGCAAAAGATCGATGCATAATGCAAAAATTCGGAGTCTTTTTGCGGTAATTTGGAGTTTTTTCGCTGTAAAAATTGAAATTCCGGCAAAGAACCAAGTGCTTGCTGACGAGCACGTGTTTTCCCGCTAACACCTCCCCATGCAACCGACCTTGGTGACATCGCATGGCGGGGAAAATCTTCGTCAACTATCGGCGCGACGACGCGCCGGGCGACGCGCGCGGCGTGCGGGACGGCCTCGCCCAGAAATTCGGCGACTCCAGTCTGTTCATGATTGCATTTACCGAAGCCACAGGAATTGTAGCCCATCGCCTTCTCCTGCGGAAACACGAGGACTACTACCTTCGTCACCCCACCCCTCACATCCGCTCCAGGCCCAGCAGCATGATCTCCCACCACATCCGCGCCGGATACTTCCAGCTGTCCATGCGGTCGTAATTGCCGAAAAAGGCCACCATCACCACCCCGGTGGCTGGCATGACGAGGAGCCGCTGGCCGCCGTTGCCGAAGCCGCCGATCCAGGGTTGCGGCTGCCAGTTCAGGGCCCGGACCGGGGCGCTGCCGAGCCACCACTGGTAGCCGTAATCGAGGCCGTCTCCGGTCGCGATCTTGGCCGTGGTCGACTGCTCGAGCCAGCGCTTGGGCACAATTTCGCGTCCTGCGTGCGTTCCGCCGCTCAGGATCAACTGGCCAATTTGGGCCAGATCGCGGGCGGTGAGGCGGAGGCCTGAGGCTGCCGAGGCCGCGCCGTCGGCGCCTTTGGTCCAGTCGAAACGCTCGATGCCGAGCGGCGCAAACAGCGCATCGCGGGCGAACGCGTCGAGCGGCTGGCCGGTTCCTTGTTCGATCAGGGCGCCAAGCAGCGCCGAGGTCCCGCCATTGTAAACCCAGCTTTGGCCGGGTTCGAGTGTGATCGGACGGTCCAGGATGTAGCGCAGCCGATCGGGCGCTTGCTCCATTTGAATTTCGCTGCGATGGTGAGCCCGGCGCGCCGCGGGTCCGCCGCGAGATCCGCATACTGAGGAAACTGCTGGAGCAGCGACGCCTCCGGGGCGGCGACCAGGCCGCGACCAAGCGCGATGCCATACAGCAGGCTGACGATGCTCTTGGTGACGGATCGAAGGTCGTGCAGCGTCTCGGGACCATGGGCGACAGGCCCCAGCGGCGCGCCCCAATGAAAATCGTCCCCGGCGTAATAGCGCTCGAACGCCAGTGCGCCGTGGCGTGTGACCACGACGCTGTGCAGTCCCGAGATCAGCCCGGCCCGCACGCCAAAGTCGACCTTGTCCGAGACGTCTTGCGTAAACCCGGCGGCGTCCGGGCCGACGGCCTGCCACTGGGCGGCGGGCGATGGGTCGATGGCGGTCTGGGGCATGTCTGCGGCTCCTGAAACGGCTCCAAAAGCTTTTGCGGCCAGGACGAAAAAATAGTCAATATCGGCGACGACGACGTTTCACTCGAAGGCCTGGAGTTTTCGGCATGGCGCGAAAGGTGCTTTTCATCACGGCCGATCAATGGCGCGGGGAGGCGCTGTCCTGCCTCGGCCATCCGGCGGCGCGCACGCCCCATCTCGACCGGCTGGCCAGCGAAGGCGCGACGTTTACGCGCCACTACACGGTCGCCACGCCCTGCGGCCCGGCGCGCACCAGCCTCTTGACGGGGCTCTATCCGTTCCTGCACCGTTCCATCCGCAATGGCGCGCCGCTCGACAGGCGGCACACCAACCTCGCGCTTGAAGTGCGCAAGGCCGGCTACGATCCCGTCTTGTTCGGGTACACGGACAGTTCCGCCGATCCCGGGGTTTTGGCGCCGGCGGATCCGCGGCTGAAGAGTTATGAGGGCGTGTTGCCCGGCTTCCGGCTGGAGGCCAGCCTCAACGAGGCCTGCCTGACGGGGTGGATTTCGGAACTGGCGCGAAAGGGCTACGACATCCCCGAGCGGCTGCTGGACGTCTATAAACATCCTGGCACGGCCAAAGTGCTGGAGCGTTTCGATCGCGGGCCGGCCATGTACAAGGCCGAGGACAGCGACACCGCCTATATCGCCGACAAGCTTTTGGATTACCTCCGCCTGCGCCGCAAAGACGATTGGTTCGCCCACGTCGTGTTCCTGCGCCCGCATCCGCCGCTGATCGCGCCGGCTCCTTACAATATGTTGGTCGATGCGGCGACTGTTCCCGCCCCCGTGCGCAACACAAGCCGGGAGGCGGAGCGCGCGGTGCATCCGTTCCTGGACGCTTGGCTCACCACGCAATCCGACCCCGCCTATTTCGAGAGCCAGGTGAATGTGCAGACGCTTCCCGAGGCCGATCTCGCTGATATGCGCGCGGTATACTATGGCCTGATCGCCGAGGTGGATGCGCAACTCGGGCGGATTTTCACGCAGCTGGAAACAACCGGAGAACTGGAAGAGACGCTGATCATCTTCACCGCCGACCACGGGGAAATGCTGGGCGATCACTGGTGCTGGGGCAAGGCCGGTTGGTTCGAGGCATCGAATTACATTCCGCTGATTATTCGCGATCCGCGCGCTGCGAAACAAGGGCGTGGACGCAGGGTCGAGGCGTTCACCGAGAGCGTGGACCTCGTGCCGACCATCCTGGAGTGGCTCGGCCGCGACGCGCCGGTGGAGGCGAACGGGCTGTCGCTGATGCCCTGGATCAAGGGTCAAACGCCCACCGAATGGCGCGACGCCGTGTTCTGGGAGTACGATTTCCGCTCCCCCCATACGCAAAAGGCGGAAACGCATTTCGGCCTTACCAGCGATCAGTGCACGATGAATGTGCTGCGCGATGCTTCGTACAAGTACGTTCACTTCACGGCTCAATCGCCATTGTTGTACGATCTCACGCGCGACCCCGGCGAGCTGACGAACATCGCGAATGATCCGGCCATGGCGCCGGTCATCGCCCGCTACGCGCAAAAACTGCTCAGCCACCGCATGCTGCATGCCGAGCGCGCGCTGGCGAACGCTCAGCTCACCTCGCAAGGCGTGGTGCAGTTCACGGGGCCGCGCGGGCTGGTGGGCCGTCGGGCGCAATAGGCCCCTTTCTTTCTTGGGCCGTATTGCGCCGCAGGGGGCAGTTACGATCGCAAGCAGTCGCTGCGACCCCTGCGGCGCAATACGGCGGGAAGAAAGTGCGCCTATTGCGCCCTACGCTCCACAGCTGGTGCGTAAACCGCCCATTTCGGCACGCCTCTTAGCGTTTTGGTAACCGCGTCGGCCCTAGGGTTCATCGAGATCACCCAAGAGCTTGGCGGAGCCCCCATGGCCGACGACGAAATTGATCCCAGCGCGCTGTGCGCCCTCGGCAGCCTGACCTCAGCCGATGTGGCCGCCATCCAGCGCGGTTATTATCGCGACGGCATCGTGGCCGAGTCCGAAGCCGACGCGCTGTTCGCGCTGGAGCAGAGCTGCCACGTGCAGCCGCCGGAATGGGGCCAACTGTTTGTCATGGCGCTGACGGACTACCTGGTGCACCAGCTGCAGCCGCAAGGCTATCTCACAGCCGAGAACGCAGCCTGGCTCACCGAGCGCATTTCGGCCGACGGCAAAGTGCAGACGCTGAACGAATTCAATCTGTTGGTGAAGGTGCTGGAAGAGGCGCGCTGGGCGCCAGGTGCGCTGGCGACTCTTGCCCTGTCTCAGGTGCGCGACGCCATCGTTGATGGCATTGGCCCGCTCCGCCTGGGCGCGCGAAAACCGGCCCCCGGCATTGCGACCGCCGCCGACGTCGCCGCGTTGCGCCGCATCCTCTATGCCTCGGCTGGCGAAGGCAACATCGCCGTCACGCGCGCTGAGGCCGAAGTGCTGCTGGATATCGCCGATGCCGCGGACGAGGACCTCAGCGATCCGGCGTGGGCGGATTTGTTCTCCAAGGCGCTGGCCAACCATCTGATGGCGGGATCGGGCTACGTCGCCCCCAGCCGCGAAGAGGTGTTGCGCCAGGAGGCTTGGCTCACCGCCGAGCCGGATTTGGGCGGGTTCCTCAGCGACATGGTGCATGCGGGCCTCGGCGGCGTCTGGGCCGCCTACCACACGCCCGACGTCGAGGACCTGGCCGTGGCGCGCGTGGAAGAACAGCGCCGCGCGATTCTTGTCAGCGAAGAGGTGACGGCGGTCGAAGCCAGCTGGCTCGCCGGCCGCATCGGCCGCGACGGCCGCGTCAGCGAGGCCGAACGGGCGCTGCTGGGGTTCATCAAGACCAACAGCCCGAAAATCGATCCGTCACTGGCGCCGCTGCTGGCGAAGTACGCGTAGGGGTGGGGACATGATGTTCATAGTCGGCCTGCCGCAGGGCCGATGCACGAACCCGGCCGTCAAGCCGACTATGAACTTCGTGTCCCCGGTCTTGCGCACCATCGAAGACCGGGGACACGAAGTTCATGTTCGGCCTGGCGCATGAGACTGCCATTGGCGATCCTTCCTGCCGAACATGAACATCATGTCCCCACCATCAGCCGCTCCAGCCCGTGGAAATGGTAGGTGTCGCGGTAGCGCGGCGCGTCCGCCAGTTGCAACTTAGGCAACCGCTGAAACAGCACCGGCAGCGCCACCTCGATTTCCAGCCGCGCCAGCGGAGCGCCCAGGCAAAAGTGTATCCCGGCGCCAAAACTCGTGTGCCCGCTGGCGTCGCGCGTGGGCTCGAAACGCTCCGGATCGGCGTAACGCGCAGAGTCACGATTGGCCGAGCCCAGCATCAGGCCGATCACATCGCCGATTTTCAGGCGCTCGCCGCCGATCTCCACATCTTCCAACGCATAGCGCGTGAACATATGCAGCGGCGGATCGTAACGTAGTGTCTCCTCTACGGTTGCAGCCGTAGCAGCGGGCGTCGCGAACAGGTCGGCCGGCTTCAATCCCGACTGCAAAATCGCCTTCACGCCGTTGCCGATGGCATGCACGCTGGCCTCATGGCCGGCGTTCAGCAACAGGATCACCGTCGAGATGGTCTCGGGCTCGGTGAGGCCTTCGGCGCGCACCAGGAGCGAGAGCAGATCGTCGCCCGGCGCCTTGCGCACACGATCCATCTCGCCACGGATGAATGCCGAAAACGCAATGGCTGCCGCGTTCGCCGAGGCCTCTTCCGCCGCCGAGCGGCGGAACTGATACATCGCGACCAGCCGGTGCGACCAATCGAGCAACTGCGGCGCATGGGCCTCATCGACGCCGAGCAGCGCCGCAATCACGCGGACGGGGATCGGCGTGGCGTAGGCCTCCAGCAGATCGACCGGACCGGCCGGAAACGCGTCGATCAGCTCGTGCGCCAACATCGCGATGCGCGGCCGCAACCGCTCCACATGCCGCGACACAAACGCCCGGTTCACCAGCGTGCGCAGCCGCGTGTGATCGGGCGGCTCCAACTCCAGCAGCGAATGGCGCTCCACCGCATGGAACTCGGCCAGCTTGGGATCGGGCTCGGGCCAGCCCAGCGCCTTCCGCGTGGTCTTGTGCAGCACGTGGCGGCCAAAGCGGCGGTCGCGCAACAGGGCGTTCACGTCCTCGAAGCCGGGCACGCAGAGGTGGCCATATTGCTTCCAGCGGAAGGCGCGGCCCTCGCGGCGCATGCGCGCATAGAACGGATACGGATCCTGCACGAAGTCTTCTGCACGCGGATCCTGGTCGATCTCGGCGGCCATCTCAGCCGCGGCCCACGAACGGCATGGCGTTGGCCATCACGGTCATGAACAGCACGTTGGCGTCCGGCGTCAGGCTCGCCATGTAGAGCACGGCCTTGGCGACATTATCGACCGCCATGGTCGCCTCGGTGTTGGTGCTCAGGTTGGCCTGCAGCACGCCGGTGGTGCGCATGCGCTCGGTCATATCCGTTGCCGCGTTGCCGATGTCGATCTGCCCGCAGGTGATGTTGTGCGGCCGTCCGTCCAGCGAGATGGAGCGCGTCAGCCCGGTCATGGCGTGCTTGGCGGCCGTATACGGCGCCGAGAAGGGCCGCGGCACGTGGGCCGAAATGGACCCGTTGTTGATGATGCGCCCGCCCTGGGGCGATTGCGCCTTGAACATGCGGATGGCCTGCTGCGAGCACAGGAATGCGCCCGTGACATTGGCGTCCAGCACCGTGCGCCACTGCTCGTAGCTGATGTCTTCCATCGGCACCGGTGGCGCGCCGGAGCCGGCGTTGTTGAACAGCAGGTCCAGGCGGCCGAAAGTTTTTCCCACCTCGGCGAACAGGGAGGCCACCGATTTGGGATCGCCGACATCGCAGGCGACGGCGATCATGCGCCCACCGCTTTTACCGGCGAGCTTGGTGGTCTCGACCACCTTTTCCAAGGTGCGCCCGGCCACGGCGACGTCATAGCCCTCGGCCTGCAACGCCAGCGCGACGGCGCGGCCAATACCGCTGCCAGCGCCGGTGATGACGGCGGATTTGTTGGTGGTGGTCATGGGGAGGTCTCCGGGGTCTGTCGCGGTTTGTTACCGATAGAACGCCGCGCGCAGAAATTGAAGTCTTTTGGATACGCACCGCAGGTCGCCTTGTGGCGAGCAGCGGTCTCGCCCGGCGATCGGCAATCGCGGGCCTCTGTTATGTCGATAGTCGGGCGAGACTTGTGTATGACCGGGCTCGCCACAACCGCCGCCGTCCGTTATGTGGATAGCTGGGCGAGACAAGTCTCGCCCCTACGCCGATGGCCTATCATTCGAGCCGGTAAACGAGGCAGGCATGGACGCATCGAAACGACGACCAGCAGATTGCCGCGACCTCACGGAAGTGCGCGCCGAGATCGACCGCGTTGACCGCGCGCTGGTTGAGCGCATCGCGGAACGCATGGGCTATGTGGAGCGCGCCTGGCAGATCAAGCTGAAAGAAAAGGCCGAGGCCAACGTGCCCTGGCGCAACCAGCAGGTGGTCGACAAGGTGCGCGCCATCGCCGCCGAGAAGGGCGTGCCGCCGGATCTCGTCGAGGCGCTGTGGCGGCAGATGATCGGCTGGTTCATTCAGTACGAAGAAGAAAAGCTGCGCGATCAGATCGAGCAGAAATCTTGAAGGACGCCGCAAAGGCCAATACAGCCGAATTCAGCGTTTCCGAGCTGGCGACGGCGGTCAAGCGCGCGTTGGAATCCGGCTTCGGCCACGTGCGTCTGCGTGGAGAGATCTCCGGCTATCGCGGTCCGCATTCGTCCGGACACGCCTATTTCTCGTTGAAGGACGAGAACGCCAAGATCGACGCCGTGGTCTGGCGCGGTGTGTTTTCGTCGTTGCGCTTCAAGCCGTCCGAGGGCCTGGAGGTGATCGCCACCGGCAAGATCACGACCTATCCGGGTTCGTCCAAATATCAGATCGTCATCGAGAGCCTGGAGCCGGCGGGCGTCGGCGCGCTGATGGCGCTGCTCGAGGAACGCAAGAAGCAGCTGACAGCCGAGGGGCTATTCGCGACCGAACGCAAGCGCCCGCTCCCCTTCCTGCCGCGCGTCGTGGGCATCATCACCTCGCCCACCGGCGCGGTCATCCGCGACATGCTGCACGGTTTCATGGAGCGCTTCCCGACCCGCGTGCTGGTCTGGCCGGTGCGCGTACAAGGCGAGACCTCCGCCGCCGAAGTGGCCGCCGCTATCCGCGGTTTCAACAGTTTCGCACCCGACGGCCCCATTCCTCGCCCCGACGTTCTGATCGTTGCGCGCGGCGGTGGCAGCCTTGAAGATCTCTGGAGTTTCAACGAAGAGATCGTGGTCCGCGCCGCCGCCGAGAGCGCGATCCCGCTCATTTCCGCCGTCGGCCACGAGACCGACTGGACGCTCATCGATCTCGCCGCCGATGCGCGCGCGCCGACCCCCACCAAGGCCGCTGAATGGGCCGTGCCCAAACGATCCGAGCTGCTGCAACAGGTCGCCGAGCGTGCGCTGCGGCTGCGCGCCGCGGTCTCGCGCACCATCGTCGCTGAACGCACACGTCTGAAGGCGGCCTCCGGTGGCCTGCCGCGCGCCGCCGAGATCGTCGCCATGCCGCGCCAGCGTTTTGACGGGGCCGCCGCGCGCCTCTCCCGCGCGCTGCGCACCAACTCGCAGGTGCACGCCAACCGTTTTGCGCGCGTCGCCTCGCGGCTGTCACCCAACCTGGTGCAGATCCGCTTGCAGCGCGCGGGCGATCGGTTGAATAATCTTGCGGGCCTGAAAGAACGCGCCGTCAAACGTCGGATCGACGTGGCCCGCGCACGGCTGGAGCGTGTCGCCGCCGGCATACGGCCAGGCGCCATCCGGCAACAGTATGTTCGATCCAACCAACGCTTTTTCGAAGTGACGGCCCGGTTGCAGCAGGCCGCGCTTGGGCAACTTGTCAAGCGGCGCGGGTCCTTGTCGGGATTGGCGCAGCTTTTGAACTCGCTCAGCCACCGCAGCGTGCTCGACCGCGGCTTCGCCATTGTCCGCGCGGAGGGCGGCCGGATGCTGCGGTCGGTGGCCGAGGTCAGTGTCGGCGCGGGGCTGGATGTTGAGCTGGCCGACGGCCACTTCGCCGCCCGGGCTGAAACCGGCGGCTCAAGTGATCGCAAGCCGCCGGTCGAGCCATCCGCGCAACCTCAGCCCGTCCGCCGCCCCCGTCCAGGGCCGACCAGCGGCTCGCAACAGGGCAACTTGTTCTGACGAGACGTTCGGATGGGCTTGGCAAGCAGCCCCTCGCCATGCAAATTGCCGCGTTCCCGTCCGATCCCGCCGCTGACCAGCCAGAGACGCTCCACGTGCAGAAATTCGACACCCTCCTCGGCATCCGCTCCGAAGCGCGCGTCCGCTACGGCGACGGCGAATTCACCGTCCAGACACCCGGCGATTTCGTGCGCTGCGCTGTGACGGGAGCCGCGATCCCGATCTCAGGGCTGAAATACTGGAGCGTGGACTTGCAGGAAGCCTACGCCAGCCCGGAAGCCTCGGTGCGCCGTGTGCTGGAGCGGCGGCGCATGGGGCGGTAGACGACGGCGCTCACGGATCAAGGACGATCATCGTTTCGCCTCGCCCGCCGGTGTCCAGCGGTAAATCAGGTTCAGCGGAATCGTAACGCCAAGCGCGGGCAACTCCAACGAAGACCCCAGTCCCGTGATCGCGACGGCAGTCCAGCCGGTCGCGCGATCATAGCGGCTGATGGCCGGCTTAGTTTTCGACACTGTCACATAGTGCTGGCAGTTTGGGATGCTGCTGTAGGCCTTCAGACGCCACGCCTGATCGGTGCGTGTGTTGCTCTTGGAGATAACTTCGAACAGCACCAGGCTGTCGCTGGTTTCGCGCGACTCCACGGTTGGCTGCAGTGACATGACCTGCATATCCGGCTGCGGCAGGCTGCGCGGCGAAACCGGCACGCGCGTTCCGATGCCCAGGAGCGGCACCCAGGCGACGTCGTGATTTTCCTTCCAGGTCGCGAGTGCGTGTCCAATGTTGTTGGCGATGATCTGGTGAAAATTCGTTGGCGACGCGTTCAAGACGGCCACTCCCTCGATCAGCTCCCAACGCTCGTCATCGGGACGGGTGTCCGTCATGTCGAGGTACTCCTCGACAGTCAGTTGGTCGTTGATGGGCAACTTTTGCTGCATGGGTCTGCTCGTCGATTATGCCGCCAAAACATCAACCTATCACGAATTGGCCGGTTCTGCATTTGGGGCGGCCTGAACCGCCCCGACGGCTCGGTCCTTAAACTAAACCGCCGCCAGCGCCTGCTCAAGATCGGCGATAATGTCCACCTTGTCCTCGATGCCGATGGACAGGCGCACCACATCCGGCCCCGCGCCTGCGGTCACGCGGTCGGCGTCCGACAGCTGGCGATGGGTCGTGGACGCCGGATGGATGATCAGCGAGCGCGCATCGCCGATATTGGCCACATGGCTGTGCAACTTGACCGCCGACACCAGCTTGATGCCCGCCTCATAGCCGCCCTTGACGCCGAAGGTGAACACCGCGCCCGCGCCCTTGGGGCACATCTTTTTGGCCAGCGCATTGTACTTGTTGCCCGGCAGCCCCGCGTATTGCACCCAGGCGACCTTGGGATGCTTGCTCAGCCATTCGGCCACGGCCAGCGCATTCTCGCAGTGCCGCGCCATGCGCAGGTGCAGCGTCTCGATGCCCTGCAGAATGAGAAAAGCGTTCATCGGCGCAATGGCCGGGCCGAGGTCGCGCAGTCCGAGCACGCGGCAGGCGATGGCGAAGGCGAAGTTGCCGAACGTCTCGCCCAGTTTTATGCCGTGGTAGCTGGGATTGGGGGCGGACAGCGACGGATATTTGTCGCCCTTCATCCAGTCGAAGGTGCCGCAATCCACGATGATGCCACCGATGGAATTGCCGTGGCCGCCCATGAATTTGGTCAGCGAGTGGATGACAATATCGGCGCCATGCTCCTTGGGCCGGCACAAATAGGGCGTGGCCAGCGTATTGTCGACCACCAGCGGCACGCCCGCTTTCTTGGCGACCGCCGCGATGGCCGGCAGGTCGACGATGACGCCGCCGGGATTGGCGATGGACTCGCAGAAGATCGCCTTGGTCTTGGGGCTGACGGCGGCGGCGAACTCTTCGGGCCTGTCGCAGTCAACCCATTTCACGCCCCAGCCGAACTTCTTGAAACTCTGGCCGAGCTGATTGATCGATCCGCCGTAGAGCTGCTTGGCCGCGACGATCTCGTCGCCAGGCTCCATGAGCGTGTGGAACACCAGCAGCTGGGCCGCATGGCCGGAGGCCACCGCCAGCGCCGCCGTGCCGCCTTCCAGCGCCGCAACGCGCTCTTCCAGCACGCCCTGCGTGGGGTTGCCGATGCGGGTGTAGATGTTGCCAAACACTTCGAGGTTGAACAGCGCCGCGGCGTGATCAACGTCGTTGAAGACGTAGGACGTGGTCTGATAGATCGGCGTCGCCCGCGCGCCCGTCGTGGGATCGGGCTTGGCGCCAGCATGGACGGCGAGGGTGTCGAATTTTGGGGCGGTGGTCACGGGGACTCCTGACGGTGGCTGCGGCGGGTCGCCACAGTTGAAGAAGACGGGGGTGGTAGCTGTCAAGTCCGCAGGTGCGGTTTGGCTTTGTAGGGGAGCGCAGCAGCGCGCCTGGCCGGCCGCATTGTTGTGGAACGCCGGGCGCGCTGCTGCGCTCGCCTACCAATAGGTAGCTCTGGGCGGCCAACAATAGGACGCCTCAGACCGAGCCATTGTCGATGCAGCGAATGAGGCTGCCATCGATGTCCACCAGCGCGAACATCCGCAAGCCCGACGGCTCGGTCTGCGGTGGCGTCAGCCTGGGGATGGAGCGGTCGCTGGTCGGCAGTTCCGCAGCCTGAAAGTCGGCATAGAGCCGGTCCAGATCGTCGACCCGGATGCAGGCAGAGAACCAGCTCGCCTTCGGATCCAGCTTTGGCATCGGGAAGACTTCGATGATCAGCGGCCCGCGCGCGAGAATCATCCAGCCATCATCTTTGAAGCCCACGGAAAACCCCAGCGCGCCATAGAAGGCGGCGGTGGCGTCCAGATCACGGCTGGGCAGGTTGGCAGTGACGCGGTCTGTCATGGTCCGCTACTGCAAAAAACTGGCGCGAGCGACGGGGCTCGAACCCGCGACCTTCGGCGTGACAGGCCGACGCTCTAACCAACTGAGCTACGCCCGCGCATGTGTGACGATGTACGGAGGGGTTCGCGCGAAGTCAAGCGCGAGGTTAGGCCCAAGGCCCCAAATGAAAAACCTCTCCCGCCCGGTCTGGGCGAGAGAGGTTGCGGGTGTCGCAGATATCGGATCGTCAGAAGCTCCAGCCGACCTTGGCGCTGGCGGCGATGTCCTTGGTGGTGGCGCCGAAATGGCTCTCGGTGTTGAGGCGCAGCGTCATGCCGTCGGTGGCCAGGATGTCCAGGCCGCCGGTCAGGTCGACCAGGGTGCGGTCGCCGGTGCTGGACACCGTGAAGTCGCCGGTGGTGCCGACCAGATGCGCCGTGGTGCCGATGGAGGTATCGCCGAAGAACGTCAGGCCGGCCTTGGCGTAGGGACGCACCAGAGAGCCGTTTGCCAGCTTGAACTGGCCGCCGAACTCGATGCCGGGCGACACGCTGAGGATGGTCGCCTTGCTGTCCATGACCGTCAGATTGCTCGACGATCCGGTCTCGGTGTAGCCGCCGATGTTCAGGAACGTTGCATTCAGGTCCACCATCGGCTTGGCGTACCACAGGCCATGATCGAGCAGATAGGCCGCACGCAGCTGCGCGCCGAAATGGTTCTGCGTGTTGCTGGCGGTCGCCGTCTCGCTGAGCAGGGCGATGTTGCGCTTGTTGTCGTTCCAGCCCATGCCGGCGTCGAGCGCGAGGGCGAGGCTGATCGGACCGGGCGCATACTTCACAACCACGCCGGCCATGGCTTCGTTGCCGCTGGATGAGGCGTGGTCGGTGTTGCTGATGTCGTCATGCGCAAAGCCCAAGCCGAAACCGGCGAACCAGCCGCGGCCGATGCTCTTTTGCACGCCCGCCGAAAGGCTGGTGACGTAGGCGCGGCTGCCGGGCGCATCGACCGTCAGCGACCGGTCGGTGACGCGCTGCTTCAGCTGCGCCCACGAGCACTGTCCCTCGCGGATATAGGCATAGGCGCCGGTGGCCTGACGGCAGCTGAGCATGGCGTTGGTGAACTGGCTGCTGGTGGCTGACGAGGCGTTGCCAGAGCTGGCGCCGGACGAGGGGGTCAG
>JANMVX010000034.1:0-2347 GCA_031393505.1 Hyphomicrobiaceae bacterium | reverse complement strand
ACGCGCTTCTTGTCGATATCGATATCAGCCGTTTCCAGTTCCGCGCGCGCCCCAGCGCTGGAGGTGATGACGATGCCCTGGTTCAGCGTCATGGACCGCTTCTTGGTCTCGTAGACGCCGCCCTTGGCGGCAATTTCGGTCCAGCTCTTGTCGACTTCGGTAATTCGTCCGTTCACACCCTCAAGCAGCATCTGGTCGAGGTTGCCGGTGGTTTGTATCGCCGCCTTGGCCGTGACCACATAGTGTCCTTGCTCGGCCGTCTCGCCCTCGAAGCGCGGGTTGACCATGCGCAGCTGATCGCCGGTGATGGCCACATCGCCGATGCTGGCGCCCGGTACCGCGGTGCTGATCGCGCTTCCGAGAAACCGCGGTGTGATGAACAGGACGCCCACGGCGCAAACCGCCAGCACTGGCAGCGTCATCTTCAGCACCCGCACCATGGCCGAATGCCGCCGCGCCCTTGCGAACGCGCGCGCGCGATCTGCATCGCTCACCGTGGCGATGCGGATCTGCCCTCGCTGGGCTACCGGGGGCGGCCTCGGGCTCGCCCGGACCGGCAATCGCGTCGCGTCGAGGCTCATGATGCCGTTGGGTTAGTGGGCGAAAATGTCATCCTCGGGCCAGCCGCCGAGATCCAGCGCGACGCGAGTGGGAAGATAACGGAACGTGGCCGCCGCCAGCTCGGTGCGTCCCTCGCGGGCCAGCATGGTGTCCAGCACGGTCTTCATTTTATGCAGATAGAGCACGTCCGACGCCGCGTAAGCCTGCTGCTCGGCGGTCAGTTTCGGCGCCCCCCAATCGGAACTTTGTTGCTCTTTCGAGAGCTCAACCCCGATCAGCTCCCGGCACAGGTCTTTCAGGCCATGCCGGTCGGTATAGGTTCGCACCAGCTTTGAGGCGATTTTCGTACAATACACCGGGGACGGCATGACACCCAGCCGATGCGACAGCACGGCCAGGTCAAAGCGCGCGAAGTGGAAGATTTTGGTGACGGCGGGATCGGCCAGCAGCGCCTTCAGGCGCGGGGCCTCGTACTGCCCTTGCGCGAACCGCACCAGATGCGCGTTGCCATCCCCCGCCGACAGCTGCGCCAGGCACAGCCGGTCGCGATGCGGATGCAGCCCGAGGGTTTCGGTATCGATGGCGACGGCGGCGCCAAAGGAGAGGCCGGCGGGAAGGTCGCCCTCGTGGAGTGTGACAGCCATGGATGCTCGCTTTGGTTGCAAATCAGGAGGAGAGTGTAGGGGATTTTCGGCCCGGTGTCAGGACCTTGCGGCTCGCAAGTGCCTGACACCCAGTACGCGACGGGCGCCGGAAATTACTGGGTGTCAGGCACTTATTGCGATCAGGCGCCGTCAATCAGTTTCTGCCGATTGGGGCAAGCGCAATAAGGTCCTGACACCGGACCTTCTTTGATCCGCATTGTCCCCAACGCCAGATCACGCTACGGTCGGGACGGAGTATCGGGGGGCGGGTATGGCGGACTGGCTGAACGGCTGGATCGACTGGTTCATCAACCTGTCGACGACGTGGCCCCTGTGGGGCAAAGTGCTGGTCGTTTTCGGCGTGCTGGCCGGTCTCGCCGGCGGCATCGGCGCCCTCATCAGCTTTTGGAACTGGACGTTCGGCGGCGCGATCAAGCGCAAGCGAGACCGCAAGCGCGACACCGAGCGCAAGGCCGAGCAGGCCAAGCGCGACGACGACCTCCACAAGGCCCGCGCCGCCGCCGAGGCCGCCAGGCTGGACAGCGCCGAAACCCGGCGGATGGCCGAGGACACCAACGCCAAGCTCGCCCAGGTTCTGGCCGCGCTCGACGCGCAGCGGCCGGCCAACGCCGCCCCGCCCGACCCCGCTGAGCGCGAACGCCGCGACGCCGCCGTCGCCGACATCGTCGCCGACCCGGCGCCCGCGGCGCAATCGGCCGCCCGGGCCATCGAGGCTGGCGACCTCCCCGCCGCCGTCGCCACCCTGGAGCGGGACGCCCGCGCCGACGTCGCCAACGCCGCCGAGAAATACCGCCGCCTCGGCGCCCTGGTGCGCGAGTTCGACACCGCCAAGGCCCGCGCCGCCTACGAGGCCGCCTTCGCCCTGCAACCCGCCGATTTCTGGACCTGCATCGAACTTTCCCGCCTGCGCGACACGGCTGGCGACACGCCGGGCGCCCGCGCCGCCGCCGAAGCCGCCGGGCGCGCGGCCGGCACCGACCGCGAGTGGAGCGTGGCGCTGAACGATCTCGGCAACGTGCTGGTGGCGCAAGGCAACCTGCCCGAGGCGCTGAAGACCTACCGCGACAGCCTCGCCATCAGAGACCGCCTCGCCAAGTCCGACCCCGGCAATGCCGGCTGGC
>JANMVX010000378.1:0-5783 GCA_031393505.1 Hyphomicrobiaceae bacterium | reverse complement strand
CCGTTAACGGAGGCTATGGCGCAGGGGCGAGACTTGTCTCGCCCGCTTGCCCGCAATGCAGTGAACTGCCCTTGGACTGTTCCCTTTTCACCGCCCGATGGTGAAGACTGCGGCTACTTCGTTGAAACCGAAAGAGAGCGCCGTAGTCGTTGGTTCCTCGGGCGGCTTCTTTGGCCTTCAGCGTCGTCCGGTGGTGAAGAGCACGGTTACTTCGTGGTCGCGGGTTCGATCCCCGTCCTGTCGGCAACTGCCGGCAGGTAGCTCAGTGGGTAGAGCACGTTCCTGTACCGGCTCGGCTAGGTTCCCCGGACGACTTTCAATCCACCGCCCGATTGTGAAGATTGCGGTTACTTCGTACACCAAACGATCAAGTCCGTGATCGTCTTTGTTCCTCGGGCGGCTTGACTTACCCTCTCCCCCGCCACGTCGCGGGGGAGAGGGTAAGTCCGCCCGCGAGACGTTGGAGTTTGTAATTTTTATCTGTACACGTGAGGCAACGCCATGAAGTTGAACATCTTGAAGCGCAAGTCCGCGGCGCGCACGCACGAGGGCGCCAAGGCGGCCAAGCTGACCGACGAGCAGATGCTGCGCCGCTCGGTGCTCGCTTCCCTGTTGTGGGAGGACGAGTTCTACGAGGACGGCGAGACCATATCGGCACGGATCGTCGCGCTTGCAACCAAAATCGATCCCGAGATCGTGGCGCGGCTCGCCATCGAGGCGCGCACCGAGATGAACCTGCGGCACGTGCCGCTGCTGCTGCTCACGGTGCTGGCCAAGACGGGCGCGGGCCGCGAGAAGCTGGTGGCGAACACGGTCGCCGCGGTCATTCAGCGTGCGGACGAGATCACCGAGCTGGTCGCCATCTACTGGCGCAACGGCAAGCGACCGCTTAGCGCGCAGCTGAAGAAGGGGCTGGCGGCGGCGTTCGGCAAGTTCGACGCCTACCAGCTGGCCAAGTACGACCGCGCGGGACCGGTGCGCCTGCGCGACGTGCTGTTCCTGGTGCACGCCAAGCCGGCGGCCGAGGCGCAGGCCGAGACCTGGAAGAAGCTCGCCGATAACGAGATCGAGTCGCCCGACACCTGGGAGGTGGCGCTCTCGGGCGGGGCGGACAAGCGCGAAACGTTCCAACGACTGCTCCAGCAGGGCAAGCTCGGCTATCTCGCCTTGCTGCGCAACCTGCGGGGCATGACGACCGCAGGCGTCGACGAGGCGCTGGTCAAGAAGGCGCTGCTGGCCCGCAAGGGCGCCGAGCGTGTGTTGCCGTTCCGCTTCGTGGCGGCGGCGAAAGCGGCTCCGCAGTTCGAGACCGAGATCGACAAGGCGATGCTCGCGAGCCTGGGCCAGACGGCCAAGCTCAAGGGTAAGACCCTGGTCATCATCGACGTTTCGGGCTCGATGTACGGGGGCGCGGTGTCCAAGCGCTCGGACATGAACCGGGCGCTGGCGGCCTGCGCGCTCGGGGCGATCATGCGCGAACTGTGCGAGGAGCCCTTGGTGTACGCGACGGCCGGCAGCGATGCCGCTCGCGTGCAAAAAACCGTGATGGTTCCGGCGCGGCGCGGCATGGCGCTGGTCGACGCCATTTACGCCATGAGCGGGCCGCTGGGCGGGGGAGGCATCTTCCTCAACCAGGTGATGCGCCACCTCGAGCCAAAGCATCCCGACATCGACCGGGTGATCGTCATCACCGACGAGCAAGATTGCGGCGTCGGCGCGGAAGATAGCCCGCTGTCGGCGCCGGCCTTCGGTAAGCGCAACTACCTGATCAATGTCGCGTCCGCCCGCAACGGCATCGGTTACGGCCCCTGGGTGCATCTGGACGGTTTTTCCGAGCAGGTGCTGCGCTACATCGGCGCCTATGAGGCCGACTTCGGCTGATCAAACGGGGAGAGAAAACGGGGACAGTTTACTTATATCGCGCCGAAGGTTCGTGCGTGTTGTGACGTCGGTGACGCGATATAAGTAAACTGTCCCCGTTTTCGATTGCGCTGCACCGTCCGGCGAGGTGTGTTATGTCACGGCGCGATTCAACCGATCCAGGCCCGTCCATGCCCAAATCCGCCGTCAAATCCAAGCCCATCGCCGCTCCCGCTGGCAATGCCTACGGGCTGCATCCCGCAACCTCGTTCCAGGATCTGATCCTGACGCTGCAGCGCTATTGGGCGGAGCAGGGGTGCGTCATCCTGCAACCCTACGACATGGAAGTCGGGGCGGGTACGTTCCATCCCGCGACGACGCTGCGCTCGCTCGGGCCAAAGCCGTGGAATGCCGCGTACGTGCAGCCCTCGCGCCGGCCCAAGGATGGGCGCTATGGCGAGAACCCGAACCGGCTGCAGCACTATTATCAGTTCCAGGTCATCATGAAGCCGTCCCCGGACGATTTTCAGGATCTCTATCTGGGCTCACTCTATGCCATCGGGATCGATCCAAAACTGCACGACCTGCGCTTTGTCGAGGACGACTGGGAGAGCCCGACGCTAGGCGCCTGGGGGCTGGGCTGGGAAGTCTGGTGCGACGGCATGGAAGTGTCGCAGTTCACATACTTCCAGCAGGTCGGCGGCTACGATTGCGATCCCGTCTCCGGCGAACTTACCTATGGGCTGGAGCGCCTCGCCATGTATGTTCAGGGGGTAGACAGAGTTTATGATCTGAATTTCAACGGCCGCGAGGATGCGCGCAAACTCAGTTATGGCGATGTGTTCCTTCAGGCCGAGCAGGAATATTCGCGGTTTAACTTTGAGCACGCCAATACCGATCTTTTGATGCAGCACTTCAAGGATGCGGAACAGGAGTGCAAGTCGCTGCTGGAAAAAGGGGTGAGCGCGGACAAAGACGGCAAGCATCTGATGGCGCTGCCGGCCTACGACCAATGCATCAAGGCCAGCCATGTGTTCAATCTGATGGACGCGCGCGGGATCATTTCGGTGACCGAGCGCCAGAGTTACATCCTTCGCGTGCGCGAGTTGGCCAAGGCGTGTTGCAGGGCGTGGCTGGCGACCGAGGGCGGGCGGGCGTGACGTTGTTTCGATAGGCATCGGTTGGGGGAAACGTTATGAGCACGGAACTTGCGGGCATGCTGACGCTCGGCATACCGCCTATGATCATCGGCTACGTCATGCTGCGCCGGAACCGCATGCTGCAGTGGTTTTTCCTGGCGCTGCTGCTGGTGGGGCTGGGCTATCTCGGCGCGACCGGCGCGGTGAGCGATGTGGGCGAGGCGGCGATGATCCTGCTGGGGCGTGCGCCGACGGCGCCGTAGGCTCAGTAGGGCGCGCGCAACTTCTTGAACATGGGGAAGTGTTTGACGTTGAGGGTGGCGAGCGCGAGGCTGTGATGCTCGGCGGTGGCGGCGATGAGGGCGTCGCCAAGTTCGACGGCGTGGCTTTTTGAAAAGTGCTTGCGGTGGGTGCCTGCCAACACGGCGACCTCACGACCGACGGGCAAGAGTTGCAGCGGCTTGATCAGCTTTTGGATTGCGAGTTCCTCGCGCTGACTCTTTGCGCCTCCGTGCAATTCTGACAGGGTGACGACCGAAATTGACGGAAAGCGGTCCAGCCGATTCATCCAATCCAATGCTGCAACCTTCTCGCGCAAAACATCAATGAGAATGCACGTATCGAGCAGCAACGTCATTGCGGATCGCCTGAATCCAGACCTAACCGCTTGGCGCGACGCCCCCATCCTCGGCGAAGATCACGCAACCATTCTTGCATATCGTCCCGGTCAACCCAGATGGGGTTGCCGGTGCGCAGACTTGCCTTCCAGTCCGCCAATTGTGTCGCCTCATCCACTTGTTCAATGGCATGTTGCAGCCCGCGCCGGATGATCTCAGCAGCCGCCACCCCTTCGGCCAGGGCGCGCTCCTTCAGCAGCCGGTCTTGCTCGGCAGTGATGTAGACCTGCTTGCGGACCATGCGGACTTTTTGCGCCGGGATGTGCTTTTGCATACATACGTTATAGATGTACACTTGCCGGAACGCAACCGCTTGGCAGCGACCGGCGAACGCCCTATCACGAAGTCACCACACGCCGCCCCAAGGATCCATCATGGCCGAACTGCTGCTCGAACTCTTTTCCGAGGAAATCCCCGCGCGTATGCAGGGCCGCGCCGCCGAGGATTTGCGGGTCATGCTGACGGATGGGCTGACGGCCGCGGGGTTGGCGCACCGCGAGGCCAAATGCTTCGTCACGCCGCGCCGGCTGGTCGTGGTGATCGACGGCGTCGCGGCGAAATCCGCCGATGTCGAGGACGAGCGCAAGGGGCCGCGCGTCGGCGCGCCAGACGGGGCGGTCCAAGGGTTTTTGAAAGCGGCAGGGCTGGCGTCGTTGGCCGAGGCCACCGTGGTCAACGACAAGAAGGGCGATTTCTATGTCGCCCGCATCAAGAAGCCGGGGCGCGAGGCTGCCGCCATCATCGCCGAGCTCGTGTCCGCCGTGGTCGCCAAATTCGCCTGGCCCAAGAGCATGCGCTGGGGGACGCGAAAAATGCGCTGGGTGCGTCCTTTGAAGAGCGTGCTCTGCCTGCTCGGCGGCAAGGTGGTGGCGTTCGAGATTGAAAGGATCGCGTCGGGCGCGATCACGATGGGGCACCGGTTCCATTCGTCCGGCCCCATTGAGGTCAAGGATTTCGCCGACTACCGCAAGAAACTCGCCGCGGCCCACGTGCTGATCGATCCCGCCGCGCGCGAGTTGGTGATCGAGGGGATGGCGCGAAAACTGGCGGCTGACCACAATCTGGAGCTGATCGACGATACGGCCTTGCGCGCCGAAAATGCGGGGCTTACGGAATGGCCGGTCGTCATGATGGGTGCGTTCGACGAGGCGTTTCTTAGCGTCCCCAGCGAGGTGCTGACGACGTCGATGAAGGCGCATCAAAAGTGTTTTTCGCTGCGCGATCCCAAAACCAAGAAACTGACCAACCGCTTCCTGCTGACGGCCAACCTTGAGGCCGAGGATGGCGGCGCGACCATTATCGCCGGCAACGAGAAAGTGATCCGTGCACGCCTTTCCGACGCCAAATTCTTCTGGGACCAGGATCTGAAGCGGCCGATGGACGAAATGTGGTCGCAGCTGCGCACCATCACGTTCCATGAAAAGCTGGGGACGCAGTATGAACGCGTCGAGCGTATCGCAGCGTTGGCGGAGGACTTGTCGCCACTGGTGAAAGCCGACAAGGCCGATTGCCGGCGCGCGGCGCAATTGGCCAAGGCGGACCTGGTATCGGGCGTGGTCGGAGAGTTTCCGGAACTGCAGGGCCTGATGGGGCGGTATCTGGCCGAAGCGGCGGGGACCAAGCCGGCCATCGCGCATGCCATCGAGCAGCACTATTGGCCGCGCGGGCAGGGCGATGGCGTGCCGAAGGAGCCGGTGGCGATTGCGGTGGCGTTGGCCGACAAGCTGGACACGCTGGTGGGGTTCTGGGCGATTGATGAGAAGCCGACGGGGAGCAAAGATCCGTTTGCGCTAAGGCGTGCTGCTTTGGGAGCTGTACGGATCATTTTAGAAAATAATCTGCGACTTAACTTGATTGAACTGATGATACCAAGTCTAGTTCGGGCTATTTCAGTTCCGGGACTTAAGCAGCGTTCCAAGAATGTCGGTGCAGCGCAACAATTGGAAGCCGCAGGCTTGGCTAAAGATCTGTCCAAGCACGTGTATGAAGAGCATGGCAAAAAGGAAATAGAGAAACTGACAAGGGATGACGGCGACGAGCAGTGGCAACGTTGTTGGGACCTTGTCGGCTTCTTCCACGACCGCCTGAAAGTCCAACTCCGCGAACA
>JANMVX010000343.1:0-2629 GCA_031393505.1 Hyphomicrobiaceae bacterium | reverse complement strand
GCCGCTCGATCAATCCCTTGAACCTCCTTTTGCTGATGCTCGCCGCGACGTCCTACGTCCTCGGCGACCAAAGGGCTGCCGTCGTGATCGCCGTCATGGTCGTGCTCAGCGTCTCCCTGGGGTTCTATCAGGAGCATCGCTCGACCAAGGCTGCAGACGCCCTCAGGCGGATGGTCCAGAACAAAGCGACCGTGCGCCGCCAGGCAAGTGCCGGCGCGGCAGGCCATGGCGATGTGCCAATCGGGCAAGTCGTGCCCGGCGACATCGTGATGCTGTCGGCCGGCGACATGATCCCGGCCGATATCAGGCTGATCTCGGCCAGGGACCTCTTCGTCAACCAATCGGCTCTTACTGGCGAGGCGATGCCGCTGGAAAAGAACGCTCAGCCCCATACCGGCAGCGCCGAGACGCCATTCGATTTGCCGAACATCTGTTTCATGGGCAGCGCGGTCGTCAGTGGGCTGGGCACCGGTGTCGTCGTGCTGACGGGCTCCGGGACTGCGTTTGGCCAGGTCGCGGGCTCGATCGCCGAGCAGCGTGTCCTGACCAGTTTCGACCAGGGCATTACCCGTTTCACCTGGATGATGTTTGCACTGATCGCCGTCATGGTGCCGCTGGTGTTCCTGATCAACGGCCTGAGCAAGGGCAATTGGTTCGAGGCCCTGCTGTTCGCGGTGGCCGTGGCGGTGGGATTGACGCCCGAGATGCTGCCGATGATCGTGACGGTCAATCTCGCCAAGGGCGCGCTCGCGATGTCGAAAAAGAAGGTCATCGTCAAGCGCCTCAATGCCATCCAGAACTTCGGCGCCATGGACATTTTGTGTACGGACAAAACCGGCACGCTGACCCAGGATCAGATCATCCTCAAACGGCATCTCGATCTTGACGGCAAAGAGTCCGACCGCGTCCTGGAGTACGCCTATCTGAACAGTTTCCACCAGTCGGGCCTCAAAAACCTGCTCGATATTGCGGTGCTCAAGCATGTCCAATTCAAGGAGGCGTTGAAGGCAGACGAGCACTATCGAAAGATCGACGAAATACCATTCGATTTCGAGCGGCGGCGGATGTCGGTGGTCCTGGAGCGGAGCGACCACGCGCACATCCTCATTTGCAAAGGCGCGGTGGAAGAGGTGTTCAGCATCTGCACCCGCTATGCCATCGGCGACACTGTGCAACCGCTGGACGAAAGCCATCTCGCCGAGGCCAAGGAGACAACGGCGAGGCTTAACGCCGACGGCTTTCGCGTTGTTGCCGTCGCATTCAAGGAAATCCCGCCAGCCCAAGTTGCGCATTCCGTCGCGGACGAAAACGGTCTGACGTTGCTTGGTTACATTGCCTTTCTCGACCCGCCAAAAGAGACGGCTGCTCCGGCCATCGCGGCGCTGAAGGCGCGCGGCGTCGCGGTCAAGATCCTCACCGGCGACAACGACATCATCACGCGAAAAATCTGCCGCGACGTCGGCTTGCCCGTCGATCGGATCGTGCTTGGCCACGAGTTGGGCGCGCTCTCGCCCGAGGCGCTGGCGGACCTGGCAGAAGCGACCACGGTGTTTGCCAAGGTCTCTCCGGCCCAAAAGGCCGCGATCGTCGATGCCCTGCACCGCAAGGGTCACGTCGTCGGTTACATGGGCGACGGCATTAATGATGGCCCGGCCCTGAAAGCCGCCGACGTCGGAATCTCAGTGGACAGCGCCGTCGATATCGCCAAGGAAACGGCCGACATCATTCTTCTGGAAAAGAGCCTGGAGGTGCTCGGCGATGGCGTACTTGAGGGACGCAAGGTCTTCGGCAACATCACGAAATACATCAAGATGGGCGCCAGCTCCAGTTTCGGCAACATGTTCAGCGTCATCGGCGCCAGCATCTTCCTGCCGTTCCTGCCGATGGCGCCGATCCAGGTGCTGGCCAACAACCTCCTCTACGACATCTCGCAGACGGCGATTCCGACCGACAACGTCGATGCCGAGTATCTGGCCGTACCCAGACGGTGGGACATCGGCTACATCGCCAAGTTCGTGCTCATGATTGGGCCGATCAGCTCGATTTTCGACTATGTCACATTCTTCCTGCTGCTGACGGTATTTCACGCCTGGGATAAGCCGGCGCTGTTCCAGACAGGCTGGTTCGTGGAGAGCCTGCTGACGCAGACCCTCATTATCCATATCATCCGCACGGCCAAGGTGCCGTTCCTGGAAAGCCGGGCCAGTGGCGCGGTCATGGCGACCAGCCTCATCATCGCCGCTATCGGCATCATCCTGCCGTTCACTCTGATCGGCGCGACGCTGGGCTTTGTTCCGCTGCCAACGGCCTACTGGCTGCCGCTCGGCGCGATTCTCCTGGGTTACGCGACCCTGACGCACCTCATGAAGACGTGGTTCACCCGCAGGTTCGGATTGGGGTGAGCGAAGTCGTCAGTACAATGCTTCTTGCTCCCACATTTGTCATCCTCGGGCTTGTCCCGAGGATCCACTGAAGTTCTGGCTCCGAAGTATGTAGAACGGTGGGCCATCGGAACAAGTCCGAGGATGACAAAGGGAACCATATGTTTGGGTCACAACACTAGACCGGCCGCAGTTCATCCAACTTGCGCTGCCCGTATCGCGTCTTGCCCCATGGCTTATACACCGAC
>JANMVX010000341.1:0-5549 GCA_031393505.1 Hyphomicrobiaceae bacterium | reverse complement strand
CCCGCGCAATAACATCGGACGGCGCTTGAAGATCCCGAGGGCGGGCAAAACGTCACCCCGCGAGCGCCGCTGCTTTACTGCTCACCCGCTTGCGTGCCTCGAAAACGTCGAAGCTCGATTGCAGGCGCATCCAGATTTCAGCCTTGAGCCCGAGCACGCTTTCCAGCTTGAGCGCGGTCTCGGCCGTCACCGGGGCTTTGCGGTTTACGATCTCGCTCACGTGCTTGGCCGTCAGGCCGGCCTTGCGGGCGAATTCGGCCTGGCTCAGCGCGCGGACTTCAAGGTACTCGGCGAGGTGGTCGCCGGGGTGCGTGGTCCAGTTAGGTGAAAAGCCGTCGGTTGCTTTGGTGGCCATAACTTGTATCCTTCGATCAATGGTAGTCGGCGACTTCGAGAATGCGGATCGTCGTCACGGCAAGAAGGTCAAGGCCGCCGTCGTGGCGCTTCGGGGCTGGATCGTGGTCGGGCCCGAAGATCAGCCGCCAGTTGCCCGATAGCATGACGGCAAACTGGCCGGCGTCGTCGCCCGTCAATTCGTGGCAACGATCCGGCGGCCCGGCGGGCACATCGGACAGCGCCGGAGCTTCGGCCAGCGTTCTCAACCGGCGCTGGAGCGTCTTGGTGAGGTCGCCGAAAGCGCGTTGCATCGAGCGCTCGTCTTCCATCTGCTTTTTCAGCTTCTTGCTCTTGAAACTGATGTCCATTGATTCCCCGCTTGCGTCCGACGGTACCGACGATCCGACCGTTACGCAATTGGTAACGACGCTATGTTGGCTGCTGGCGGCCCAGCGCCACGCCGGTGAAGTCGCAGGCTTCCTCGAGATGCTACACGAAAGAAACGGCAACCTCGCCAGCCGCATGGCTTTTGAATTTCTCATTCTGACTGCAACGCGAAGTGGCGAGACCAGAGGCGCGCTCTGGACCGAAATGGACTTATCCGCACGGATATGGACGATTGGCGCTGACCGGATGAAGGCAAGAGCCGAACATATCGTGCCATTGAGCGAACGGTGCGTGGCGATCCTGGAGGCAGTGCGTGCGGCCCACCCGACCGCAACGCTTTGCTTTCCAAATTCCAAGGGTAAGCCATTCTCCGACATGGCTTTCACAAAGACGCTTCGCGATATGGGGCTCGGCAAGCGCGCCACCGCACACGGGTTCTGCACCTCGTTCAAGACCTGGGCGGCCGAAACCGGTGTTCGCGACGAGGTCAGCGAGGCCGCGCTCGCCTATGTCGACCAGAATCGGGTTCGGGCCGCCTATCGGCGAACCACTTATCTGGACGAACGCCGGTCGGTAATGCAGAGCTGGGCAGACCTCATCTGTCCGCAGATGGCGACAGTCCGCGAAAAGGCAGGAACATGAGCGTTGATCCGAAAGACCGTCGACATTGTGATCCATCACAATCCACATTGCGAGACGTCGCGCGACACGCTGGCGGCGATCCGCAACGCTGGGTTGAGCCACAATTCAAATATTTGAAAACGCCGCCATCGCGGACCTTCTGACAAGGCTCCTTGTGCGTATGGATCGACCGTTACGTTGGATTCTGCGTGAGAAGGGCACACCTTTTGCCGAACTCGGCCTTGGCGGCCCCACGATCACCGACGCGGCCCTCCTCGGGTGCCGCAATTTATCGCGGCAAGCTATCCCGGCGTGATGCCCGAAGCGATTTCGCGGATGCGACCCAGAACCGCGCGGCCGGACTGAGCTGAAGCCTCTGGATGGTCACGACCGGTATGCCGTACAGCGACCCGAATGTTCTCTTACCCGAAGATCGTCATCCGCGCGTCATCTAAGGGCTCTACGCCGCCTCTTGCCTGACAGGAACAATACTTGAGGAGTCCCCTATGATTGCTTTGTCTCGGATGACGCTCATTGGCGCCGCGGCGATCGCCGCGATTGCCTTCGCCCAACCGGTGCTGGCGGACGATACGCATCCCTACTTCAAAGCCGAAACGGTACCCCTGCTGGACCTGATCGTCCCGCCGCCGGCCAAGGACTCCGCCGAAACCAAGGCCGAGCTTGACGACGTCATGAAGCTCATGGCCGCCGCCAGCGAGGACCGCAAGAAGCAGGCGATCGCCGACGACGAAGAGAATTTGGCGGCGTTCATCGCCAGCACCAGCATCAAGGTCGAGAAAGACACACTCCCTCTGACCACGGCGCTGATCCAGCGCGTGATCGACACCGAGGATGAAGTGACGACTCCGGCCAAGAAGGGTTTTGGCCGCCCGCGTCCCCCGGTTGTGAACGAACAGATCAAGCCGCTGATCAAGCTGTCGAAGTCGGGCGCTTATCCGTCGGGGCACACCACCAATGGCACCGCGATCGCCATTGTGCTGGCCAAGATGCTGCCTGAGAAGAAGGATGAGATGATGGCCCGCGCCAAGGACTACGCGTGGAGCCGGATCATTGTCGGCGTGCACTATCGCAGCGATCTTGACGCCGGATACGCTTCGGGCGCGCTGATAGCCCAGGCCTTGATGCAGAACGCGGACTTCCAGAAGGAGTTCGAGCCGGCCAAGGCTGAGCTGCGCAAGGCGCTTGGGATGTAGCCGTTGAATGCGACTTCTACCGATGAAGGGCGCAGTCCGCAAGGGTTGCGCCTTTCGCCGTTCAGATAGCCGACTTGGACTCCAGTTGGATCGCCTTCAGCTCAGTGGTACGACGGCCTCAGGTGAAAACCAGATCGGTACCGTGTCGCCGATCCGCGGTGGCGTAGTGCGGGCGGCGCCGAACAGATCGAGACGAATGGCGGTTTCGCCGACTCGGGCACGCAGCCGCAGGATCGGGCCGAGGAAGGTCATGTCTTCGACCAGGCCGGTGAGCTGGTTGCCGCTCGTCTGTGGCGTGATCGTCATGGCTTCGGGGCGAATGCCGACGCGCAAGCGGCCATTGGCGCCGGCGGTGGCTGGACCCGCGAGACTGAATGGCTGACCCTGCAGTTGAAGGCGCCCTGCGCACGCATCGACCACATCGCAATCGAGCACATTCATGGCGCCGACGAAGGTGGCGACGAACGGCGTGGCGGGGCGGGTATAGATATCGGCGGGCGTACCGATCTGATCCACTCTGCCAGAGTTCATCACCACCACGCGGTCGGACAGTGCAAGCGCCTCCTCCTGGTCGTGGGTGACGAAAATCGCCGTGATGCCGAGCTGTCTTTGCAGCGCTCTGAGATCATCGCGCAACGCGATGCGGATCTTGGCATCGAGCGCTGAGAGGGGCTCATCGAGCAGCAGGATGTTTGGTTCGCGGGCGAGCGCGCGGGCCAGCGAAACGCGCTGCTGCTGGCCACCCGATAGCTCCGAGGGATAGCGGTGGCCGAGCTTGGGCAGATCGATCAGCTCCAGCATTTCGCCAACGCGCGCGGAAATCTCCTTGGCGGGCTTCCCGGCAACCTTCAGTCCAAAGCCGATATTTTTGGCCACCGTCATGTTCGGGAACAGCGCATAGGACTGGAACACCATGCCGATCTGGCGCTGGTTGGCGGCCCTATGCGTGACGTCGACGTCGCCGATGCGGATCTGGCCGGCGGTTGGCTGTTCGAAGCCCGCGATCATGCGCAGCACCGTCGTCTTGCCGCAGCCCGAGGGGCCGAGAAGTGAAATGAACTCGCCCTTGCCCGCCTCGAGCGAAAAGCCGTGCACGACCTTGTTGACGCCGAAGGACTTCTCCAACCCGGTGAGCGACAGGTATCCGGTAGCTGCCATAGTCATCTCGATTTGGTCCGGGTTTGGCTGAAAGCGCCGATCAGCGCCATTAGCGCCCAGGTCAGGAAGAAGGCGATGACGCTGAGGGCGGCCGGCTCATAGGCGCGGTTGGCGCCGAGCAATTGCATGTAGGGGCCAAACCCCGGACGATCCAGAAGACTGGCGAATGTGAAATCGCCCAGCACGATGGCGACCGTCAGAAAGGCGCCGGAGAGCAGCGCCGCGCGGATGTTGGGCAGGATCACCGAGACCAGAATGCGTAGGGGGCTGGCCCCGAGGCTTTCGGCCGCTTCCGTCAGTGTGCGCACATCGATGGCGGTGAGGCCGGTGTCGACGGCGCGATAGAGATAGGGCAGCGCCAGCGTTGCGTAGCCGCAGGCCAATAGGACGTTGGCGCCCATTTCGGTGTTGGTGAGCGCGATCCAGGAACTGGACCCGTAGAGGCGGAAATAGCCGAACACGATGACGATGGCGGGCACGACCAGGGGCAGCAGCGTCACGAATTCCAGTACGGGTCGCAGCCGCGGCAACCGCAGATGCACGACGTAGGCGGCCGGCACCACCAGCAACACGGCCAGTACGACCGCAGCGAGCGAGAGGATGGCCGAGTACAGGAAGGTCTGCTGGAATTGCGGATCGGCCAGAACTACTCCGTAGGCGTCTAAACTGTAGACGCCGCGCCGCATACGGAGCGAAAACTCGGCGACGCCCACCAGTGGAATGAGAAGATAGCTGAGCCCAAGGGTCAGCCACAGATAGCGCCAGGGCATCGACCGGCTCATCCGCTCCTCCGTTCGGAGACAGAGCGCAGCCAGAGATAACCGATGTTGCACAGGCCGGTGATCACCACCATGCCGAAGGCCAGCGCATAGCCCAGGTTCGGATCATGCAGCACGTCGCCGCGGATCTGTGCGAACAGGAGGATGGTGATCAGGTTGATCGAGCCGGATGTCAGCGCGAAGGCCGTCGCGACAGCGCCGAAGGCATTGGCGAACAGCAGCAACGCCGCGCCGAGCACGCTCGGCGCCAGGATCGGCAGCGTTACGCCGAGGAAGTGCTGTAGCGGCGTTGCGCCAAGCATGGCCGAGGCTTCGGACCATTCCGTCTTCAGCCCGTCGATGGCCGGCAGGATGACCAGAACCATCAGCGGCAGCTGAAAGTAGAGATAGGTCAAGGTCAGCCCAGTGACATTGTAGATTGAAAACCCTTGCTGATAAAGATCGAAGCCCAGGGTGTGCAGCAGCGCCGTCACCAAGCCAGTGCGTCCGAGCGTGGCCAGGAACGCAAAGGCCAACGGCACGCCGGCAAAATTCGAAGTGACGCCGGACAGCGTCGTGACGGCCGAGCGCGCCCAGTTGGGCAACGCGCCCTCCTTGATGGCCCAGGCCACGGCGGTGCCGAGCAGCGCGCCAAGGATCGACGACGCCGCACTGATCTGGATGCTGAGCGTATAGGCGTTGAGGACGGACGGCGTGAACAGCTTGGCCAGAGTGCCGAAGGTGAAATGCCCGTCGTGGTCCTGGAACGCGCCGATGAACAGGTAGGAGGTCGGCAGCAGAAGGAACATCACGGCAAAGATGATGAAGGGCACCAGCTGCAGGGCAGCGGTCGTCATCCTCCGTGTGCTGCCTGATGGCACTAAAGTGCGTCTCCCAATCCGAACCGGCGTCGTCTTTTCTCCCTTCTCCCCCTGCTTAGGACAGATCGAATATTAACAGAATCGCGATCCGTAGGCGTGCGTCCGTGTGACTCAGGCTGACGGGATTCCGCAGAACGGCGAACTGGCGTAGGTCGATCTCATGATCGACGACGACGCCATTCAATATCGCTGGG
>JANMVX010000317.1:0-28803 GCA_031393505.1 Hyphomicrobiaceae bacterium | reverse complement strand
GAGCGGTCTTGGCGGTCGAGCCCGGCGCCACCGCATCGACTTTCGCCGCGACCGCCAGGCTATCCTTGCCCTCGTTGCGATAGATGCCCTTGAGCAGCTGCGCCAGTTCGCCCGCCGGCCGGTTCTGGATATGGTAAACGAACAGCTGCTTGTCCTGCGATTGGCCCACCACGTCGATGCGGTGGATCCATTCGGCGGCCTTCTTGAGATACAACGACTGCTGAGCAATCACCAGGATCGAACCGAGGCGCTTGTTGGCGACAAACCGCACCAGGCCTTTTGTCGGGCTGGAGCGGTCGTTGGCGAATATGGTGTCGAGTTCATGCACCAGCGCGTCGGGGTCGGAACTGTCCACCGGGAACAACCCGAAGGACATGCCCTTCATCCAGTCGACGTCGAACACGCTCACCGCATCGAGCAGCGTCGTCAGCTCGTTGCGCGTGCCCGACAGCACAAGGAGGTTGCGCGCAGTGTCGATCTTGACGATGGCGCCCTTGGCCGCGATCGGCCTGAGCACCTCGGCCACATCGGCGGCGGCCACAAAATGCAGCGGCACCACCTGCACTTGCGCGCCCGGCGTCGCGCGCTCCTTTAGCGGTCCGGTCTCGATTGGCGCGCCCGTCAGCGTCGCCCGATCCGCCGGGACAATCTTGTAAAGCCCGTTCTCGACAGAGATGGCCGCGCCTTTCGAACGCAACACCGACTGGAAAATCTCCAGCGCCGTATCGGCCGACACAGGCGCCGCCGTGCGCACCGTCACCGTGCCTTTGACGGCGTCGTCCACCGCGAAGGGCACCGACAGAAGATCCCCGAGGATGACCTTGGCCGCCTCGTTAACCCCGACATCCACCAGATTGATGTTGATGTCGCCGTCCGAGGACTGCGCTGAGGAATCCCACGAGGTGGATTGGCCGATAACCTGTCCGGTGCCGGGAAAAACCTGCGCGCCGGAACTGACCGCGCCATCGTTCAGGCTGACGCCATTCGAGAAGGATTGTGGCGTGGCCCGGTGTCCCGACTGTTTGAGAAGTCCTGTCCCGCTGGTCGAGCCCGTCGCATCGTCGTCGCGCTCGACGCGGTCCAGCCCGCAGCTCGCCAAGGCGAGACCGCAGGCGATCGCCATCGCCGCAACCCGTGCTGAAGCAAGCCAACGCATTGAGCCACCTGACCTTCAGACCTCCTCGGAACACGCCCCAACGCGCCAAACAACGGCGCAAGCTCCGGACCAATCCTGCCGCTACCATGATTCGGGAAGCGGTCAGCCGGTGTAGGACCGAATAGCTGGGGATGGAGGCGGTTGAGGCTCAGCTCGCCGGGCCGAGGCTGGGGGCGAGCATCAGTTCTGGCCAATGGCGCAGATCGCCAGGCGGGAAGGCGATGGTCAGGCCGATCAGGCGGGGCAGTGCGGGACGGCGCCGCCAGCTTGTCGACCATTCAGGCATTGCGCGCGTTAAGTCGGGGCCAATATACCGAAAGCTGATCTGCGCGACATTCTCCACCAGCACGGATCGTCGTGCCGATTTTGGAGCCGCTCTGGCGTCGCCAGCGCCGCCAAACCGCGACTCGTCAAGGACGAGATCATTCAAGCCTGCGGTCGTCGCCGACGGACTCAGCTGGATCACCTGGCGGACCAATCCCCCGCCATCCGGCCCGCGCGCGAGCGCAGACACAAACGTGAGTCTCTCGGTTGTCCCGTCGAATGCAGGTACATTGAGGCCCCTATCGGACCGGTCCCACAGCGGCATAGCGTCAACCACCCGCGCCTCCAGTAGCGTGCGCGCAGCGCCGAGCGCCGATATCTGCTCCAGATCGCCGCGCATCTGCCAGACGCGCCGGCTGGCGCCAAGGCCGCCCATGATGGCGGCGACAATCAGCGATAGCAGGCCCAGCGTGACGACCAATTCCAGCAAAGTGAACCCAGCTTCGTTGGTCTTGCCACATCGGTGTGCGGATCGTTTCATGGCGCCGCCCCTACCTTGATGGTGGTCAGCTCAACCGAAGGATGGGCGCCCTTCCGGCCGCTGGGCCAGGTGACTGTTGCGGTGACAGTATAGGCTTCCGTACCCGAAGTTGCCGAAAGCGCCGCCGCGCCGTCATAACGACGGATGTTGACGGACCAATGATAGCCCGCCGGGTTCTCGCCTTCGTGCTGGCCGACAACGAGGGGCCGCTCCGTGCCCTCGGCAGCCAGGCGCGCTTTGGCGATGTGCAGCGCTGTCGCCGCGCGTTCGATGCGTTGCTCACCCGATGCGCCCGCCGCAATGGCGCGATAAAAGGCGCCGAGCCCCAGCGTGAGGATGGCCAGTGCGATCATGGCCTCAAACAGGGTGAATCCGTCCTCGCCCGCTCCGCGTCGCACTGGGATCATGACGGCGCCCGCTTGATTCTGATCAAGCCGGTCAAGCGGTCGATGCTGACGATCCGGCTCTGCCCGCCCGATCCAATGATGACCCGGCCGCCTCCGGAGCTGCCGTCGGGAAAGAAACGAATGCTCGCCAGCGATGCGGCCGTAGCGCCCGTGTCTTTGACGGCGATGGGAATTCCAGCAGGCAGCGGTCGCAGGCCAAGGCGCGGCGTGCCCCAATAGCGGTTGACCGCAAGGTCGATATCGAGATGGGCTTCGGTGTTCTGCTTGATGGCGGCGACGCGCAGGGTCGTAAGATCGGCCGCCAACCGCGCCGCGGTCCGCTCGATCAGTCCGTTCTCGGCCCCGCCGCGCAGCAGCGGCATCGAGACCGCTGCAATGAGCCCGAGCAGGCCAAGCACGACCAGCATTTCGAGCAACGTGAAACCGGCTTGGCTGGCAGACGCGCTTTTTCCTCTCCCCCGTTTTTCGGGGGAGAGGAGACCGCGTACCTTGCGCGGAGGCGCAAAAAGTAAATGGGCAGCGCGTTTCAGCGCAAGAGCCACGCGGTCGGTGAGGGGCAGCAGCGCGCACAGGCCCTGGCGAGGCCTGTACGGAGCAAGCGGCTGCCCCTCACCTGTCGCTGGTTCCTCGTCGCTTCGCTCCTCGGGCGACATCCTCTCCCCATGAAGAAGCGGGAGAGGAGAAGGCCAAACCTCCTGCACGCCACTCATCGGATCGCCATATCGTTAACGCGCAGGATCGTGGTCATGACCGAGTAGATCAATCCGCCTACGCCCAAACCGATCAGCAGCGTCAGCAGCGGCGTCAGCAGGCTCATCATCAGCTCCAGCCGGCGCTGCAGTTCAGTTTCGGCGATGCGCGCGACGTGGGAGAGCATCTTGTCCAGGCGTCCGGTTTCTTCGCCGATGGCGACCAGGCGCAGCGCCATGGGCGAAAACACTTCGGTTCTGGGCAACAGCAGCGACAGGCTGGCTCCCTCCTTCACGTCCTCCGAGATTTGCTCCATTGCGCGCCTCACCGTCCGGTTGCGCGCAACCAGGGTCGCGATCTGTAAGGCCTTGGGCAACACCACGCCGCCGCGGATAAGCGCGCCCAGCGTATGGGCCAGGCGCGCCGTTTCGGCTCGGCAGAGAATGCCCGACAAAAGAGGGGTATGCAGAGCCAATTGGTCGCCCGCCCGCCGAATGGCTTCCGACCTGAGCGCGAAAACGCTCAAGGCCGCGGCCAGACCGGCCAAAGCCAACAGCAGCGGCCACTGGTCAACGGCAGTATCGTGCAGAAACAGCAAGAACTGCATCGCCGCTGGCGGCTCGGCGCCGGAATCCTCGAACAGGGGGGCTAGGCTGGGCACCAGGACACTGACGATCAGGACCACGGCCACGATAGCCATCAGCACCAGGATCATGGGGTAAACGAGCGCTGAGCGCAGCCGCGACTGCATGTCGACGCGCCGGTCGATGAGGTCGGCGAGGTCGGCCAGCACGGGGCCGAGGGAGCCGCTGGCCTCGCCGGCCTGGATCATGGCGATGCAATAATCGGGGAAAGCGCCTCCCGACCCTTGCATGGCCTCGGACAGCGCCGCGCCGCTGCGCACCCGCTCCAACAGGCCGGCCGCCGCCTGGCGCGTGGCGCTCGCCGGGCCGTTGGTCAGCAGGCTGAGGGCCTGATCGATCGGGACGTCCGCGCCAGCGAGCGTCGCGAGTTCGCGAATGAGGGCGCCAAGCCGGCCAAGCGGCAAGGCTTTGCCCGGCGCGCGCGGCGTTGCCCGGCTGCTGTCCTTGCTACCGGCGCCGACTTCGGCGATGTCGAAGGGAAAGAGCCCCGCGCGGCTGAGAGCCGCGCTCAGCGAGGCGGCGTCGGCGGCTTCGATTTCCTTGGCTTCGAGTCGCCCCGCGCCGTCATAGGCGCTGTACTGATAGCGCGTCATCAGGACACCCGCGTCGCGCGGAGGACTTCATCGATGGTGGTTTCGCCGCGGAACGCCTTGGTGAGACCGTCGCGGTAAAGTGACGTCATGCCGGCGGCGATGGCGGACTGCTCGATAGCGCGCTCGCTCTGCCGGCTGAGAATGCTCTCACGGATGTCATCGGTGACGGGCAGCAATTCGGTGACGGCGAGGCGGCCGGCAAAGCCGGTGTTGCGGCAGGCGTCGCAGCCGCATGGGCGCATCAGTCGGATCGATGCGGGATCGATGGTCCGATCCGGCAGCAGGCGCTCGATCAGCGCTGGTGAGGTTTCGGCGGGTTTCGCGCAAGCCGGGCACAGCCGGCGCACCAGCCGCTGCGCGAGGACGGCCGACAGGCTGGAGCCCAGGAGATAATCCTCCACGCCCATGTTGATGAGCCGCGAAATGGTGGCGGCGGCGCTGTTGGTGTGCACCGTCGACAGCACCAGATGGCCAGTGAGAGACGCTTGCACCGCAATTTGCGCAGTCTCCAGATCGCGGATTTCGCCGATCATCACGACGTCGGGATCCTGGCGCAAGATGGAGCGCAGCGCGGTGGCGAAGGTCAATCCGATCTTCGGCTGCACCTGAATCTGGTTGATGCCGGCGAACTGATACTCAATTGGGTCCTCGACCGTGCAGATCTTGCTGGTCGCGTGATTGAGCGTGCCAAGTGCCGTATAAAGAGTGGTGGTCTTGCCGCTGCCGGTTGGACCGGTGACCAGCACGATGCCGTTGGGCTGGGTCAGCGCCCGGGAAAAATCGGCGATGGTTTGCGTTTCGAATCCCAGAGCGTCGAACGCCAGCCGCACGCTGGAGCGATCAAGAATGCGCAGCACAACGCTTTCACCATGCAAGGTCGGCACGGTTGAGACGCGCAGGTCCACATCCCGGCCCCGCACGACCGATTTCAGCCGCCCATCCTGCGGCAGCCGGCGCTCGGCGATATCGAGCCGCGCCATGATTTTTATGCGCGATGTCACCGCGGCCCGCATGCCGAGCGGCAGGGTTTCCACCGTATGCAGAACGCCATCGATACGGTAGCGCACCTTCAGGCTGTCCTCGGCCGGCTCGATATGAATGTCGGACGCCTTGGCCTCGACGGCGCGCGCGATGAGCTGGTGCACCAGACGGATAATCGGCGCCTCGCTGGCGATGTCCTGCAGGCGCTCGACGTCGTCTTCAATCGCCGCCTCGGGGCCAGTCCGCGCCGCCAAGGCCTCGCTGGAGGTTGCTGGGGCGTCGCCATAGAGCCGCTCAATGGCGGCCTCGATCTCACCGGCGGTGGCCACAGCGCGCAGCACGGGGCGGCGCAGCAGATAGGCCAGCGAGGCGGCCGCATCGGCGTTCAGGGGATCGGCCATGGCGACGGTGACCGCCGCCTCGTCCTCGCGAATGGGCAAGATGGCGTTGCCACGCAGGAACGGCAGGCGCAGCGCGTCCGCGAACAGGGCGACATCGGGAAAGTCGGCCGCTGCAACCAGAGGCAGACCCAAGAACTCTGCAAGTGCGGCGGCCATGGCGGGTTCCGCAATCAGACCGAGCCGCGTCAGCACCTGATCGAAGCGATCGCCGGAGCGAACTTGCGCCCGTTGCGCCCGTTTGGCCGACAGTTGGTCCATCAGGCCACGCGAGACCAGAACCCGTGACAGGCCTTCGACAAACGTCGCTGCCTTCGGATCGATCCGTGGATCGATTTGCGTGTGGTGAGACTCTATTGACATGCCGCCCTGCGCCGTTCCTTGGCATCGCCCATGGTCAGTTGCGTTGCGAGCGCAGGAACCGCACACGTGGGCTACGGTTCCGCGATTTAATAGGATTCGCGAACAGCCCTATTTACTGGGCCAATAAGTTGCTGCGATCAATCTGCAAGTGATGATAGAATGAACATCGTCGAATGTCTTGCTATAAGAGAGCTGGGCGCTAGGCGCAAATCTTGCATGCGCCCGGAAGTGTCGAATGAATTTGGAGTGGTTGTGTGCGTACGGTGCCAACAGTGACCGCGACCGGTGTCCGCATCAGCGCTTTCTGGCGCTGGTGGTCTGGAGAGTTGTCCGGACTCAGCCCAACATGGTTAAGGCAGGCATTCGCCAAGCGAACGCGCAGGATTGTGCTTGCGGCGGACAATGACGGCGCAGAAGCAACCTTTCGCCTGTGGTCTGAAACCGTGCGCGGCGACCGGGTGATGCAGAGGCGAGAACTTGGCGACGGCGCGCTGACACTGGCGGAGTGGCTGCCGGAACTCGTCAGGCGGCTGCGTGCGTCTCCGAAAGCTACAGTGTGCATCAGACTGCAACACCAGGCGTGCCTTGTCAGGACGGTGACAGTGCCATGGACGGCGCGATCCAGGCTAACGGGTATCCTTAATCTCGACATCGAGCGGGTGACGCCCTTCCGCCGCAGCGAGGTCTATTGCGACCACCTCGCCGCGGCCGGCCCGACCCCCGATGGCCGGCTGCCGGTGCAGCAGATCATTGTCGAGCGGGCGCGCGTCGATGCCTGGCTGGATGCTTTGACGGCGGCCGGATGCCCGGTTGGGCGGGTGGACTGCTGGAACGCGCAAGGAACGGCGCCGCTCCCGGTCAACCTGCTCGGACGGCAAGAGCCGGCAGCCGGGAGCGCAGGTCTGGGCGCGCTGACCTGGGTGCTGGCGCTGACTGTGTTGCTGCTTGGCGCGGCGGCCGTCTGGGCGGATTTCGATCGCCATGAGCGCGCCCTGGCTGAGATCGATACGCGGCAGCAGGTCGCCCGGAAAGAGCTCGCTGCGTTGCGCACGTTACGCGCCGGCCGCGAAGCCGCCGAGGCCGAGACGGCCCGGCTTATCGCACGCAAACAAGACCAGCAGGCCACGGTTGTGCTGATTGATGACATCGCTCGCGCGTTGCCTGACGACAGCTGGTTGAGCAGTTTGCACATCGAGGGGCAAACGGCCGATCTGTTCGGCTTTTCGTCCTCAGCCACCGCCTTGGTGCAGACTTTGCAAGCTGCTCCGTCCGGACCGCGGCCCCCGCGCGAGGTGCGCCTGACCGCGCCGATTACGTTCGATACCGGCCGAAAGGCAGAACAGTTCAGCTTACGCCTGATCTACGCCGGCGCTGCGCCAACCCGGGCCGCTGCGCTCGCCTCCGGATCTGTTGTTCCGGCGGCCGCCGTGCCGCCAAGCCCCGTAACGGAGTAGAAACAGCCATGTTTGCTGGAGTTTCGCGGGCTTTGCAACGCCTTGCCGCGCTCGGCCTCCTCGCCGGCGGCGTGGCGGCTCCGACCCTGCTGATCGGCTGGCCTGCCCTCTCGCGCCATCAGCAACTGTCTGACGACGTGGCCGCAGGCCTCTCCAATCTCGCCAAGATGCAGGTTGCCCTTGGACGGGAGCGGCATGCGCTGGATGGCGTGGCCCTAGCGCCTGCGGTCGAAAACATCGTCTTTGCCGGCGACGGCGAATCGGCCCTGCAGGCCGCGCTGCAGGCGAGGCTGGTGGACATCGCCGCGGCGCAGAAGCTGCAGTTGCTCAGCTCCAGCCAGTTGGCCCTGCGCGAGACCGGTGGGTCCAGATCGCTCGGGGTGCGGATCAGTTTTCGTTGCGAGATGGAGGCGCTGCAACGCCTGCTGCACGGCATCGAAGCGGGCCGGCCGTTTATGTTTGTCGAGGTTGCGGATCTGCGCGCCGATCTCGCTCCGGCGTCGGCGCCAGCCGGGACAGCGCCCATGATCGAGGCGACCTTGGACGTGTTCGGCGCCGCCGCGCCGCCAGCGGTGAAGACGGAGGCAACACCATGAATGGCAAGGGGTGGATGCAATTTGTGCTGCTGGGTGCGGCCGCTGCATTGTTCGGCCTCGGATGGGATATTGCCTCAACGCCGATTGAATTTGCCCTGACTTCGGCCAACCCGATGCTGATCCCGGCCCCTGAGATCCGGCCGCCCATCCCGCTTGCCGCCTCGATTGCGCGGCTCGAATCGCTTAGCGCCACGCGCGACCGCCCGGTGTTTGCCCCGACGCGCCGGCCTCCAAGTCAGGCGGCCCAAGCGGCCGGGCCACAAGCGGCGGATGCGGTCAGTATCGAGTTAATCGGCACGCTGACGGGGCCGGGTGGGGGGCATGCGCTGTTGCGCGTGCGCGAAACGCAGGTCGGCGTCTGGGTCGGCGTTGGCGAGTCGACGGCGGGTTGGCGGGTGGCCAGCATCGCCAAGGACAGCGTGATTGTCGAAGCGGCAGGTCAGAGCCTGGAACTGACGCTGTATCAGACCAAGGTACCAAACAGGCTCTGAAATCCTGAGAAAATACAAAAATTTGGAGTGAAAAGAACGTAAACTCCAGTAAAAACCGACTAAAAATGTAAAAATATCGGGGAATATTTTTAACCATCACATCCGGTTTTCGGCATTAATCAGACCTTAGTCCGGAAAAACAGACTTTTGGCCTAAAGACATAATCGATACAATTGGATAAAAATTGTCTGAAGCGCACGAGATGGAAGTCCGCAAGGGGTGCGCTCAGAAAAAAACATGAAGCAAGGACTGCGAATCCTTTCATGTCTTGACGACAAAAATTCCATCTTTAGGCCTCGTGTGTCAAAACGCAGTTCGAGATAGTTGGCGTCGGTGAGCTAATCATGCCTCGCTGATCGATCTACCAGAATATGTCAGAGGTAGTGAAATCTACCAGTAGCGTTGTGGCTGACTGACCCCGACTCTCCTCCGGGAGCGAGGCAACCTTCGAGTAGGCAACATGTATCTTCCCGAGAAAGCCTCCCGCATCCGGCAGATCGAGGCCCAGAAGGCCCGCGACAACCGTTTTGAAGTCCGTCAGGCCCTGAACACGGGCCAGGTGACCAAGCGCGACCTCCTCAAGTGGGGTATCTTCACCGTCACCGGCGCGCTGGCGCTCAAGAACGGCCTCAGCCCCTATGCCCAGAGCGCCTTTGCCGCCGTCCCCACGGGGACGCCGCGCTCGCCGCTGTTCGGCGTCCGGAAGTTCACGCAAGCCTTCCAGCGCCTGAACCTGCAAAAGCCGATGCAACTGACGCAAGGCGCCTGGGATGCGACCGGGAAGGCCTACAATCGCGATTTCCCAGCCACTACCGGGGAAAAGCCTTGCAAGAAGACGTCCTACCACACCGATTGGAGGGCTAACCCCGGCCACCCCGAATACACCAATCCGGTTACCAATCGCGGACCCTGCGAAGGTCGTCCCGACGGCGACTACTTCGCCCATCAGCGCTGGGAGCGCTTCACGCCACAGGTCGGCTATTGCCTGTCGCTGAACCAAGCAGATCAGCTCAACGGCGGCGTCAAATATCATCCTGGCATGCCGCTGCAAGCGCCCAACAGCGTGTGGAGCTATGGCTCAGGCTCGAGCGCCAAAGGCGTTCTCCCCGCCCCCCTCATCAAGGCCCGCTATGGCGAGCCGGTGCTCACCCGCATCTACAACAATCTTCCGGTCAGCCGCGCCGACAACAACGGCTTTGGGCGCAATGAAGCGTCGAACCACTTCCACAACGCCCACAATGGCGCTGAGAGCGACGGCGCCTGCAACGCCTTCCACTTCCCCGGCACGTTCTACGACTATCACTGGTCGACCACGCTCGCCCGCCACGACAAGATCAATACGCAAGGCACGGATCGGCGCGCCTCGGGTCCCGATGGTAACGGCGGTTTGAAGCTGGTGCCGGGCGACTTCCGCGAGTTGCAAGGGACCATGTGGTTCCACGACCACCGCTTTTTCTTCACCGCCGAGAATGTCTACAAGGGCATGGCCGGCATGGTGAACTATTACTCGGGGCCCGATCGCGGCAACGAGAGGCTGCAGGACGGCGTCAACCTGCGCCTGCCCAGCGGCAGCCAGCTGGACTATGGCAACCAGGATTTTGACATCAACCTGATGGTCTCGGACGCAGCCACCGATCCAAACGGCCAGCTGTTCTTCGACATCTTCAACACCGATGGCTTCCTCGGCGATATGCTGCTGGTGAACCACACCTACGGCCCGGTGATGGAAGTGTTGCCGCGCAAGTACCGTTTCCGCATCCTGAATTCTTGCATGTCGCGTTTCGTTCAGCTCGCCATCGCAACGCCCTTTGGAACGCCGGCTCCGTTCCAGTTCATTGCCAACGACGGCAACCTGGTTGTCAATCCGATCACCATGTTCGGCCTCGACCAGCAGGGCGTCGCCGAGCGCTACGACATCGTGGTCGACTTCTCGCGCTACGGCATCGGCCAGAAGCTGCATCTGGTGAACCTGTTGCAGCAGACCGACGGGCGCAAGCCGGATGCTGCGGTAACGATGGGCCAAGCCTTCTCTGGCATCAGCGTCGATCCTGCCGTCGGCCCAATCCTGCAGTTCAAAATCGTCGGCTCGATGCAGAGCTACGACAATCCGTTCGCCACCATCCGCTCGACCGATCCCGACCTGAGCCGCGTGCCGGCGGTGCTGACCGAACAGATCCCGATCGTCGCTCCGGTGCGCACGCGCGTCGTGGAGTTCGCCAGAAGCAACGGCGACTCGCGCGATCCGGTCACCGGTCAGTGCACGCCTGATTGCGCCGATGGTTCGCCCTTCCCCTGGGTCATCAAGGTCAACGGGCAGACCGCGCACTCGATGAATGCCAACCGCATTTCGCTGCTCATCCCCAAGCCGGGCGAGGTCGAACATTGGACCTACATCAACGGTGGCGGCGGCTGGGACCATCCGATCCACCTCCACTTTGAGGAAGGCATCACGATGAACCGGGGCGCCAAGACCATCCCGGCGTCCGAAAAGCTGGTCCGCAAGGACGTCTGGCGCTTGCGCCCTTCGGGCCAGGTGCAGTTCCAGGTGCAGTTCGGCGAATTCGGCGGCGCCTATGTGAACCACTGCCACAATACGGTGCATGAAGACTTCGCCATGCTGCTGCGCTACCAGCTGCTCAGCGACAATCCCGACGCCAAAGGCATCACGGACACGCCCAATCCGACCCCGGATGGCGTGGTGTGGTCGACGCCAGAGATTTTGCCCGAAGGCGATCCGAGAAACCCGCAGTTCGCCAATGCGCCGTCCAAGTTGGGCCGCGGCGGCTAGACTGGACGATGGGTAGTGGGAAGTAGGCAGTAGGCAGTAGGCAGTAGGCAGTAGGCAGTAGGCAGTGGGCAGTGGCGCGACGGGGCGGCGCTTTCTACTCCTCTCCCCCTCTTTAGGGGGAGAGGATGTCGCCCGAGCCGAAGGCGAGGAAACAGCGACAGGTGAGGGGCCGCCGCTTGCTCCGTACCGGTGGCAACGGGTTCGGAGCACGCGGCTGCCCCTCACCGACCGCGTGGCTCTTGCCTCCCAAAGGTCGGCTGCGAGACGCGGTTTCCTCTCCCCCTAAGCAGGGGGAGAGGAAGAAAAACGGGCCTGCCTCTGACTGCGTCCCGCGCGGGAAAAGCTGCGCAAGGTCGGCGGTTGGCACAGAAATTGTATCATAACCATCAGCACACAATTCGAGGTCACGGCCTGTAGACTTGAGGGACGCGCCGATGCGAACTGTCAATCGACTCACCGTCATCCTTGCCCTGTCGATCAGCTTACTGATGTCTGCTGGCACGGCATCGGCCGGCGGCATCAAGCGTTGGGGGCCGGAGTATTTCACCAACGCCACGGTCTACGACCAGAACGGCAAGGCGCTGCACTTCTACGACGACGTCATCAAGGGCAAGATCGTCGTCATCAGCTTCATCTTCGCCAAATGCCACGATCTCTGCCCACTGACGACGGCGCGGCTGGCTGAGGTGCGCCACCGTCTGGGCGACGCGGTCGGGCGTGACGTGTTTTTCGTCTCGATCACCATCGATCCCGAGAACGACACGCCGGCCATCCTGAAGGCCTACGCTGAGCCGTTCGATATCGGCGCTGGCTGGCAGTTCCTGACCGGCAGTCCCGAGGTCATCAAGGACATCCGCAACAAGCTGGGCGAACTCAGCCGGCAGAAATCCGAGCACACCGCCGAGGTGCTGCTGGGCAACGACCGTACTGGCGAATGGGGGCACGACTCGGCCATGAGCGACCCGACGCTCCTGGTGCTGAATATCAACTCGATGGACCCCAATTGGCGCGACAAGCCGCAACAGGTCGCGCTCGCGACTTCGGCGGCGACGTCGGCGTCGGTGCAGACGCCGATGCCGAAGCTGCCGGGCCTGGCCATGTACCGCAAATTGTGCCTGTCCTGCCATACCATCGGCAAGGGCGACCGCATTGGGCCGGATCTGGCCGGCGTCTCGGCGCGGCGCGACCATGACTGGCTGGTGACCTTCATTTCCGAACCCGAGAAAATGCGCCGGGCGCAGGACAAGACGCTGGCCGAGCTGACCGCCAAGTTCAAGGGAACGAACATGCCCAATCTGGGCCTGTCGACCTCCGACGCCGCCGAATTGATCGCCTATATCGATGATGAGACACGGGTGCAGGCGGCCAAACCGGCCGTGACCGGCGATGTCGGTGGCGCAAAGACGGTTGCGGCGAAGTAGCCACTCGTACTCGTCATACCCGCGCGCCTGCGCGGGTATGACGAGGTTGATAGTCCGAGGTTACCCTGGACAACCTTGTGCTAGCGTAACGAGAGGAAAAGGCCCGCCACACCATCCGTGACCAACTTACGTGCTTTCCGTTTACCGCAACCGCCGGCCATCGTAAGACCATGGCCGGTGGCGCGCACCGAATCTCGGCTGGTGCTACGGGGGCGGAATGTTCAAGAAAATTCTCATTGCCAACCGCGGCGAGATCGCCTGCCGGATCATCAAGACCGCGCGGCGGCTAGGCATCGCGACCGTGGCTGTCTACTCGGACGCCGACCGCGACGCGCTGCATGTGGAGATGGCGGACGAGCGCGTCGCCATCGGACCGGCGCCGGCTGCGCAATCCTATCTCGTCATCGAAGGGATCATTGCAGCCTGCCAGGAGACCGGCGCTGAGGCGGTGCATCCGGGCTACGGGTTCCTGTCCGAGCGCGCCGAATTCCCGCTCGCGCTGACGGCGGCCGGGATTGTCTTTATCGGCCCCAACGCCAAGGCCATCGCCGCCATGGGCGACAAGCTGGAAAGCAAACGGGCGGCGGCGCGCGCGAAAGTGTCGACGGTGCCGGGGCACATGGGCGAGATCGCCGACGCGCGCGAGGCGGTGCGGGTGGCGGGCGAGATCGGCTACCCGGTGATGATCAAGGCCTCGGCCGGCGGCGGGGGCAAGGGCATGCGCGTCGCCTACTCGGCCAAGGAAGCGGAGGAAGGCTTCGGATCGGCGCGCTCTGAGGCGAAATCGTCGTTCGGCGATGATCGCATCCTGATCGAAAAGTACATCGAGAGCCCACGGCACATCGAGATCCAGGTGCTGGGCGACAAGCACGGCAACGTCATCCACCTCGGCGAGCGCGAATGCTCGATCCAGCGCCGCAATCAGAAGGTGGTGGAGGAAGCGCCCTCGCCACTGCTGGACGCCAAGACGCGCAGCGCCATGGGCGAGCAGGCGGTGGCGCTGGCCAAGGCGGTCGGCTACGATTCAGCGGGTACGGTGGAATTTGTCGCCGGGCAGGACAAGAGCTTCTTTTTCCTCGAAATGAACACGCGGCTGCAGGTCGAGCATCCGGTGACCGAGCTGGTGACCGGCATCGACCTGGTCGAGCAGATGCTGCGCAGCGCGGCGGGAGAGAAGTTGTCGCTGCGGCAAGCCGATGTGAAGATCAAGGGCTGGGCAATTGAATCGCGCGTGTATGCCGAAGATCCGTATCGCAATTTCCTGCCCTCGATTGGCCGGCTGGTGCGCTACCGCCCGCCGCGCGAAGGCGTGGCCGATGGCGTGACGGTGCGCAACGACACCGGCGTGACCGAAGGCGCGGAAGTCTCGACCTACTACGATCCAATGATCGCCAAGCTGTGCACGCATGCCCCGACGCGCATCGGCGCCATCGACGCCATGGCGCGCGCGCTGGATGGTTTCGTCATCGAGGGCATCGCGCACAACATCCCGTTCTTGACCGCGCTGATGCAGCACCCGCGCTGGCGCGACGGGAAGCTCTCGACGTCGTTCATCAAGGACGAATATCCGGGCGGTTTCATGCCCAAGGCGCCGGCCGGCAAGGAGCGCGAGACGCTCGCCGCCATCTCCACCGCCATCGACCATCTGGCCAACGCGCGCCGCCGCCAGATCACGCAGCAGATGAGTGGCGGCAAGGTGCGCTTCGCCTCCTCGCGCGTGGTGGTGCTCGGCCGCGATGAAATCCGCGTCCATGTGGAAGGCGACATCACGCAGCCGATTACGGTGAGCTTTCTCGATGAGGCCGGCGGGGTGCGGCGGCGGCTGGCGGTGGAAAGCCCCTGGTGGCCGGGCGAACCGGTCTGGACCGGCTTGGTCGGCGGCGAGGCTGTGGAGGTGCAGGTGCGGCCGATCGCCAATGGCGTGCACCTGGCGTTCCGTGGCTTGAGCGTCGCCGCGCGCGTCTATACCGAGCGCGAAGCCGAGTTGGCGCGGCTGATGCCGGAAAAGGTCAAGCCGGATCTGTCGCGGTTCCTGCTCTGTCCGATGCCAGGGCTGCTCAAAGCGTTGCATGTCGCAGTCGGCCAGGACGTCAAGGCTGGCGATGCGCTGGCCGTGGTGGAGGCCATGAAGATGGAAAACATCCTGAAGGCCGAGCGCGACGGTACGATCAAGACACTGCGCGCCAAACCTGGGGACAGCCTTCCCGTTGACAGCGTGATCCTGGAGTTCGCTTGAGGAGCAGGCCGCTGCTCGGGTAAGCTTCGAGCGTGAGCTTGCGAATCGCAACCCGAGGGTACCCCAAATGAACCTGCTCTTCTCCTTTTCTGGACGCACCGGCCGCGGCGGCTTTTGGCTCGGCGTGCTGGCCTCTATTGTGGCGGTGATGGTATTCGCCGGGCTGGGCTATCTGTTGTTCGGGCCGCCGTTCACGGTGGTCACTCCCGAAGTGACAACCGCTGCGGCTGAAGCGACTGCGCCCGCCGACCCCGATGGACTGAACGGCGCCTCAGCCGTGTTCAACTATCCATCGATGGCCGTGCTTGGGCTCGGCTATCTGGCCGCGCTGTGGATTGGCGTGGCGACCCAAGTCAAGCGCTGCCATGATCGCGGCTTTTCGGGCTGGTGGATGATCCCGATGAACATCGTGCCGTTCTGGTCGCTGATCTCGCTCGGCGTTCTGGAAGGCCAGGACGGGCCGAACCAATATGGCCCCGATCCGCGCGGCGCCGTTAAGGCGTAGACGCCAGCCGGTCCAGCTCCTGGCGATGCTTATGCATGGCCAGGAACGCCGCGTAATCCTTGTCGAACCGCGCGCGCGCAGAGACATCGGGCGCGCGCGTGCGCCCGCCGCGCTGCATGGCCTTGGCCGCGTCGGTGAGCGAAGCGAACGCGCCAGCCGCCGTCGCCGCCACCATGGCCGTGCCCAGCAGAACCGCATCCTCGGCCGCCGGTTCAATGACCGTTGAGCCCGTCGCGTCGGCATACAGCTCCATCAGCAGCGGGTTTTTGGTGTGCCCGCCCGTCACGTGCAGCGTATCGATGACGTAGCCCTTGGCGTTCAGCGCTTCGAGCACATGCCGAAGCCCCAACGCGATGGCGACGCAGGTGCGCCAGTACAACTTGCACAGACCGTCGAAGGACTGGTCCAGCGTCAGCCCACTGATGACGCCGAGCGCATGCGGATCGGCGATGGGCGAGCGGTTGCCGTGGAAATCGGGCAGCACGTGCAGCCGTCCGGCAAGGTCCAGCCCCGCGGCGGCGCGCAGCTCCATGACGCGCGCCACGATGCGCTTGTGCATGGCGGTGTCAGCTGTCTGCCCGGCGCTATGGGTGCGGATGATATGGTCGAGCAAGGCGCCGGTGGCTGACTGGCCGCCCTCGTTCAGCCACAGCTCTGGCAGCACCGCGCCGAAATACGGCCCCCAGATGCCAGGCACCGGCTTAGGCTCGGCCGACAGCGCCATGATGCAGCTGGACGTGCCCGCGATCAGCGCCAGATGGCGGCCGATTTCTTCCGCGCAGCCGGCGTAACCGCCAAGCACGCCGAGCGCGCCGGCGTGAGCATCGATCAGCCCGACGCCGACTTGAGTTGCGTTGGTGAGGCCCAATTCGCGCGCCGCTGTTTCGGTGAGCCTCCCTAGCGATTTGCCGATCGGACTGGCGTGCTCGGGCAATTGCCCCCGCTCAAGCATATCGCCGATGCCGATCTGTTTGAGATAGTCCGTGCGCCATGTGTCCCCGCCGTGGCCCATGTAGGTCCACTTGCAACCGAGCGTGCATTGCGAGCGCTCCAGGCTGCCGGTGGCGCGCCAGGTGAGATAGTCGGCGAGGTCAAAGAAGTATCCCGCTTGCGTCCAGCGCTCCGGGAAATGCCGCTTCAGCCACATCAGCTTGGGCGTTTCCATCTCCGGGCTCATCACGCCACCGACGAAATCGAGCACTTTGTGCTTGGTGGCCGTGCATTCGTCGGCCTCGGCAATGGCCCGGTGGTCGAGCCAGACGATGGTGTCCCAGCGCGCCTCCCCCGTGGTCGAGACGCTGAGCGGACGGGCGTTGACGTCGCGCACCACCAGTGAGCAGGTGGCGTCGAAACTCAAGCCACGGATGTGTTTTGGGTCCGCCCCCGCCGCCGCAACGGCGCCGCGCACCGCCAGGCCGACGGCGGCCCAGATGTCCTCGCTGTCGTGCTCGGCATGATCGGGCTTGGGCTGATGCATCGCGATCGGATGTTCGGCGCGGCCGAGCAATCGGCCATCGGTGGCGAACACGCCGGCGCGCGCGCTGCCGGTGCCTACATCGACGCCAATTACCAAGTCAGGCTCGGCCGTTGCGCTGGTGGTCGGGAAGCCTTCAAGCAGCGCGGGGAGATCGTCCATGTGCTCCAAAATCGCTGCGGGCTGCCAGGCGGCGATCATGTCGCGCAAGCCGGCCGGCTCCGCGTGCGAGCCTCCTACGAAGGCGAAGGCGCGCATGTTCGCCGCGCGCGCAGCCTCGAGCCCCGCTGGACTATCCTCAATAACCAGGCAGTGTTCGGGCGCCACGCCCATGCGTTCGGCCGCATACAGAAACAGGTCCGGCGCGGGCTTGCCGTGCGTCACCATGGTGGCGCTAAAGACGTGATCGCCGAAATACCGGCTGAGGCCTGTGATGTCGAGCGCCAGCTGGATGCGTTCGGGAAAACTCGACGACGCCACGCAATAGGGAATTGTCAACCGCTCCAGCGTGCGCGCGATGCCCTCGATGGGTTGAAGGTGCTCGCGGTAGAGTTCGGCCAACCGCAGCCGCATGGATTCGATCTGCTGATCCGTCAGCTCACGGTCGAATTTGTCCCGCAAAGTGCGTTTCAGACTGGCGAAACTGCGTCCGAGAAAAAGGTCATAGCACTGGCTGGCCGTCAACGGCAGATCGAGCGACGCCATGGTCTCGACCAGCACCTGGATCGACAAGGGTTCACTGTCGACCAGCACGCCGTCGCAATCGAAGATGATCAGTTTTGGCCGTTCCGTCATCGCCATCTACCCACTTCGAACCTGGCCTACCAGCAGCAGTAACCGCCATCGGCGAGCACGATCGATCCGGTCATCAGGCTGGCCGCATCGCTGGCCAAAAAGTGCACCACCGACGCGATTTCGTCGGGCTGGCCGACGCGGCCCATCGGCGTCATCTCCAGCCACGTCTTGTACATCTCGGGATAGTCATTGACCACGCCGGCGGCCAGCGGGGTGTCGATATAGGTCGGCGCCACCGCGTTCACGCGCACGCCGCGCGCGGCCCATTCGCCGGCCAGCGAGCGCGTCATGTGGTGCACGGCCGCCTTGGAGGCGTTGTAAAACGCCTGCTCCTGCGGCTTGTTCGAGATGATGCCGGACATCGAGCCGATGTTCACGATCGAGCCCTTGCCCTGTTTCAGCATTTCGCGCCCGAACGCGCGGCAACACCAGAACACACCGTCGAGGTTGACATCCATGTGCATGCGCCAGTGCGCGTCGGTGGTGTCCTCGGCCTTCACGAGGCTCTTGGCGATGCCGGCGTTGTTGACGAGGATGTCGACCCGGCCGTGGGTCTTGACGATCTGTGAGCAGACGGTGTCGACGTCCTTGGAGCGGGTGACGTCGAGCATAAGGCCGTGCGCCTTGATTTTGAGTTTGGTCAGGGCGTCGACGCTGGCCTTGATCCCTTCAGGATTCATGTCTGTGACGATCACGGTGGCCCCCGCCTCGCCGAGCGCATGGGCGATGGCCGCGCCGATGCCTTGCCCCGCGCCGGTCACAACGGCGATGCGGCCGTCGAGTTTCAGTTTTTCCAGGTACATGATGGACTCCTGTTTGTCAGCTCACACATCAATCCAATCGCAGGACTCTCCTCTCCCCGTACTTACGGGGAGAGGAGACCGCGTCTCGCGGCCGCGTTTTTGCGGCAAGAGCCACGCGGTCGGTGAGGGGCAGCGGCTGGCTCCGGACTTGGCGCAGCGAGTGCGGCGTCCATTGAGACCGGTACGGAGCAAGCGGCTGCCCCTCACCTGTCGCTGTTTCCTCGCTTGCGCTCGGGCGACATCCTCTCCCCCTAAGAAGGGGGAGAGGAGAGGCTACCCCCGACCCCCCACATACTCCTCCAACACCTTCACCGTCCCCTTCTCCCAGATCGCATTCAACGCCGACCCAAAAGCCGCCTGCATCTGCGGCGCTTCTCCGACGTCGCCATAAATGTCCGCCATCGCCAGCCAGGCTTTCGGATTGCCCTTGGCCTCATGCGCCTTGGCTTGCAACCGGTCCCACATCGGATCGTTGGCGGAAATCGGCTTGCCGCTGGCCGTGGTGCCCGAGCAATGCCGGCACCACAGCGCGCTTTCCAGCGCCAGCCCCTTGATGCTGCGCCCCGCCTTCAGTTGATCGGCGATCACCGGCACGATGAATTTTGGTTGCCGGTTCGAGCCGTCGAAAGCCAGGCGCGGAATGGTGTCGCCGATCTTGGGGTTCGAGAAGCGGCGGTGGATGAGTTTGTAATAGTCCTGGAGATTGGTGTTGGGAACGGGGGGGACGGTTGGAACAATCTCTTCCTGCTCGATCCGCGCGAAGAAGCCGCCAATCAGCGGATGGGTCATGGCGTCGTGCACGTAGTGGACGTCCAAGAGGCTGCCGGCATAGGCGATGGAGGCGTGGCCGCCGTTCAGGATGCGGATTTTCATGAACTCATAGGGTGTCACGTCGGGCACGAACTGGACACCCACCTGTTCCAGCACCGGGCGGCCGTTGCAGAATTTGTCCTCCAGCACCCACTGGGTGAACTCCTCGCAATAGACCGGCCAACGGTCCTCGATGCCGTATGTGTCGGCCAGCATCTTGCGCTCGCGGTCGGTGGTGGCGGGGGTGATGCGGTCGACCATGGCGTTGGGGAAGGTGGCGGTAGCTTCGATCCATTTGGCCAGGTCCGGATTGCTGAGCCCCGCGAGCCCGACGACGGCGTTGCGCGTGACGACGCCATTGTGCGGGATGTTATCGCAGCACATGACCGTGAAGGCGTTCAGCCCGGCGTAGCGCCGCCGCGCCAGGCCGGCGACGATCAGGCCAAAGGCCGTCGTTGGATCGTCCGGGGTCTTGGCGTCGCGGACAATGTCGGCCGCCTCGGGATTGAAGACGCCCGTCGCTGGATCGATGTAATAGCCGCCCTCGGTGACGGTGAGCGACACGATGCGCGTGTCGGGATGGGCGAGCCGCTCGATCAGCGCCGTCCTGTCGCCGGGCCGGATCATGCCGATCATGGCGCCGGACACGCGCGCGGTGCTTTGCGTCGCTTCCTGCTCGACGACAGTGGTCAAGCAATCTTGCGCGGTGAGCGCCTCATACATCTTAACGTCGGCCGCTTGCACGCCCGTTCCGATGATGGCCCAGTCCTTGTTCAGGCCCTTGTTGAACAGGGCGTTCATGTAGAGCGCTTGGTGGGCGCGGTGGAAATTCCCGGTGCCGATGTGCACGATGCCGGGGGACAAATCCGCACGCTGATACTTCGGCGCGGCAACGTTTGCGGGAAGGGAGCCGAGCGTGGCCAGCGAGAGCTTGATGGTCATGGTAACTCGCTTCCAAAAGCATGCAGCGACCCGCTCCTGGCAAGGGCGAAGCCGGGCGCGGGTAAATCAGAGCAATCAGCTCATCCAGTTGCCGCCGTCGACGTTGTAGGTCTGGGCGACGATGTAGTTGCTCTCCTGTGAGGCCAGAAAGATTGCCATGCCGGTGAGATCGTCAGCAGTCGCCATGCGCCCCAGGGGGACGGCGGTGCCCACCAGCCGCTTTTTCTCGCCCTTCGGCCGGTTTTCATATTTGGCGAACATGGCGTCGACGCCATCCCAGTGCTCGCCATCGACCACGCCCGGGGCGATGGCGTTGACGTTGATGCCGTACTTGATGAGGTCGAGCCCGGCCGATTGGGTGAGGCTGATAACCGTAGCCTTGGTGGCGCAATAGACGCCGACCAGCGCCTCGCCGCGGCGGCCCGCCTGGCTCGCCATATTGATGATTTTTCCGCGCCGTTTATGCGCGATCATCGACTTGGCGGCGGCTTGCAGTGTAAAGAATGTCCCTGCGACATTGATCGAAAACAGCTTGTCGTAACTCGCGCGCGTGATCTCCACGATGGGGGCCATGTCGAACAGCGCGGCATTGTTGACGAGAATGTCGAGGCCGCCTGCGTGGCTTTCGACGGCGGCAATGGCAGCGTCAATCGAGGCCTGATCTGTGATGTCGAGTTTCACGGCGTAGGCGGACGGGCCAATCTCCTTGGCCGTCGCTTCGGCGCGCACCATATCGATATCGCCGATGGCGACCGTTGCGCCTTCGCGCACATAGGTGGCCGCGAACGCTGCGCCGATGCCGCGCGCAGCGCCAGTGATAAGCGCGGATTTGCCCTGAAGTCGGTTCATTTGAGTGCTGCTCCCTGGGCATCGAAGCGGTGGATGCGCGTGGCGTCGGGCGTCAGGAACACGCGGTCGCCATAACCGACGCCAATTTCGCCCGGCGCGCGAACGGTGAGTGTGCCCAGAGCGGCGGCCTGGATGTGCAGGAAGGTGTCCGAGCCCAGATGCTCGGCGACGCCGACGGTGCCGGCCCATTCGCCCTTGTCCTTGGAGATGGCGATGTGTTCGGGCCGCACGCCGATGGTTTCGGCCTGACGGTTGGCCGCGGGGGCGCCGGTGATGAAGTTCATTGTCGGCGAGCCGATGAAGCCGGCAACGAACTGGTTGGCGGGCATCTTGTACAGTTCGAGCGGCGAGCCGACCTGCTCGATCCGGCCGGCGTTCAACACCACGATCTTGTCGGCCAAGGTCATGGCCTCGACTTGGTCGTGCGTGACGTAGACCATGGTGGTTTTCAACGTGTGGTGCAACTCGCTGATTTCCAGGCGCATGGTGCCGCGCAATGCTGCGTCGAGGTTCGACAGCGGTTCGTCGAACAGGAACGCGCGCGGTTCGCGCACGATGGCGCGGCCGATGGCGACGCGCTGGCGCTGGCCGCCCGAGAGCTGGCCAGGACGGCGGTCCAGGTAATCGTTGAGGTTCAGGATGCGCGCGGCGTCGGCCACCTTCTTGTCGATGACGGCCTTGTCGAGCTTGGCCATCTTCAGCGGGAAGGCGATGTTGTTGCGCACGCTCATGTGCGGATAGAGCGCGTAGGACTGGAACACCATGGCCAGCCCGCGCTTGGCCGGGGCAGCGTCGGTGACGTCGTCGCCGTCGATCAAGATCGTGCCAGAGGTGAGGTCCTCCAGCCCCGCGATCAGCCGCAGCAGCGTGGATTTTCCGCAGCCGGACGGCCCGACGAAGACGACGAACTCGCCGTTTGCGATGTTCAGGTCGACGTCCTGAATGACGTGCGTGGCCCCGAAGGACTTGGAGACGTTTTTGAGGCTGATGCTGCCCATGGTTTAACTTCCTAGAAGGGATGAGGAATGAGGGATGAGGTATGAGTAGGAAAACACAAAACCTACTTTCATACCTCTTCCCTCATACCTCATCCCTACTTCCTTCCTCACTTCACCGCTCCGAACGTCAGCCCACGCACCAACTGCTTTTGCGAGAACCAGCCGACGATCAGGATCGGCGCGATGGCCATGATGGAGGCGGCCGAGAGCTTGGCCCAGAACTGGCCCTCGGGGCTTGAGTATTCCGAGATGAAGAAGCTGAGCGGGGCTGCCGCTTTGTTGGTCAGGTTCAAGGACCAGAAGGCCTCGTTCCAGGAGAGAATCGCGTTGAGCAGACACGTCGAGGCGATGCCGGGCAAAGCCATCGGCGTCAGCACGCGCGTCAATTCATTCCACAAGGACGCGCCGTCCATGCGCGCTGCTTCCAGGATGCCGACGGGAATTTCCTTGAAGTAGGTGAACAGCATCCAGATCATGATCGGCAGATTGAGCAGCGTCATCAAGGGCACCATGCCCCAAAAGCTGTCCATGATGCTGTACGAGGTGAGATTGATCCAACCCCAATCCTTGAACACCAAGCCGTTGCGGTTGAAGATCAGATAGATCGGTATGAGCGCGCCAGCCGGCGGCATCATCTTGGTCGAGAGCATCCAGAGCAGCGTATCGCTGGTGCGCCGGGTCCACGCCCAAAGGCTCGCGGGAAGCACAAAGAGCAGCAAAAGAACGATGCCAACAAGGGCGTTGCTTACCTTCCAGTTGTTCAGATACAGCACCACGAAGCAGATTGCCGAGCAGGCCGTGATGATGCCGAGCCACGTCCAGCCGCTTAGCTTGCTGCTGGCCTCCTGGGTGGGCGCAAACGCCATCGACCAAGCCGCCGGGATGGCGAACGCGAGGCCAAGCAGGGTCGAGAGCACGACGATGACGGTGGTGTTGAACACATAACGGAAATAGTCGGATCGTTCCTGCACGATGCCGAAATTCTCCAGCGTCCAAGGCGTGGTCAGGAAATTCTGCGGCAGGGAGTAGGCGTCGGACTCGGTCTTGAAGGCGGCGACGGCGGTCCAGAAGATCGGGAAGAACATCAGGAGCCCGATCACCCAGGCGATGACGGTGAACGTTGCGGTACGGGCGGTGGTTTGCCTGCGCGCCATCGGTCAGGCCTCCAGATTTCGGCCGACGATGCGGACCAAGAAGGCCGAGACGATGTTGGCCAGCACGACAGCGACCAATCCACCGGCAGCGGCCATGCCGACGTCGGTGGCGTCGTTGAGCTGCGAGAACACCAGATAGGTGAGGTTGCCGGCAAGGCCGCCCACGGTCGCTACTTTGATTTCGGCAAAGATGTTCAGCAAAAAGATCGTCTCGATCAGGATGACGACGGTGATCGGACGGGCCAGGTGCGGCAGCACAATGTAGCGGAAATAGCTGATCGGCCCCGCCCCATCCATCTCGGAGGCGTCCTTCTGCTCCTCGTCAAGCGACTGCAGCGCGGTCAGCAAGATCAGCGCGGCATAGGGCAGCCATTGCCAGGCCACGATCACGCCAACTGAGAACAGCGGCACCCTCGCGAACCAGTCGAAGGGCTGATGGACGCCAAAGAAGGTCTGTATCCCAGCAAACAGGCCGAACACCGGATGCATGATCAGGTTCTTCCAGACCAGCGAGGACACTGTCGGCATGATGAAGAACGGCGAGATCATGAGCAGGCGGACGATGCCGCGGCCCCAGAACGGTTGATCCAGCAGCAGCGCCAGCGCCACGCCGCCAACGACGGTTGTGACGATCACGCCGCCAACCAGCGCCAGCGTGTTGAACAGATCTTTGAGGAAAAAAGGATCCTTGAAGAAGTAGTAGAAATTCGAGAGGCCAGCCCAGCCGGTGTTGTCCGGGTCCTGCAGATTGTAGCGCAGGAACGCGAAGTAGATGGTCAGCGCAAGAGGGATGAACGACCAGGCCGCGAGCACAGCCACCGCAGGCGCCAGCGCCCATCTACCGACAACCTGAGCCTGACGAGTAGCCATGGGGCCTATGCTCGGGTCCGCCTTTCGCACTGCGCCACCCCGCATTCGCAGGGGCGTTTCAGAGCAAGGCCATGATTGGAAAGATTTGTCCGCCGCCAAATTGGGCCGCGAGTGCGTATCAGTCAGCCCTCCCCGCGCGAACGCGGAGAGGGCCTCGTTTCTACCAGACTACTTGATGTAGCCGGCCTTGGTCATGGCGTCCGTCGTGTACGTCTGAGCCTGAGCCAGAGCGTCGTCGACGGTCATCTGACCTGCGAGCGCTGCCGAGAACAACTCACCGGTCTTGGTGGCGATGCCGGCGAACTCGGGGATGGCGACGAACTGCACACCGGCGGCAGGCTTTGGCTTCACGGTGGCGTTGAGAGGGTCAGCCGCATTCATCGAGTCCAAGGTCATCTTGGCAAACGGGACCTTCATGTACTCCGGATTGGCGTACAGCGAGGTGCGCGTGCCCGGAGGAACGTTGGCCCAGCCTTCCTTCATGGCGACCAGCTCGGTGTAGTGCTTGGAGGTCGCCCAGCCTACGAACTTCTGGGCGGCATCGGCCTTCTGCGTGCCAGCCGGGATGGCGAGAGCCCAAGCCCATAGCCAGTTCGAGCGCTTACCCATGCCCATGTCGGGCGCGAGAGCGTAGGCCATCTTGTCGGCGACCTGGCTAGCCTTGGGGTCGCTCACGAACGAAGCCGCGACCGTGGCGTCAATCCACATGCCGCACTTGCCGGACTGCATCAGTGCAAGGTTTTCCGAGAAGCCATTGCCCGAAGCGCCGGCCGGACCCGACTCCTTCATCATGTCGATGTAGAAGTTCAGCGTGTTCTTCCACTCGGGCTGGTCGAACTGCGCATGCCACTTCTCATCGAACCAGCGGGCGCCGAAGGCATTCGACATGGCCGTCAGGAAGGCCATGTTCTCGCCCCAGCCGGCCTTGCCGCGCAGGCAGATGCCGTTCACGCCGGTGGCGCGGTCGGTCATGGCCTTGGCGGCCGCGCGCACGTCGGTCCAGTTCGGGCCGTCGGCCATCTTGAGGCCGGCCTTGTCCATCAGGTCCTTGCGGTACATGATCATCGAGCTCTCGCCGTAGAACGGCGCGGCGTAGAGCTTGCCATTGGCCGAGAGGCCATTGGTGTTGGCGGGCAGGAAGTCCTTGGGATCGTCGAGGCCATTCAGTTCGACCAGCCAGCCCTTGGCGCCCCAGATCGGCGCCTCGTACATGCCGATGGTCAGAACGTCGAAGGCGCCACCCTTGGTGGAAATGTCCTTGGTAACCTTCTGACGCAGGTCGTTCTCTTCGAGGGTGACCCACTCGAGCGAGATGCCGGGATTGGCGGCGGTAAAGTCGGCGGTCAGCTTCTGCATACGGACCATGTCGCCGTTGTTCACGGTGGCGATGGTCAGCTTGGTGTCGGCGGCCTGTGCGAACCCGCCCAATGCGAGCAGCGCGCACGAGGCAAGAAATGCCTTACGCAGTGTCATTTAGTTTCCTCCCTAGGGGATGCTTGAGCTTTTGCTCCAGACGATGAGCAATTACTCAGGTCGCGGGGCGGAGGTCAATCCGGATTCGATGGTGCAGCGCAGCAATCCTGGCGGCGGGGCGCATGCCAGCCTCGAAGCGCCAGGACATGGTCCGATAGCCACTTGCCAAATCCAAAAATAGCTCATCCGCCGCCCCGAAATGATTCGAATTTTTACCCCGCCTTAAGCCCTCGGGAGCTTAATGGGCCCATGAGACCCCGCTGCTCATGGGGCTCAGTGTTCCAGTGCGTCTCAGTTCTCAGTTGTGTTCCTGCGTTCGGATCCCCGGCGTTTGGCGGCGTCGCCAGCGCCGGGGCCCCGTATGGGGCGTCGCGCCATCGCGTCATCGCCCGGATCGTCAACCAGATGGATGGATTGTGGACATGTTTAAAGTGGAACTCTTGGCCAAAACCGGCGCGATCTCGCTGGTGCTGGCGACCGGACTCAGTATTGCGGCCCCAGCCCATGTGGCGTATGCGGCCGATCTTGGCGGCGATTGCTGCTCGGACCTGGAAGAGCGCGTGGCGACGCTGGAATCGACCACGGCGAAAACCGGCAACCGCAAGATCTCGATGAAGATTTCGGGCTGGGTCAACGCCGGCGTGGTCTGGTGGTCGGACGGCTTTAGCGGCCATGACGAGCGCGATCCCGCGATGTTCGACAGCAACAACAACCTCTATGTCGTCAACAACAGCACCAGCCAGACGCGTGTCAACTTGAGCGGCGCGGGCAAGATCCGCGACGGCCTGACGGCGGGCTACTCCATGAGCCTCCGGCCCTGGGGCAACAAGTTGGGCGACGTCAGCCAGATCGACCACGCTCCCAAGACCAGCAACGTCGATATCCGCGACACCTATGTGTTCCTCGACTCCAAGAGCTTCGGCAAGTTGCAGCTGGGCCTGCAGGACAGCGCAGCCGACGGCGCCTGGTACCAGGACCTGGGCGGCTCCTCGACCTGGATCAGCAACATGAACCCTGGAGCCTGGAATGCCGGCTTCCACCTGCGCGACGTCAACGGCAACCTGGCGGACCTCACCTGGGGCGGCCTGCAGCAGGAGCTGAGCGACGGTCAGGTGCCGCGCGTCGCCTACTACTCGCCCGAACTGGGCGGCTTCCAGCTGGCGGCCTCGGCCGGCGGCGACGACACCCACGCAGTGGCGCTGTATTTCTCCCGCACCCACGAGTCCTGGAGCGCCAAGGCTGGTATCGGCTACGACGTCTCGCACCGCTCGGACGCCGACGGCAGCCAGTCGGTCGGCACGGGCCTGACCGACACGGACCACGCCACCCTGAAGAAGCTCGCCATGTCCGGTTCGCTCTATGAAAGCCGCTCGGGCCTCTACGGCACGCTGGGCTGGTCGCGCGCCTATTCGGCCATCGACCTGCGCGGCCCGGCCACCAACTGGTACGGCAAGGCCGGCTGGCGCCGCAACGTCAGCAGCCTGGGCGAAACCAACCTCTATGGCGAATACGACCGCAGCTTTGGCGTGCTGGCCAACAACACCGCCGCCCACGTCTGGGGCGCCGGCGTGGTGCAGGACATCGATAGCATCGGCTCGTCACTCTATATGGGCTACCGCCACAGCGAGCTGGAGACGGCCCTCGCCGGCGGCAATCTGGTGCTGACCTCGGGCCAGGTGGTGGCCACGCCCGCAGACGTGGTGCCAAAGCAGCATTTTGATGCGGTGCTGGCGGGAATGGTGCTGCAGTTCTAGCCCCGTAGTTTTAGCTAGTACTGTTCAGGCCGCTGTCCAATCGGGTAGCGGCCTTTTGCTGTGCGCTGGGGACATGATGTTCATGTTCGGCAGCGCTCAGCCGGTCGAGGTCGCCAAAGGCCCCAAGCCGAACCTGAACTTCGTGTCCCCGCTCTGCCGTGCGCTTTCGTGTGATGGGATTAGGGGGTACACGATTTTCATCGGCGGCATCGTCTGCACAGTATTAGCCTCGCCAGATCGCTTCGCCACCGATGAACATCATGTCCCCACCCCGGTGATTCGTTAGCGATTCGCGGCCTTTCTTCCTTCTCCCCCTTTTTTCCGGGGGATATGGTGGCCCCCGAGCGCAACGCGCGAGGATACAGGGCCGGATGAGGGGCAGCCGCTTGCTCCTTACCGGTGGCGAGAGGTTTCGGAGCAAGCTGCTGCCCCTCACCGACCGCGTGGCTCTTGGCGCCAAAGAGGGCGCCTGCGAGACGCGCTCTCCTCTCCCCTCGCAAAGAGGCGAGATTTCCGGTGTCAGGAACTTGCGGCTCGCAAGTGCCTGACACCCAGTTCCTTCGTCAGACGTCGATCATACGTCCAGCCTACTGGGTGTCAGGCACTTGTTGCTTAGGCCCGACTGCCGCCAAACTGCCGGTTCGGTCCAAGCGCAACAAGGTCCTGACACCGACTCCAACCCGGTGATTCGTTAGCGATTCGTCGTTTTTTGCCCAAAAACGCCGCTCTCGCAGCCCCTCCCGCCGCCAAACCGCCGCCGCAGCGGTGGCGCCGCCATTTCCCTCCCGAGGCGGATTTCCGGGCTTTTGCGCATCGGCTCGTGACAATTACGCAACAAGGTCAATGGTTTCCCCCAGCCAAAGCCCACAGCGACTTTGACGAACCAATTTCCAATCAACTACAACTTGGTTCAGACGAGTTGAGTCGCTGTTTGAGCCGCATGTATCTGCTTTCGTCTTTACGGAAGTTCTGGGCCGGTCGCCCATCAGGATACAGCAGTACGCTTCTACAGGTCCGGCCAAGAAATTCAGTTCCAGTTCGGTGGTGTGCGTAGCGTCCGGTTCCGGCGGTGAGCGCGGCTATGTGCTCAGGGTCGAAGCCTACGTGGGAGGCGCCATGAGGCGCGAACCAGAAGAACCCAAAAGCACTTCACGTGGAGATCGATATGACTGGGGGACTTTCCAAGACGACCAGCACTCTGGCTCTGGCAGCTGCTGCCGGCCTGATGCTTGGCAGCCTGACGCTGCCGACCGCCGCCCGCGCCGCCGACCTCGGTGGCGACTGCTGCGCCGACCTCGAGACCCGCGTCGCGGAACTCGAAGCAACGACCGTCCGCAAGGGCAACAAGAAGGT
>JANMVX010000303.1:0-17766 GCA_031393505.1 Hyphomicrobiaceae bacterium | reverse complement strand
CGTCGCCGGGCGCCCCGAGCCTGCCAGGCACGATCGAGATCGTGGTCGGTGACGCCATCGTGCGCATCGGCGGCCAGGTCGATACCCAGCACATCGCCGCCGTGTTGCGCGCTGTTCGGAGGTCGTCATGATATTGGCGGGCGCCGAGATCCAGGTGCTGGTGGCGACCAGGCCGGTCGATTTCAGGAAGCAGGCTGACGGTTTGGCGGCGCTGGTTCAACAGGCGCTCGCCGCCGATCCGTTCTGTGGGGCGGTTTATGTGTTCCGCTCCAAGCGCATGGACCGGGTAAAGTTGTTGTGGTGGGACGGCAGCGGCATCTGCCTCATGACCAAGCGTCTGGAGAACGGCCAGTTCCGCTGGCCGCCCATCGAAGACGGCATGCTGCGGCTGACGGCGGCGCAATTGTCGGCGCTGCTCGAAGGGCTGCCGTGGGTGCGCGCCGAACCGCGCGAGACCGTTCGTCCGAGTGCCACCCAATGAGCGCGATAGCATCCCTGCACTCGGCTCCGGCGGCGCGGCTTCACGCTGGCGAGATATCCGCGCGACACGGCGACTCACCCATGCGATCGCAGCTGCGCGAACGGCCAGAATCAGCAACGCTCTGGCTGGTCTTCGGCACAACGGCGCGCACACAGATGGATACGGACGACAGGCTGCCCGACGATATCGACGCCCTCAGGGCGTTGATCGCGGCCGAGCGCGCCGCCCATGCCGCCGTTGTCGACGAGCGCGACACGATCAGTATCGAGCGCGACCAACTCGCAGCGCGCAACGCAAAGATCGAGGCCGCCAACGCCCGGCTCGATGCTGCGAACGCGCGGCTGCAGCAGATTCTTGCGGAGATCCGCCGCGCCCACTTCGGCCGCAAATCCGAGCGCATCAACGACGATCAACTGGCGCTCGCGCTCGAAGAGCTCGAAACGGCACACGGCAAGTTGGACGCAGAAGCGGACAAAGCCGACCCGGCGCTGAAGGCCGCGCGCACCAGGAAACGCCGTACCAGCCGCAATGAGAACCTTGAGCACCTGCCGCACGAAGAGGTGGTGATCGAGCCGGACAGCAAGGGCTGCCCGTGTTGCGGCGGCGACCTGCATCAGATCGGCGAAGACAAATCCAAGCGGCTCGACAGGGTGCCGGCCTTGCTGCGCGTGATCGTCACGCGGCGGCCGAAATATGCCTGCCGCGCTTGCGAGAAAACTGGGGCCAACGAGGTTGCGGGGATCATCCAGGCGCCGGCTCCGGCGCGCCTGATCGAAGGCGGGATGCCGACCGAGGCCATGGTCGCCGATGTCGTCGTCAGCAAGTATGCCGATCATCTGCCGCTCTACCGGCAATCGCAGATTCTCGCCCGCCAGGGCGTGGCGATCGAGCGCTCGACGATGGCCCAATGGGTCGGCGCTGCGGCGGCCGAGCTGCAGCCGCTGCACGATCATCTGGTCAAGGACCTTCTGGCCTCGCCAAAACTGTTCTGCGACGAGACGCGCTGTCCGGTGCTCGATCCCGGGCGTGGAAAAACCAAGACCGGCTACATGTGGGCGATTGCCCGCGACGACCGGCCGTGGGGTGGCGGCGCAGAGGCGAACGGGCCTCCCGAGCGCCGGCCACCGAGCCTGCCGGCGGTGGCCTACACCTATGCGCCCGGCCGCGGCGGCGAGCACGCCGTGAAACTGCTCGCCGGCTTCAGCGGCATCCTGCAGGTGGACGGATACTCCGTCTACAAGCAACTGGCCGCGCCATCGCGTTCTGGCGGCCCCGTGACGCTCGCCTTCTGCTGGGCGCAGGTGCGGCGCAAGTTCTACGAGATCTATGCTCGCGGCAATGCGCCGATCGCGACCGAGGCGCTGGCGCGCATCAAGAAACTCTACGACGTCGAAGCCGATATCCGTAGGCTGCCGCCGCAGATCCGGCGCGCCCTGCGCCAGGAGCACTCGAGGCCCATTGTCGAGGCCCTGAAACCCTGGCTCGAAGCGAGCCTGGCGACGCTGTCGAAAGGCAGCAAGCTGGCCCAGGCGATCCGCTACGGCCTCAACCATTGGGACGGCCTCGTCCGGTTCCTGGACGACGGCCGCATCGAGATCGATTCCAACACGGTCGAGCGCTCGATCCGCGGCATCGCTCTCAGCCGCAAGAACGCGCTGTTCGCCGGTCACGACCGGGGCGCCGAGGGCTGGGCGATGATCGCCTCGCTTCTTGAAACCTGCAAGCTCAACGCCGTCGATCCGCTGGCCTGGCTGACCGACGTGCTGACCAAGCTCGTCAACCTCTGGCCCGCCTCCCGCATCGGCGAACTGATGCCCTGGGCCTACGCTGCCAAGCCTGCGTGACCCCTCGTCAAGGTGGGGTGGCTGGCCCGCTTACGTTCCAGCATTGGCCATCAGCCCTTCGCGGCGCATGACGCAGATTACAGCAAGGCCGGCCGCACAGACGGCGTTGCCCCCACCAAATGTGGAGCAGAAAGGGCCGGTTTGCTCGACAAAGCGCGTCAGGATCTCCCTCCGGGTGACGATGGCCCCGACAGGATAACCATTGCCCGCGGGTTTGCCGATGGTGACGAAATCCGGAACCACGCCATGGCGTTGGTGCCGCCTCATGTGGCTGCCCATACGGCCAAAGCCGGACTGCACTTCACCGGCCACAAACAGGCCGCCGGCACAGTGGGTGCGATCGATGATGCCCTGCACGTAACTCTTAGGTACATCAAGAATACCGTTAGTCATGAAGGCGGAACCGAGAATCGCAAGTGCCGCGCCAATGCCTTCGTGCTGCAACTGCGCTATGGGCGTATCTGCCAGTGCGGCATAGGATTCGGGACCAGTCGCACATTGGACCACAACTCGGGGCTGACCTTCCATTTCTGCTCTGCGAAGGCTTCTCGTGCGGGCCTTGGCTTCTGGCCGGATTGACGAATGAGTGCCAGCGCCGCGTTGCGCAACTCCGCCAGGGCTTGTGGCGCTGAGCCCGAGCGCACGCGGCAGGCGTCCTCGCGACAGGTGACATTCGTCTGGTCAGGGCTTGATGAATTGAATTGCCCTGCCCGACTTGCGCCTTTGCAAGTTGCATTGCTTACAATTGCGTGATCGATCCACTCAGCTCATCGCCGCGCCGCCGTTGGCTCCAAGGCACTGGCCGGTGAAGAACGTCGCCCCCGGTCCGGCGAGAAACACCACAGCCGCAGACACTTCTTCGGGTCGGGCGATGCGGCCCAATGGGTTGGCGACTTCAAGAGCCTTTTGCGCTTCGGTCAAGGTATCGAACCCCAACAGCGGTGTGTTCGTTGGCCCCGGCGCGACTGCATTGACCAGAATGCGTGGGGCAAGCTCGCGGGCCCAGGACCGGGTGAGGCCAATAAGAGCGGCCTTGGTGGCGCAATAGACCGAGGCCCCGGAACGGCCAAGATAGGCCAGCTCGGACGCAATGTTGATGATGCGGCCACCATCGTGCAGGTGTGGCAGCACCTCGCGTGTCACCAGGATGGCGCCGCGCACGTTGACGGCGAACATCTGGTCGATGTGGGTCAGCGTGATGCCGCCAAGAGGCTGCTCCTGCAGAATGCCGGCGTTGTTCACCAGGATGTCGTAACCGCCCAATTGCTCTGCACCGAGACGGACAGCGCCGGCGATGGCGGCTTCGCAGGCGAGGTCGCAGGCGAGCACCGGAAAGCATTGGTCGGACGCAGCAAGATCAAAACCGATCACGGTCGCACCGGCGTCCTGAAGCGCCAGCCCCGTCGCGCGGCCGATCCCGCTCGCGGCTCCCGTCACTAGCGCGCGTTTGCCCGTCAGCGGTTTCACCACGGGAATTCCCCGCGATCGATGCCTAGCGATTGCCCGGTGATGTTGGCTGCCAGGTCCGAGGCCAGAAAGAGATAGGGGCCGGCAATATCGCCGGGCTCCATCAGTCCGGGCAGGATCTGTGCGCCGGTGATGTCGGCCAGGAGATCGGCCTCGTTGCGCCCCGAACTCTCCGACATGTGTTTCAGCGATAGCATGGCAGCGTCCGTCTTTACCCAGCCGGGGCAAACGGCGTTGACGCGAATGCCGCGCGGCCCCAGTTCCTTCGCCCAGGTCTTGGTGAGGCCGATGGTGGCGTGCTTGGATGCGACGTAAGCGGCAAATCGCGCCTCGCTGCCACGACTCCAGACCGACGCCGTGTTGATGATCGAGCCGCCCTTGCCCATGCGTGCCGCCGCGGCGCGCGTCATCAGAAACGTGCCGACTACGTTGATGTCTATGATGCGTCGAAAGGTGGCCTCGTTGTCGGCACTGGCATCATCAAGCGGCGTGACACGCTCAAGGCCGGCATTGTTTACGAGGATATCCAGACGCCCGATGCTGGCCATCACCCGGTCGACATCGTCAGCCTTCGTTATATCGGCGATGTGGCCGGTGGCGCTGATCTCCTTGGCGGCAGAGTGCACCTTGTCGTCGGTCGCCAGAATATGCAGCCGCGCGCCTTCAGCCGCAAAACCGCGCGCCACGCCAAGACCGATCCCGCGGCTGGCGCCGGTGACCAGCACGATCTTGTCCTTGATGCCGGCAATGGTCATGTCGCGTGTGGTCCTTACCAAGGTTCGCCAAGCTTTTGGCTTCGGCTCTACGGATGTTGTTCAGGCGCCGATTGCCCAGCCCGCCAATATGGTCGACACCGACAAGCCAAGCAACCACGATGGTGAGAACGTATGTCGTTCGCTGTCCCCCATTGCGCCGGTGTGCCGACAATGATCAAATGTCCTCCTGCATGCCGGAGCAGGCCGCCAAGAGCCGGATCTTCCGGGGCGTCTCACAGAGGAAAGTCTCAATGTCCCTGCAATCTCGTTTTGGACGGTTCGCGCTTGGATTGGCGATGCTCGCCGGCAGCGCTTGGCTCGGCACGCCGGCAACTGCTGCCGATACCATCAAGATCGGTGCGCCGGTCCCGCTGACCGGCCCGTTCGCAAGCGACGGCGGGGTGATGGAGAAGGCGATCAAACTGGCTGTCGTCGACTTGAACAAGGCCGGCGGCGTGCTCGGCAAGCAGGTCGAGCTGCTGGTGTTCGATATCGGCGATCTCACGCCCGACAAGCTGCAGGCGGCTGCGGCCAATCTGATTGATCGCGAAAAAGCGGACTTCATCGTCACGGGCTACGGCGGCTTTGGCCCGGACATTCCGGCGTTCTGCCCGCAGGGCGTGCCGTTTGTTCACAACGATGCCTTCACCAGCGTCGTTGCGATGATGAACGACATGAAATGCACCAGCATTTTCAACGCCTCGGACGTCGAATCTGCCTACGGCAAGATCATGTTCGACCAGATCATGCAGCTCGGCCACAGCTTCCCGAGCAAGCGGCTGGCCATTGTGCACGGCCCCTATGAGTGGGAATCGGGCTCGACCAAAGCCATGGCCGAGGCCGCCAAAGCGCAAGGCTGGGAGATCGTTGTCAACGAGGAAGTGCCCTACGAGAGCGTGCAATGGCCCGGCATTCTGAGCAAGATCCGCGCGTCCAACCCCTCGCTGGTGCATGTCGAGATCCTCGACACCGGCCTCACCAACACGTTCCTGCAGCAGTATCGCGATAACCCGGTCAAGGGCGCCCTGGTTAATGCCGGCTACGCCGCCAGCATTCCGGCGTTTGGCGAAGTCATCGCCAAGGGTACCGTCGACGGTGTGCTCGGCATGACGCTGTCGGCGCAGCTTCCCGGACCCGACGGCGATGCGTTCGTGAAGAAGTGGCAGGATACGTACAAAGAGAATCCGGCCTGGAGCATCGGTGCGCAGCTCTATGACGAAGTGAACATGTGGGCCGCGGCCGTCACCAAGGTCGGCTCGGCGTCCGATCACCCGGCCGTGGTCAAGGCGCTGAAGGAGATGAGCTTCAAGGGGCTCACCGGCACGCTGAAGTTCAACGACCGCTTTATGATCCCGGCGGGCGAGGCCACCCAGCCCGCCTTCCTGTTCCAGGTGCAAGACAAGGTCCTCAAGACCATCATGATCGGCAACAAGAAGACCGCCGACTTCGTCGAACCCGCCTGGGCGAAGTAGCCTCCGGTGCAAGGGCCGATTGAGCCCCGGCGGAATGGCGGGAGCAATCCTGACTTTCCGCCGCGGCGATCGATGGACCAATCATGATCCGCCTTGATCCAATCCCAACGCAGTCAGCAACGGCGGCCGCGGTCATGACGCTGGCCAGCGTGTCGCGTCGATTCGGCGCGCTGAAGGCGCTCGACGGTCTGAGCTTCGACATCCGCCGGGGCGAGATTCTCGGTATCGCCGGACCGAACGGGGCGGGCAAGACAACGCTGCTCAACGTCTGCACGGGTGTGCTGCCGGTGTCGTCGGGCAGCATTCAGTTCGAGGGCCAGTCGATTGCCAACAGCACGCCGCATCGCTGTTGCCATCTCGGCATTGCCCGGACGTTCCAGATCCCGCAGGTGTTCTCATCGATGTCGGTGGAGGACAATGTTGCGACCGGCGCGGTGTTTGGCGTGCAGGGACACGGCAGCGCCACGGTACAGCGGGGCCATGTGAGCGACGTGCTGGAGATGGTGGGGCTCAGCGCCCAAAGGCGTCAAAGCGCGAGCGAGGTCGATCTTTTGACGCGCAAACGCATCATGCTCGGGGCAGCCCTGGCCACGCGGCCCAAAATCATCTTCCTAGACGAACCGCTGAGTGGGCTGAATGCCGAGGAGGTCGATGTGTTCGTCGCCCTGTTCCGGCGGCTGCATGCTGCGCTGAACCTCACCCTGGTGATCGTCGAGCACAAGGTTCGGGCGCTTGCTTCCGTATCCCAGCGCATGCTGATTTTGAATTTCGGCACGCTGCTGTGCCTCGACACACCCGCCGCTGTGCTGCGCGATCCCCAGGTCATCGACATCTATCTGGGGTCACAGAACTTTGCTTAGCGTGCGCCAGATCGAGGTCTACTACGACGACTTCCACGTTCTGCATGGCGTCTCGCTTGAGGTGGCCAAGGGCGAACTGGTCGGCGTTGTCGGAGCTAACGGTCACGGCAAAAGCACGCTGTTGAAGGCGATCTGCGGGTTGGTGCCGGTCCGCTCGGGCGACGTGTCGTATGCCGGCAAGCCGATCAATGGACTAAGCGCGCCGCAGCGGGTGAAGCAGGGCCTCGTCTACGTCGCCGAGGACCGCCGGCTGTTCCTCGACATGACGGTGCGCGAAAATCTCATGCTCGGCGCCTTTTTGGAGCGCGGCCGCCGTCTCGAGCGCGAAACGCTGGCGCGCGTTTTCGAGCTGTACCCAAGGCTGTCGGAACGCCAGGGTCAGCTGGCGCGCACGCTCAGCGGCGGCGAGGCGCAGATGCTGGCCCTCGGTCGCGGCATGATGTCGACGCCGGACCTGATCGCCATCGACGAGCCGTCGCTGGGCCTTGCCCCGAAACTGGTCGAGAGCATGCTCGCCACCATCGCCAGCCTGAAGGCAGCGGGCTCCACCATTTTGCTGGTGGAACAGAGCCTGGGGTTGATCGAGGGATTGGTCGATCGTGTCTATCGGCTGGAGGAGGGTGTGCTGAGCGGCGGCGAGGCGCGTGTGGGCCGGGCACCGGTGGCAGGCCAAGGCGCCGCGACGCAATGGCAGGGGCGCTGACGTGCAGCAGTTCATGGAAGTCCTGTTCGGCGGCATTGCTCAAGCGGCGCTCTATTGCCTGATGGCGTTCGGCCTGTCGCTGGTCTATGGCACGGCGCGGACGCTCAACTTTGCCCATGGCGCACTTTATACTACGGGTGCGTACATTGCCTGGACGCTGACGACCGGTTGGCTCGGCCTGCCGCTCTGGCTGGGCGTGTTGATCGCCATTCCGATCCTGTTCGTCATTGGTGTCGGCATCGAGCGCGTGCTGGTGCGCCCCTTGCGCGGCGGCAAGGACTGGAAAATGACCGCGATGATGATCACGCTCGGCCTCGCCTTCGTGCTCGACAACGCCAACCTCATTCTGTTCGGCGCGGTTGCCAAGCCGATGCCTGCCTTTGTCGAGGGTACCGTCACCATCCTGGGCGTGGTCGTTTCGTCCTATCGGGTCGCTGTCGTGTTCGTTGCGCTGGCGCTGGTGGCGCTATTGGAATTGTTCCTCAATCGGACGCGCTTTGGCCAGGCGGTGCGGGCGGTTGCCCAGGACATGCAGGGCGCCGCGCAAGTCGGCATCGACGTCAACCGCGTGTTCGCCTTCACCTTCGGGCTGTCGGTGGTGCTGACCGGCCTGGCCGGCATCCTGCTGGCGCCGATCTTCCTGATCTCGCCGCAAGGTGGCTGGGAGCCGTTCCTGAAGGCCTTCGTGATCGTGGTGTTCGGCGGGCTCGGCAGCACGCGCGGCGCGGTGGTTGCCGCTTTCATTCTCGGTCTGGTCGAGGCGCTGGTGGTCTACCAGATCGGCGCCAGCTGGACCATGCCGGTCTGGCTGTTGACATTGCTTGTTGTGCTGATGATCCGCCCACAGGGCTTGTTCGGCGTCTGGGCACAGTGAGGGCGATCGATGGCTGAGGCAACGGCATTGGACAGTCAGGTGGCAGCGAGCCCCGGCACGGCGTGGCGCGCCCCGCTCCTCTTCTGGGCCGTGGTCGGCGTGCTGGCTCTGCTCGGCGCCGTCATCACCGATAGCTACATCCAGCACGTCCTCATCTTGTGCTTCCTGTGGTGCATGGTGGCCGCCGCCTGGGATCTCGCGCTCGGCTACGCCGGCGTTTTCAATTATGCCCAGCTGGTGTTTTTTGCCGCCGGCGCCTACGCCACCTCCATGCTCGCCTTGAAGCTTGGCGTGCCGCCAGTGCCGGCCATCGTCGCTGCCAGTGTGATTGCGGGTGTGGTCGGTCTGCTGGTCGGATTGCCGTGCCTGAGGCTCAAGGGCGAGTATGTGGCCCTCTTCACCTTCGCGGTGCATCTGGCCATGCCGCCCCTCATTCAACAGACCAAGGCGTTGGGCAGCGGCGGCACCATGGGCCTGTTCGGCGTGCCGCCGATCAATCTCTTTGGCATTGTGTTCACGTCCCAGAACAAGATCGCCTGGTACTTTCTGACGTTGATCTCGGCAGCCTTGTGCGTTCACGTCATTTATTTCGTCCTGCTGCGCAGCAAGACCGGCCGGGCCTTTGTGGCGCTGCGCGACTCTGAGCATTTCGCCCGCTCGCTCGGCGTCAACGAACTCAAATACAAGCTGCTGGCCTTCACGCTGTCGGCCGTCATCACCGGGTTTGCCGGCGCGCTCTATGCTCACTACACCTCGGTGGTGACGCCGAAAATCCTCGGCAACGAGTTCTTCCTGCTGGTCATGGTGATGCTGGCCATCGGAGGCATCGGCCGCTTCCCCGGCGCGGTCATGGGCGCCGTGATCGTCACCATTCTCAACGAACTGCTGCGCAGCACCGGCACGTTCCGCCTGCTGATCCTGGGATCGCTGGTCGTGTTCACGCTGCTGCTGCTGCCCAATGGGATCGTCTCGCTGCGCCAGCAGTGGACCCGCATCACAGACAGGATGAGATCATGACATCAGCCAAGGACAATTCAAGTCCCGGCGCACTGCGTGGAGCCCGCCAGCAGGAATACACCGATCCGGATGTGTTCGCTCGCGAGCTGACCGAAGTCTTCGACCGCGACTGGGCGATGGTCGGCCGGCAGGGCAGCATTCCGAACGCCGGTGACTACATGACCGCCACGCTCGGCCGGCGTCCGATCGTCTGCATCCGCCAGAAGGACGGCTCGATCCGCGCCTTCGGCAATTTTTGCTTGCACCGCTACACCAAGCTGCTGGAAGGCCGCGGCAACAAGAGCCGAGTCGTCTGCCCCTATCACGCCTGGACCTACGAGCTCACCGGCCAGTTGATCGGCATCACCGACCCGAAGGGTTTCGGCAGCGCTTGCAAGGACGAGATGGGTTTGAAGGAGCTGGCCTGCGAGGTCTGGCTCGGTTTCGTCTTCGTCTCGCTCCGCCGCGACCTGCCGTCGATGGCGAGCAAGCTGGCGCCACTGGCGGCGCATTTGGCGCACTACGGCCTCGACAGCTACGAAGACCGCTACACCTTCGACGAGGAAGTGTGGGCCGGCAATTGGAAGCTGGTCTACGAGAACTTCGTCGAGTGCTACCACGTCACCTACGCCCACAAAGGCTCGATTGGTCCGACCAATCCGACCAACCTTGCCGAGGTCGGCCCGCGCGGCGAGAGCCAGTTCTCGATCCACTACAATCCCTATCGCCCCGAAGACACTCCTGAAGTGCACAACGATGCGCTGGATGCGGATGAACGCCGGCGCCTGCTGGTGATCGGCATCTATCCCAATGCCCTGATAGCGCTCGATGCCAACTTCGTCTGGTGGATGATGCTGGAGCCGCAGTCGGCCGAGCGCACCAATGGTCGCTGGGGCCTGTCGTTCAGCCCGCAAGCCATGGCCAAGATGAAAGACCCGTCCGCCTACGCCGAATCGATCCGGAACACCATCCGTACCGCCACCGACGAGGACAAGCGCGTGGTCGCCGCCGTCCAAGCGGGCGTGGCGTTCGGCGCCGCCGAGCCGGGCTATCTGCACGGGACCTTGGAAATCTACGTCGATGAGTTCCGCCAGTATCTCGACCGCATGCTGTACACAACGTGAACTGATCAAGTGCCTGCCACCTGCACCTGCCCCCAACCATATCACGAGACCCAGCCATGACCGACACCACCTTCAACGAGAACGAATTCTCCGGCCTGCTGCATGCCGGCATCCACGGCACGTTCATGCGGCTGCCGCCCATGCCGGCCAAGGCCAAGAAGCTGAAGGAGGCCAAAATCACGGCCGCGCTGCTCGGCTTTCCCTGGGACGCCATGTGCATCAGCCGTACCGGCACCAACTATGGCCCGCGCGCCATCCGCGAAGCCAGCGACCAGTTCTCGTTCTACAACGCCTCGTCCGGCATGGACCTGAACGATCACTACAAAATGGCCGACTGCGGCGACGTCGCGGTGGTTCCAGGCTCCGGCATCAAGACCATGGAACGGGCCGAAGCCATGGTGGCCGAGATCCTGGCGGGCGGCGCCATGCCGATCACCATCGGTGGCGACCACTCGATCACGATTGCCTGCGTGCGCGCCTTCGCCAAGGCCTACAAGAAACCCGGCCTGGTGCTGGTCGATACGCATTTCGACACCGCCATGGATGTGGGCGGCGAGCCGCTCAGCCACTGCTGCCCGATCACGCGCGCCGTCGATGCCGGCTTCGATCCCAAGCGCATCGCGATTGTCGGCACGGGCGGCTGGATGAACCCGAAGTCGGAACTGGCCTACATCAAGAAGCAGGGCATCACGCTCTTCACGATCGAGGACATCTGGGACCAGGGCGCCAAGACCATCGCCAAGAAAGCGGCCGCCGTTGCCAGCAAAGGCGCCGACGGCGTCTACCTGACCTATGACATCGACGCCATCGATGCCGCCTACGCGCCCGGCACCGGCGTTCCGACCCCGGGTGGAATGAACTCGCGCGAGGCGCTGACAATGGCCTACGAATTGGGCAAAATGGGCATTGCCGGCATGGACTTGGTGGAGGTCAGCCCGTCCTACGACCACGACGGCATCACCAGCCGCCTGGCCGTCCGCCTGATCCTCGAAGCACTGGCCGGAAACGCCAACGCCGGTAAGTAGGTGTACAGATCATGACTGGGTTCAGCAAAGAAAAGCGCGAGCGGTTGCAGGCGCTCGCGCAAGGACAGTTCCTACAAAGCAGCGATCCCAAGGTCGACGCTTTCCTGAAACGAATGGAGGCCGAAAACGCCCCGGTGTTCGCCGACGTCTATGCCGGCGACATGACATTCTTCAACGCACCACGGCGCAGCGATCTGGCTGAGGTGGATCTCGCCTGCATCGGCATTCCCTTTGAGGCGAGCGCTCCGGTCAGGGCCGGCACCCGGCTTGGGCCGCGCTCGTTTCGGGAGTGGTCGAAGGTGCGCGGGCCAGTGCACGATGTCTGGAAGACCATCCCGTTCGATCTCCTGAGCGTTGCCGATGTTGGCGATATCTCCTTTACCAGCCCGCACGATGTGCCGTCGTGCGTCGAGACCATCCGGACCCGTTTTGCCGAGTTCCGCAAACGAGGCATCACGCCCTATTCGGTCGGCGGGGTCCACACCATGACGCATCCGATACTCTCGGGATTGGCAGCAGGTGAGCCGATCGGGCTGGTACAGATCGATGCCCATGCCGATACCGCGCGCGGCACCTTCCAGGGCGATCGCCTCAACGATTGTCGGGTGTTCCTCAATGCGGTGCTTGATGAGGCGATCGACCCCGAACGCTGCGTCCAGATCGGCATGCGCGGTTCGCTCAGCCCCTATTGGGATTTCTCGCGAGAAGCGGGCATGCGTCTCATTCCGATGCACGAGGTCTACGATCTCGGCGTCAGCGGCGTGTTGGCCGAGATCAGGCGCGTCATCGGCGATGGGCCGTTCTACTTCACTCTGGACACAGATGGGATCGATGCCACCTATCTGCCCGGCACTCAGCTTCCCGAGCCGTTCGGCTTCACCACGCGCGAAGTCGTACAGATCATCCGCGGCCTGCGCGGTCTGGACATGGTGGGCGCCGATCTGGTCGAGCTGTGTCCGCCCTACGATCCCCATGGCATCTCGGCCAATACGAGCGCAGCGTTCGGCTTTGAGGTCATCTGCCTGCTCGCCGAAGCGCACGTTCGCCGCCACGGACCGCACCGCAAGACGCATTGGGGAACGGGCGGGTGAGCACTCAAGGAAAGTTTCTAACCGTCAGCTAGGCATCCAATAGCCTTAGGCTGCCGAACGGTTCGAACGGCAGTTCCAACGGGAACATGGGGCATACTGACATTGATCCCAATTCGCTCTGGTTCGTCCGCAGTTGACTGCACTTCAAGCATTGGCCGTCGATCCCGCGACTTTGCCTCATTGGTCCTGAGCGTCGATCCGCCCGCCCGCCTGAGCCGAACTGTAGCGATTTCCACCTGCGGACACCAGAACCTGATAATTTCGAACGAGCCGCCTTGTCTAATTGCGACACGCGCTGACCCGCCAGGAACGTCTGGGGCTGGGATTACGTGCGGAATACCTGCTTCCCGGCTGCCCGCGCACTGCGAATTCGCGGAGAGAGGAAGTGGATATCGTGCTTGCTGCTCAGCAATCCAACTTCGCACCGCGCTATCCTGATTTGAACGAATCGATGCAGCAGTTGGCGGAGACGGGCATCACCATGGCAACGAGACCCGAGCGCACCGCCGTGTCGGCTATGTCGCTCGAAGATCTCGAACAATACCTCGATGCCTATCCTGACCCGCGCATTGAGCGCATGGGCGTCTCGTTCATCGATGGTTTTCTCGCCGCGACAATCGTTGGCCCACATTTGGTGCCTCAGTCGCGATGGCTCTCACAGATTTTTGGTGCGACGTTGCCTGGAAGCAATGGCGATCACGCCGGCGCGGCTGCAATTGCTGCCATCGTTGCACGTCACGACGATGTGCGTGACGCGCTCTGCCGGACCGGGCAAAGCTATGCGCCGATCTTCAGGCGCACCGACGCCGGCATCGTCGTGGCCGCCGATTGGGCAGACGGATTTTTCGGTGCAATCAAACTGAATGCCTCGGCTTGGCAGTCTCTTGTGAGCAGCCCGTCGAGCATGCTGCTGATGCCGATCTTCGTGTTCTGCCGAGATGCGAACGGCAATACCGTCAGCGCGCCGGTCTTGGCGATGGCGAAGGCCAGCCAACAAAGATTGATCGGCGACGGCTGGCGACACATTCCCGAGGCTGTGACTGCCATTGGCTCGTACTGGATCGCGCACGGCCAGCGGACGAGCGTTGGGCAGATTCCTGCTCGGGTTCGCCGATGAGTAGGTAGGGGTATTGCCATGACGAGTGAGACCATGCCGCGGCTGATGTTCGAGGATCCCAATGCGGTGCAGTTGCGGGTGACAGTGCTTGATATCGAGCCGTCCGTCTGGCGGCGCCTGATCGTCCCGATCACTTTCAACTTGGCGCAGTTGCACAACATCATTCAGTCGGCGTTCGGGTGGAAGGACTACCATTTGCACCACTTCAATGTCGGTGGGCTTCGATACGGTGACGCCGAGCTGATGGAAGAAGTGAGCGTCGACAAGGCTGAGCCGCGCACGTTCGAGTCGATCGACGTCATGCTGCGCGACTTCGACTTTGGCTATGGTGACGACGGAGGCCCGGTGATCGAGTACGTCTACGACTACGGTGACAACTGGGTGCATGCGATCGAGTTCGAAAAGCGGGTCTCGCTGAAGCCTGCGCCGAAGGCGGCAAGCTGCATCGAAGGCGCGCGAGCGTGCCCACCGGAGGACTGCGGTGGCCCACACGGTTACGCTGAGTTCCTGCGAGTGCTGCTGACACCCGAGCCCGACGAGATCGAGCAGCAGCGCGAGATGAAGGTATGGAGTGGCGGGCGGTTTCACCCAGGCAAGTTCGATCTGGCCAAGACAGACAATGCCGTGCGTGGGGCGCATCGGCGGCGGCGGGCCCGATAACCGGGTGATCGCCGAGGACCCCGGGTGAAGCTCGACACACACCTCCGCGATCGCTCAGTTTGCGGACTTGGTCGCCCTCGCGCCGACCTGGTTCGGGAGCCGCATAATCGCAGATCAGTGCAGGGGGCCACCGGGCTCCCAGTTGATGAGGCTGTTCGGGTCTCGACCTACCAGGCGCTGGCTGACGGTCACCCTGGCTCGCTGCTTTCCGAATTCAGCGACGAGATCCCGCCAAGCCGCCGTGTCCGCCATCATGGCGATTTGGTCGTCTGCCAGCCGATCCAGCTCAGCATCCGTGTATGGGATTTTGCGATCATTGCGTGGGTCGAGCCAAGCAGGCTCTGAGCGAATCGGTCGCTTTTTTTCCATGCTTTGCCCAGTTCCTTCCATTTGCGAGACGTACGTCGCATCAAGCCCGTCCTCAGCGTCGCGCGCAATTGCCGCCAAGCCTGTATGGCTGCGATGGTCTCGTGGCTGCAACAAGCTGTCAACGGCATAAGAGCGGAGAAGGTCGAGGGGCAAGCGTCGGTCACGCCCGCTTAGACACCGAATCTTCGAAGGTGAGATGCTCCATGAGTTCGCTCTCAAGCGCGAGACGGAACAGCGCTTCAGCGAATCGACGGTCATCGATGATCTCTTCGGCCTTCATCCGGTGCAACAACGGCGTATCCGAATAGGCATCCTCGATGAGTTCGCGGTCGCAAGGCACGCCTACACCAGCTGTCATCACGAAACCGTCGAGCGCATAGAGCCGTGTGGCGAGCATCGCGCCTTCGGGGAACGAACTCTCGAGGCCCTCGTCGATCAGCCTGCACTCGACATTGCGAAATACGTCAAGCATGACGAGCCCAGCGACGGGGTGGCGTCCCTTGCACAGGATGACGGCAAAGCGCGCCTGACGCATGGCTTCGAGCATGACGGCTTCGTTGGAACCCGGTGCCTGCTGCGCCACTCGGGCGAAACGATCGATCATGCGAGTGCGATCCTTCGGCGCGGTGTAGATCGCGAGGTCGAACGCAAAGTTCAGCTCGTCCATACTGCCAGCGACCAGCGTTTTTCCTCGCGCCATTCCCAGGCGCTTGGCCTGGGACAGGATGGCGTCCTTGGTGAGGAGCTTGATCACCGCGGAATGGTGCTGCTTGCCGATTTCGCGGAAATGGCGGTAACGCGCGAGCAATTCCTCTCGGCTCAAAGAGTCAGCAGATCTGGCGCCAGTTTCAACGTGCTGAAGTCCATCGGCGATCGCGAGCATGAGGCCTCCAGATCGAGCATAAAGCGCAATCGGGACCGATGCCGCCGCGCCGATGCTTCTATCGAAGCTAATGCGGCCCGCCGAGTCGGAGCGTTTCACTAAAGTCACAATCCACAACCGCGCTGCCCCTAGCGCCGCAGCCTGTCTAGGCAGGCGGCCATCACCACCGCCCCCGCCTTGGACAGTGCGAGCAGGAATACCGCATACTGATCAATTCGACCGGCTTGGTCCGGAAGTGGCCCTCAACACCGTTGCGCTGCAGGTCGGCAGCTTTACGGAGTATCCCGTCAGCGTTTTCGCTCTGCGCCAAATACAGTTGGCTTGGGATGGGGAGCAACCAATTAGTTGGCAAACGCTTCGCTCGATAGACTGCAATTGACCCCAGGGCCAGTCCGGCGCGCGGCTATTTGCGGAGGATCTTTTCCATCGGCTTGCCCTTGGCGAGTTCGTCGATGAGTTTGTCGAGCTTGCGGATTTCTCGCATCATTGGCTCCCGAATCTCCTCCACGCGCGCCGCAAACCACGCCGGTGATCAACGCTCGTGACGGGTTCAGGTTCGGCGCGTGCGCGAAGAAGTCCTCGATGCTGGTTTTGTTCTCAAGCTCGGCTTCGAGCGAGGTCTGGCTGTGGCCGGTGAGCCAGCGGAAGATCTCATCGACCTCGGCCCGGGTGCGACCCTTCTTCTCCGCCTTGGCAACATAGGACGGATAGACGCTCGGGACGGGCATGGCATACAGGCGGCGCCAGTTGGCGGTGGACCTGTCTGTTGCTTGCTTCATGGCCGCTCGTCCTCTGGCCGTCCCGTTACGTCGGGCATGACGTCGATGCCGTCACCGGGGAAGATGGTGATGTGCGGGTGATCCTGGAAGAGCCGGCGGCCGTGGCGATGTCGGCAGCCTCGACGATCAGAAAGCCGGCGATCTGGTTCTGCGCATCGACGATGCCGGTTTTGGTTACGCGCCTGGTTTTGCCCACCATGACGTCGGTCGCGACAATGGCGGCTGCATTGCGTTTTCCCCACTCCTCCCACGCCTTCAAGCCGGCCTTGTCGGTTGCCTCCTGCTCGGATTTGGGGTGCGAGCGGAAGGCGGCGAGGTCTTCCGGCTTCATGGCGTAGACGGCGACGAAGCGGGGCATGGGTGGGCTCCGAACGTGGTGCGAGGCTCATCATAGTGGAGCGACACCATCAGAGCGAGGGATCTCGGAGATGGCCCATCACGCCGATGAGAACGATATCGGTTGCGGGGGGCAAGCGGGCTTAGTCCCCGAACAAAATCGTGGGCGACTTGTTGCGGCGCACACGGTGCTAGTGCCCGCGTCGGCCACATTTGCCACAGGAGTGTTGAGCATCAGCAATGTTGCCAGCACCGTTCGCTATCTCGGCATCGAGGTTGATGACGCCATCGAGATTGCTGAGAAGACAGATATCTGAATGTCTACGCGATAGATGAGTCAGCGGTGAGCTATTCGCCGCCGATCATCTGCGGAGGATGGCAGCTCTTGTATATGAACGACGTTCGCGGAGTCGCTACGGACGCTGAGGTTGGGAGGATACTCCAGCGCCAATACACCCATGCCTGAGGAATTCCTGTTCTCCTCTATACGTGGCTTGATCGCCTTTGGTCTCCATCTCTCAGTGCGGCAGGGTATCGGGTGCGACATGTTCGCCTACACCCATGCTGAATAGGCAACAAACGCCGCAGCAAACGGATCGAAGGCTCATTAGAAAAATGATTTAAATCAACAGCTTTCGCGACGTTTGGAAGCCAGCATTGCCCTCCTAGGGAGCGCCACATTGAACAAAACTGCGAACCCCGGGTACTCACAAGGGGTGCGCCAGAAGACTAACAGTAAGGGCATCGGGCTTGAGGGCCAGCAGCGGTAGAAAAACGGTAACTGCCAGAGCCGTCGGCGTCGCCACGGTCACGCGGCGCCGCCCGCTTTGGCGAGGTGCGGCGCCAGCAAGAGCAGGTCGGCCTCACTCAGCCGGTCGCGGGCGTTGAGCTGGTGCCAATAGGGATAGATGAGCGGTTGCAGGCTCACCG